>CAYINU010000029.1:0-2359 GCA_964364855.1 uncultured Candidatus Marinamargulisbacteria bacterium | reverse complement strand
TCGTGAACAGGGGTATGCTCAGCGCCTTGGAGGGCCTTGAGGCTCAACCCGATACGTTGCTCATCCGGCACCAGTTTGATGATGCGCGCAGAGACCACATCTCCCACGGAAACCACATCCTCGACTTTGCCCACACGTTCGTTGGACAGTTCGGAAATGTGAATCAGGCCTTCAAGGTCTTTTTCCAATTGCATAAACGCGCCGAAGTTCACGATGCGGGAAATGGTTCCGGTGACCACTTGGCCGACATGATATTTTTCGTTGACTGTCACCCACGGATCGGGCTGTAGCTGCTTCATACCCAGGGAGATCTTGCGGGTTTCCTTGTCCACGCCCAAGATGAAGGTATTTACCTCGTCGCCGACTTTCACGACCTCGGAGGGATGATTGACCCGTGCCCAGGACAGTTCGGAGATGTGAACCAATCCCTCGACACCGCCAATATCCACGAACGCACCAAAATCCTTGATGCTGGAAACGGTGCCCTTACGGGTCTCGCCCACCTGAATCGACTCCAGCACCTTGCGAGCATCTCCGCGAGAAGAGCGCTGACGCGCCAATTTATTCGAAAAAACCACTTTCCGGCGTTTGCGGTCTGCTTGCAATACCACGACCGTAATGTCCTGACCAACCAAGCTTTCGGCATCTTCCGGAGAATCCGTAATGATATGGGAGGCAGGAATAAACCCGCGAATCCCATAATATTCGGCTACGAATCCGCCTTCGACGCGAGAGACAACCCGAACATCGATCATTTCTTTGGTCTTGGCGATGGTCATAATTTGGTTCCATGCCACTTCGTACTCCGCACGCTTCATCGATAGGATGGAGCAACCTTCCTTGGTTTCCAGTCGTTCAATGTAGACATCAATCTCTTCTCCGGGCTTTACGGTTTCCAAAGAAATATTGGCGTCATCAGAAATTTCATTGCTGGGGACAAAACCATCCGCTTTGTAACCAAAGTCAACCAATAGGCCTCCCTTGGCCATGCCACGGACGACGCCTTTGACCACGTCGCCCTCTTTGTAGTCCAGAAAGCTTTCGAACTCGTCCGCAAACAGATCGGAATCGCCAAGCGATGCCTTTCTTGCTTCACGGCCCGTTTCGCCGGCTTCCATTTCGCGGCGCACGGCTTCGCGAACCTGGCGAGCCTTCTCAGCTTCCTGTTGTTTTTTTGCCAGTTCTTCTTGGGTATACAGGCTTTTTTCGAACTCGGACATTTCGCCTATGCGAGTACCGGTTAACTGTTCGGCCTCCTGACCAAGATCTACCGACACCGCAGGGTTAAACCGTAGATCGTTGGAGTATTCACCTAATTTCGTACCTTCGGCCATTACGATCCTCCTTCACATCAAAAAAAATGAGATTTATCAACAGTGCAAAGCCCGTCAATGGAGCTTGGGGATCCCCCTTGTTCGAGGGCAGTTGAAGTAATGGCGGATTTTACACTATTCGTTCAAAATTCGCAACTTGAACTCAATTTTCGGGAGGTGTAGACGCCATCGGTGAGTACAAAACCTCCCGCTGGGTCAAAAGACTTTCGTAGTCGGACAAAATGTCATCGACATAGCGTTGGGTCTTTTCATCGACCTGCCCACCGTCCCGCCTCATCGCGCCGATACCCCTAAAATACGAGGACAGAGCCAGGCCGGCCTTCTCACCCGTCGCTGTCACTGCGGACCACTCGTTGAGCATGGCCTTTAGATAGGAAAGCGTACCCCCGACATTCTGCTCGATATCGAACGGATCCGTAATATTTAGGGCCGGAAAATTGAAGTCTTTTATCTGTCCCAAACCCTTGGCACCCGTGGCACTGATTGCCCGTTTGTTAAATGATGATTCTCTGGCCATCAGAGCAGCCGCAAACTTCGGATCCACCTGGTTTTGATGCGCATACTCGACCAAATGGCGGACAATATCCGCCGCTTCATCTTCTGGTATTTTCTTATGCGTTTTTTGAACAAAGGCCAGAATGACCTGGTAATCGGCATCCTTGTCCGATGGGGACTCGAGGCTGGGGTATTCACCCTTTGGCAGTAGAGGTGCGGTCCGCACAGACGATACGGTGGTCACCGGCGCATCGGTGCGGGCCACATTTTTCTCCCCTGGCGGGGAACTTGGCTGGCTGAATAACACCACAGCCAACAACGCAACAGCGGACAAAAGTGTAAGTGTCATCTACTAATAGTTAAGCACATAGTGGGCACAAATGGTCGACAACAGCCTCCGCCGACACCGCGACCGTTTCGCCGGTGCGTCGGTTTTTGATCTCGATCAGGCCTGTTTCAATGGATTTTTTGCCAACCACCACCTGGTACGGATAGCCGATGAGCTCGGCGTCTTTGAACTTGATACCGGC
>CAYINU010000028.1:0-19614 GCA_964364855.1 uncultured Candidatus Marinamargulisbacteria bacterium | reverse complement strand
TTGTTTCCACGGACAATGCGGACTTGGCAGTCAGCCCGTTTTCGACAACAAATCGCGTGAAACAGCGGATGCCGTTGCCGCACTGTGCGGATTCGGAGCCGTCCGCATTAAAAATTTTCATCACAAAGTCGGCGTTTTGAGAGGGCAGGGCCAAGATGAGTCCATCTGCCCCGATTCCGAAATGAGGAAGGCACCATTGTTTGGCAATCATGTGCCACGGCAGATCTGGAAAGTTCGGTTTTGTGGCATCGATCAAAACAAAGTCGTTGCCGATGCCCTGATATTTTTTAAAGGCAAGCTGAATCATAGTTCGTTGGTGATATCGGCACCCAATTGCCGCAATTTTTCAGGCAAGTTTTCATAACCGCGTTTGAGGTGTTTCAAGCCATATATCCCGGACGATCCTTTGGCAGCCAATCCGGCCAAAATCAAAGCGGCACCGGCACGAAGGTCTGTGATTTTAACATCTGCGCCGCTGAGCTCAGGTACCCCTTCGATGATGGCATAGCGGTTCTCGATTTTAATGTTGGCGCCCATACGCATCAATTCATTGGCATGCATAAACCGGTTTTCAAATATACTTTCGGCCACGATGCTCGGGCCGTTGGCTAGGGTCAAAAGGGACATCATTTGCGCCTGCATGTCGGTAGGGAATCCGGGGAACGGTTCGGTTTCGATACGCACCCCTGAAAAGCGGCCTTTGGCATAGGCACGGATCACATTGTTGGGCTTTTCCTCGATGCCCACTCCCGCCTCGATGAGTTTGTCCAACAGGGGACGCAGGTCATTGGCAACCGCATTTTCGACAGTGACATCGCCGCCCGTGATGGGTCCAGCGATGAGTAACGAACCGGCCTCGATGCGATCGGGGATCACGCGGTGGGAGGTACCGCGCAGTTTGGTGGTGCCGTGAATGGTGATTTCGGGTGTTCCCAATCCCTCGATGGTAGCCCCAGCACTAATTAAAAAATTCCCCAAATCGACAATTTCGGGTTCTTGCGCGGCGTTGTTGATTATGGTGGTGCCTTCGGCCAATGTGCCGGCCATCATAATATTTTCAGTGGCGCCCACGGAGGGAAAGTCCAGGCGGATGCGGGTGCCGACGAGCTTTTTGGCTTTCAGTTCCACAAACCCATGCTCAATTGAAATGGCAGCACCCAACGCTTGAAAGCCCTTAAGGTGGATATCTACCGGACGGGTGCCGATGGCACATCCCCCGGGTAAAGGAACCTTGGCAAATCCGGTTCGGGCCAGAATCGGTCCCGCAACAAAAAAGGATGCCCGCATTGACGTTACCAGATCGTAAGGGGCGAGGTGGCGGACTTTACGGGTATTCCAGATTTTCATGCGGTTGCCCGCGTGTAACTCGGCGCGAAGTCCCAACGCATTGAGCATACTGGTCATCGTGACAATGTCCGCCAAGCGCGGGACGTTGGTGAGCTCGGTTTCCCCCTCGGCTAAAATGACGCCAGCCAGGATCGGCAGGGCGGCGTTTTTGGCTCCGGAGGCACTGACCTGGCCGTGCAAAGGAATATGACCGTTAACAATGAGCTTGCCCATTGGTTTTTAGCTTGCATTATGTACGCGGCGGAGTCAATCGGCGCCAGTTAAAACGTGAGAATCGCCGAAGCCAGAATTTGGTAGGCCGTGCCCGACTGTCCGTACTCCGTGGTGGACGCGCCGGAAAGCCTGGACAGCAAAAGACCGGTTTTAAATGCAGGGATCCACGTGTAGGTTAGGCCTATCGAAAACACGTAGGATCGGTCCACCAAGTTGGCCAGGATATTGCTACTCAGGCTAGTGGAGTGATTGGGAAATTCACTGATGGTCAAAAAGGAGGCTGCGTACCATTGGGACAGGTGATTCGGCGTGTACCCCAAAGCGACGATGGTCGGTCCGATGACGGGGTCAGCAAGGACGTTCTGAGCATATCCGGCGCTGTCGTAATACAGTTCGGTCGTCCACGTGATGCGATCCGGCCTTTCCCAATCAAAAGAGCGGCCCACGTTGACAGCAGCTTGCATCACCCATTCCCTGCTGATCACCGAGGCGGTTGCCACCCCGCTGTTTTGGGTTACCCGTTGGCGGGTCGTGCCATAGCTGGCTGATAGCTCGGTGTTGATGTCCCATCCGCCCGCCGGCGTATAAAAATCAAATCCGTAACGGGTCGGTTGGTGGTAGCGAACCCGAGAGGATAAGCCCAGTTCCGAATGGCCCACCGTCCATTCGTAGCGCCCGATAAAGGCAATTCCCGTCAGCCGATTGGCGTCGTCGGTTTGGAAAAACAGATAGACATTGTCGGTTTGCTCCGACACATGCAGGCGCAACCCATACACACCTTCGCGGATGGCGGCGGGCCTGAAAAAATCGACTTGTTGCTGGTTGGCAAAATCAACCGGTTTCCAAAAATAGGTTCGGCCCCAAGACAAAAATTGTTTTCCGGTGCGCAAATACAGCGTGTCTGACATGGGGATATCGACAAAAAATTCCTTGACGCCCAACGCTGTTTTTCCTGCACCTGGAACGACCTCGCGGGAGGCAGCCAACACATTAAAATCGGCGAAGGCTTTGATGCCTTTATTAAGGCGAATATCCAAAAAGAAATCCGTATCGGCATAAGACAAAAATTGGTGGTCATCCCCATCCAGGCTGATCAACCCATAATTTTGGATTTGGCCGGAAAACGTAACCGACTGCAAGGTGTTGTAGAGCGCAATGGACTCGCTGTTGGCGGTTGCAATGGTTGCCGCGTCCTCAAATAAGGCGTTTTCATCGAGGGTTTGCGCCAGTGCAGGGCAGGAGGCCAAGGTCAAAACCAATGCCCATCCCGCGCAGCGCCGGATCATTTAGACAGGTTCTCCAGGTAGGCCTTGGTAAAGACTGAGTCTGCCAACGGTGCAAACTGAATATTGGAGATCTGCCACACCGTTTTGTTGCCTTTTTCAAATTCGTCGATGGCCATTTGCCAGATGGCGATATAGCGGCCCTTGATCTGCGTGTATTTGAGATAATATTGCGTGCTCATCAAGGTGCCGGACTTGGCAAAATTTTGTTCTTTGAGGGGCAAAAAATGGTCTTGGCGGACCCATAGAATTTTTTTGGGGTAGGACACATCGCTGGTCTTGGCGGCGATTTCGACGCGGTAAACGGGGATATTGCCCAAGGTTTCCGACCGAATGCTTTCTTTGCCAGCGGCATCCAGTACGGCCCGGTATTGTTTTTGGTATTGTGGCGTTTCAAAATCCCCCGCATTGGCATCAGACCCGCCAATACTCTCATCCCGACTGATGATCTGAAACGTGCGGGTATTGCGGCGGTACATCCAGAATTTATCCTGGTTTTTCAGATACCCATTGCCCTTTTCAGACTCTGGCTGGGTCATCACGATCAAAAAGAGATCTTGAATGTTTTTAGCAAAAAAGATGGCCTCCATATTGCGCTGGCCTTGGTCCACGTCCTGCTGGACAATGCTGACTTTGGCGGTAACGTCTTCTTGCAAGGTTTGCAGATCGTCCATTTGCTTGAGGATTTGCGCAGTGGTGACCGTTGCATGGGCCGTCAAGCTAGCAGCCACAAACAGACACACGACAAACAACAACAAGACCGATTTTTTCATGGCGTACTCCTAAGTATTAAATCGCAAGGCATCAGCCGGCTTCATTTTGGACGCATTCCGCGCCGGAAAGTACGCCGTGACCAAGGCAAAAACCATCACCAGAACCCAATTTTGGATCAGGTTTCTTGCTGTCCAGATAAACACCAGACGGCGATCCAGCATCACCATATTCATCGGATTGTCATAACTGAATTGTTTGAGCTGCAACAGCTTAATGGCGATAAACGATAGCGCAAGTCCCGCGAGCCATCCCGCCAACGTCATCCACACGACTTCCAAAATAATGACCCAGCGCACCTGCCACTGCTTCATGCCAATGGCCCGCATGGTTCCAAATTCCCGAGTGCGCTCCCGGATGGACATGCGTAACGAATTGAGGACACCGATCATGATGATAAAGAAAATTACGGCGCCTACGATGAGCATGACACCGTTAAAGACGGCCTCAGCTTGGACAATCTGACCGGCATTTTCGTACATGCTGGACACGTCAAGCGTGCCTTGCGAATGAGGACCTTTGGTGAGGGCCTTGAATTTCTCCGTGAACCCTTTCGATGCCTTGGAGCGGGGCAACAGCCACCATTCGTCAGCCATTTGCGCCAGCACTTTGTCCGGAAGATTGGTAAAGCGCTCGATCAGGCGACTGTTGCCCGGCCAATTGGGATTAAATAATTTGAAATAGTCCTTTGAATTCATCCATACCACATTGCCGGGAAGGCCATTATCATACGCCGTGATGGCCGATATAATGGCTTCCGATTCGGCCAAGCCTGCATGCTGGGTCATGAAATTCCAGGTGGTGGTGTCGTTGACTTGTTGACCGATCACATCGGCCAGGGCCTGACTCATGACGATGCCAGACATGGTCGGTGTCCAGTTGGCTGGCAGATCAGGCATCCAGGGCAGCAGATCGGCCCGTGTCGTCTTGCGGTTAAATCCGACAATGAGCACAGACTGGTCGGCCATATTGGCCTGCAGATAGGCTTTTTTGGGTTGGAGTTGGCTAAACAACAAGTTGGTTTGGCGGATGGCGTCGCGGGGATTTTTGAGAATTACTTTGATGCCACCTGTTTCATGCGGGGCATATCCCAGGGCTTCTTTGAGATAGGCCATGGGCATAAATAGCGCATAATCCATAAACATATTTTGGCTTTTGACAATGGCTATAACGCTGCCCATCGCAGTTTGCCCCTGGCCATTGATGGTTGTTAACCGTAACCGAACCGGATCTCCTACTTTGACTTGCAGATACTTGGCTTTTTGTTCAGAGAGCACCATGGCGTTGGGAATGGTGTTACCAAATCCCTTCAAACTGCCGGACAAGACGCGTATCTGATCGGCCAGTTGATCGGGTTTGTCGATGCCGACCACGTAAACATAATCGCCTTTTCCGTTGCCCACGGCACGGCAAAAAGCGCCCACGTCTTCCTGGATGCGGTCGATACCTTCCACATGATTTTTAATGACCTTTAACATCTCATCGCGGTTGCGGACGACGGGACTCATGATGCGGCCGTTTTCGATCATATTGATCTGTACATGACCGGACATATAAATCACGATCCGGTTTAGCAAACTATCCGTAATGCCGGCCGAAAAGGCATTGGCTACGGTCAGCATCATCACGCCAAAGGCAATGGCCCCGCCCAACAAAATATTTCGCCGACGCTGGCGGATAAAGTTACGGAAACTCAAAAAAAGTAAGGTCTTCATCCGCTAATCCCTCGAAATGGCATCTAGAGGAGTAATACGGCGGGCCACCCAGATGGGATACAAAACAGATAGCCCCGTTACCACCAACAGTTGGATGATCGACACTACAATATCAGTCAGTTGCAGGGCTGGTCGGAAACTATCGCCGCCAAAAAAGATCTGCAGCATTTCGTTGTGGGTTGCCAAATGCATCATGGCCAGGACTTTGACCACTATGGCGCCCACAATGATACCGCCCCCCCCAAAAGCCGCAGAAAGCAAAAAGGTTTCGGTCAAAAACAGTCGACTGATCAGAGATTTTCTGGCTCCCACGGCCCGCATCATGCCGATTTCGGTGATGCGTTCTAAGGCAGCTATGCTCAAGGTATTCATAATGATGATCACCGCAACGAAGAAAATAAAACCGACCACCACGAACAAGATGGCTTTCATGACCACCGCCATTTGACCGATAGCGCCGATGGCCGTACTCCATCGAACGGCCTTCAGCCCGGTGTCGTGTTGTTTGAGATAGGCATTAATCTCAGCGAGTTGGCGGTTGGACAGCCGTCCGTCCATGGTTTTGAAAAAGATGACATTGAAAATTCCGTCCTCCCAATTGGCTGGGATAGCGGATTGAACGGCGGCAGATGTGCCAGACAATGCCGAAAGATCGACTTTTCCGGTTTGTGCGGCGGTATCCAAAGCCACTGTTGAAAACAACGATTCGATATCATCGTCCGCTTTTGCCAGCAGGGTTTGTGCCTCTGTATTGATCGTGGCAGCCTTGTCATCGGCGGTGTAGTAGCCCATGCATTCTCGCAACGACTCGATGTCGATAATGCTGTAAAAACCGAGCAGGCTGTTGAAGGCCTTGAATTTAAAAAGCCCGACCACGGGAGACAAAATATCCAGACTAGCATTTTTTCGGCTCAAGCCCATGAAAACCAATTCGCGCCGGATATCTAAATTAGCTACACCTTCAGCCTTGGCCTCGGTGGGCAGGGCCTTTACATCCAATGTCCCGGTTTGGGGCAGCACCCAGTAATTGGACATGTCATAGAGCATTTCTTGCATTTTGGCGCTGACCATCACGGCTTTCTCTCCGGGTTGCAGAGGGCGTCCCGATAGCAACGTCAGGTTGTTTCCGAAAAAATGGTGGTAGGCCTCAAATTGAACACCCAACAGGTACTGATCGATAGGCTGGCCGGTTTCATTGAGTACCCAGACATATCCGACACCTGCTGGTAGGGTTTCTTTGACATGGGGCAGTTTTGCCAGCGTTGATTTTAGGGCCAAATAGCGGGTAATCGGCTCCACAGTTTGGCCGGTCATGCTCATCAAAATCGACTCGCTTTGCTGGGCTGCCGACATCAAAACGCCGTTCCCCGAAAACCGGGCGACGATGTTGCGAGCCATCCCCTGATCCATGCCCGAGATCACGCCGTTGCCTACCGTCATGACCAACGATCCGATGAACAAAATGGTGCCGATGACCATCGTTTTACCACGGTGGCGAAGCAAATTGCGCCAGGCCAGTTTAAACAGTAGCAACATTGGCGGTGTCGACCAGCTGACCATCACGGATCTGAATGACGGATCGGGCGTACTTCAGGACGTCGGCGTCATGGGTGGAGAAAATAAAAGTCGTATGTTTTTGCTCGTTCAGCGTTTTCATCAGCGCCAAAATCGTGGCACCAGTTTGCGAATCCAGATTGGCCGTCGGTTCGTCAGCCAGCACCAGCTGAGGTTCGGTTACCAGCGCTCGGGCAATGGCGACGCGCTGGCGCTGACCGCCGGACAATTCCGCAGGGCGGTGGTGCATGTGCTTACCCAAGCCCACTTGGTCGAGCAGCTCTTGGGCACGCTTGCGGATCTCGGCTTCTTTGAAGCGTTTCATCAGCAACAGCGGGAACTCAACATTTTCTAGCACATTTAATACGGGAATCAGGTTGAAGGACTGGAAAATAAATCCGATCTTAAAAAGCCGTAAATCGGTGAGGGTATTATCAGATAGTGCCGATATTTCCTGACCATCAATAAATACTTGCCCCCGGGTCGGCAAATCAATGCAACCGATCAGATTTAACAAGGTGGTTTTGCCGCTGCCGGATGGGCCGACTATGGATGTAAAGTCGCCGCGAAGAATTTCCAAGGACACGCCGCGGACGGCGGGAACAATGGTCTCTCCCAAGGGGTAGTCTTTGTGCACGTCGCGGAGCTTAACGATACTCATGCCGGTCTCCTTTGTAGAGCGTTTTCAAGCGCATGTTGCAGGTCTTCCGGGCTGCCGGAGTTGTCCAAAACAATATCACACGCGGCCATACAGGCCGCGATATGTTGGCCGCTGCTGGTGCCCTCGAATTCTCTTGTATCTTGCGAAACAAAAGTTGGGAAGTCAACGCGATCGGTTTCTTTGCCCCGCGACTGGATCCGCGCATAGCGGACTTCGGGACTGGCGGTCACACCGATCAAATAGACCCCGTTTTTCTTCAGATGGGCCAACTCGTCAGGATGGCGGATGCTGTCAAAAACGACGTTGTCGCTGCCCATCTGACGGGCTTTTTCTACGGCCATGATCGCCAATACGGCATGGCCTTTTTCTGCTTTCAACTCGCTGCCGGTCTGGGTGAGAGAATCCCTGTCCCAAGGCCTGCCTCGGCGGGAGGCTTCTGCTCTGACTTCATCAGACAAAGACAACACGGCGTATCCCATTGGTCTCAAAAGGTCGCAAACAGAAGATTTTCCGGCACCGTTGGCACCGATTACGCCGATCCATGTCATAGACGCCATTATAGAGGCCAACGGCTTTAGCCTCAATTGACAACAAGTTGCGTTTTTGGATACGGTAAAGGCCATTAGCTTACACAAGCGAGGAGCTTGGGCGTGCCCGTTATTGTGCAAAAATTTGGAGGAACCTCTGTAGGTTCTATTGATCGCATTCAGGCAGTTGCAGATCGCGTGGCCAGTGTTCGTGCACAAAACCCCCATGTTGTTGTGGTTGTGTCTGCGATGGGCGATGCCACCGACGACCTCATTGCCATGGCCCGCCGTATTTCCCACACACCGGATCCTCGCGAATATGATGCTTTGATCTCAACCGGGGAAAATATTTCTGCGGCCTTGATGTCGATGGCACTTAACGAACGTGGCGTTCCGGCAGTGTCTCTCACGGGACCTCAAGTGCGTATCGTGACCGAAAATTTTTATAACCGAGCTAAAATTCTGAAAGTGGATCCGGCCCGCGTTTGGGAAGAACTTAATGCCGGAAAAGTCGTCGTTATTACGGGGTTTCAAGGTGTCAATGAGCGCCAGGATGTCACGACCATCGGCCGGGGCGGTTCGGATACCTCAGCTGTTGTGATGGCTGCTGCATTGGGCGCGCCGGTTTGTGAAATCTATACCGATGTTGACGGCATCTACACCACCGATCCCCGAATCGTAAAAACCGCACGAAAATTAGAAGAGATTTCCTATGACGAAATGCTGGAGCTGGCGTCTTTGGGTGCCAAGGTCTTGCATCCGAGGGCAGTTGAGTGTGCCAAAGAAAACGGGGTTATCGTGCATGTTCGTAGTTCGTTTAATACCCATCCCGGAACCCTAGTAAAGGAGGCTGCCGCCATGGAAAACAATCGTGTTGTGACCGGTATTACCTTAAACGAAGAAGAAGCCAAGCTGTCTATCTTTCGCGTTCCCGACCAACCCGGTGTTGCAGGTCGTATTTTTTCACGCCTGGCGGAGTTAAATATCAATGTCGACATGATTGTCCAAAGCGTGGAGCGAAACCACATCAATAACATCTCTTTCACCGTTAACCAAGATGAGGCTGATCAGGCTGAAGCGACTTTGAGCGCGGTGGCCAAAGAGATCGGGGCTGAGGGTGTGCGGGTAGACCGGTCCATCGCCAAGGTCTCGATTGTGGGTGTGGGCATGATCTCCAAGCCCGGTGTTGCGGCACGCATGTTCACTGCCTTGGGTGAGCAGGGCATCAACTTGGATCTGATTTCAACGTCCGAGATCAAAGTATCTTGTGTTGTCAATCGAAAAGATGGCCGACGTGCGCTGGAAACCCTCCACCGCCATTTCGGTCTGGATGTGGGGTAAACTGTGATCTGGACCGCCGCGGTATTGTTGGTCTTTTCCGCCGTTCCCTTTGACCTGCTGATTTACGGAGCTTACCATTATTTTTACCGCCTCGGCAGGCAAATGGAAAAGCCGTTCGAGCGGGTCTACCTGGCCAAAGAACCGTATCTTTTTACCCTGTCCTGCGTGCTCCAATTTTTAAAAGGCGCGTTGCCCATTTGGATTGTGTCCACAAACGTTGGTCTCCAATCCTGGTGGGTGCTTTTGGCCTTGGTGACTATTGTATTGCACAATTGGGCGTTCCGTCCGTTTGAAAGTCCCCGCCGCCAACTCATTTTCCCCGCGTGGGGCATGTTTGCCGCTTTTTGGCCGCCTTTGTTTTTTGCGGCGCCGGTGGTGTTTGTGATTGCTATACTACTTACCAATTCGCTTGCGGTGGGGCAGGTCTTGACAGGGGCCTTATTGATGTTGAGTTTGGGAGTTGCTGATTTTTCAGGCCCTGTTATTTTTACTGCATTGGGGGTTTGTTGTTTGGCGGTTATGGCCTTGGGTGAATCGTTGATGCGATCTATGGACGAAGACAGAGAAACACTTCTTCATCTTTTTGACTCTCGGAATTGAAGGTCTATTTCCGGTTGAGAGAGACCCAGGCCGGGCTGGCAATGAAGATCGAGGAATAGGTTCCGGACAAAATACCGACCAAAAGCACCATCGAAAACTCGCGCAGTGTAGCCCCGCCAAAAAGCAATAAAGACAGTACACATAACATGGTGGTGCTGGAGGTGGCGATAGAGCGCCAAAACGTCTGGTTGACTGAGATGTTCGCAATATCGGTATAGGAATGATGGCCCTTTGTGGCCATCACATTTTCACGGATACGGTCAAAAATCACGATCGTGTCATTGATGGAATAGCCAAGAATGGTCAGAAATGCGGCCACAAACGGCGCGTTGATCTCGATACCCACAATCGAGGCAAATGCCAAGGTCACGAACGCGTCGTGCAGCAGGGCAATCAGTGCCGAAAGACCGAACTTAAATTCAAACCGCCAGGAAATATAGCCCAATAGCGCGACGGAAACCAAGGCCATAATAATGAGCGATTTCTGGCGGAGTTCACTGCCAATGGTTGGGCCGATCAGATCCGCTTCCAAGAGCTGCACGGGGCCCACCACGTTTTCGATTGCGGTGACCAGTTGTCCACGACGGCCCATATCAAGGGTTGGCGCCTTGATGGAAATTTCGTCATTGCCCGACATGCGAATCACACTTTTTTCCATGCCGAAGGGCTTCACCGCCTGCCGGACGACCTGCAAGGTTTTCACCGTGGACGTTTTCGGTGGGGAATCCAGACGAAACACCAAAGACGTGCCACCGGTAAAGTCGATTCCCCAATTGAGTACCGGTCGACTGTGCAGGGCCCGATACGCCATCATGCCCACACCGATCAGGATGATGGCCCAGGATAACGCATACCAGAGATTGCGTTTTTCGATAATTTTAAGTGGCTTATTGTGTAGATCGAACATGGAAAAGCTTTCCTGGGAATCGAGGGGCCAAAAAATCAACAAGCATACGGGTCACAAAGACCGCGGTAAACATGCTGACAAAGATACCGATGGATAGCGTGATGGCAAACCCTTTGATCGAGCCTGTGCCAAATAAGATCAGCACACCGCTGGCCAACAGGGTGGTCACATTGGAATCCAAGATCGTCACGAGGGCACGTGAAAAGCCCGCCGTAATCGCAGCGGCTGGCGTGAGTCCGTTGCGAATTTCGTCTTTGATCCGTTCAAAAATAATGACGTTTGCATCGACGGCGATACCGATGGTCAAAATAATCCCTGCGATACCAGGTAAGGTCAATGTGGCGTGGAAGAGCTTCAAAACAGCCAGAGTCAGCAAGATATAGAGTGCCAGAGCCAGCGAGGCCAATAGTCCAGGCAATCGGTACAAAACCACCATAAAAGCGGCTACGGCGACAAATCCGAGCAAACCCGCGCGCTTGGTATCTTCGATCGAGTCCTTACCCAGAGTCGGGCCGACAAACTGTTCGGATACGATTTCAATAGGAACGGGCAGGGCGCCGGCCTTGAGCTTGATAATCAAATCCTTCATTTCAGTTGTGGAAAAACCGCCCGAAATCTGGGCGCGTCCACCGGAAATGGGCTCGCGAATGTTGGGCGCGGAAATGATTTGGCCGTCCAATAAGATCGCCAGCGGATGGCCTACCGAGGATGCGGTAACCGTGTAAAACGCTTTTGAGCCATCGGCAGTAAATTCGATATTCACGACGGGGTTGCCATATTGGTCGGTTCCCGCAGACGCCGATTTTAAGTCAGAGCCTGTCATCACGGTATCCTTTAAGATAATGGGCCTTTCGGTGGTTACTTTGCCTTGAGAATCTTTTTCGGTGACGACGGCCAATCGTCCATTGGACCCTTCCAGTAGGGTGCGTTGCTGTTCGGCGCTTAAGGTTTGGATATTGTCAGGTGCCCATTCCGCAGTGACAAACTCCAGCAACGCCGTTTGACCGATCAGGTTGCGTGCCTGAGTCGTATCTGAAATACCCGGGATTTCGACCGCAATTTGGCGTTGGCCTTTTTGCTGAATAATAGGCTCGGTCAACCCCATCTGATCGATGCGACTTCGCAAGACCGTCATGACACCGGCCATGGCGTCAGCGTCCACGGCGCGTTGGGCAGTGTCCTTGGCTTGCAAGGTAATGGTTACCCCGCCTTTGAGATCGAGGCCTTGCTGAATGGGAATTTTGACGTAAACAATAGCTGCCACCAATGTGACCGCTGCAACAATGATGACCCTAGATCGTTGGGTGAATTTCATTGAACGGGATTATATCAATGTATGGAATGAAGAAACAACACTATTTATCTTTCATATGGGGGAAGAGCAGAACGTCACGGATCGAAGGCGAGTCAGTGAGCAGCATCACGATGCGGTCGATGCCCATGCCCAACCCACCAGTAGGTGGCATACCGTACTCCAGGGCAGTTACGTAATCCTCGTCCATCAAGTGCGCTTCGTCATGGCCTTCTTCACGGGCTTTGACCTGGTCCATAAACCGATCATATTGGTCAATGGGATCGTTGAGCTCAGAAAACGCGTTGGCGATTTCCATTTTGTTCACAATCAGCTCGAATCGCTCGACCAAATCGGGATTGGATCGGCTGCGCTTGGCGAGCGGGGACGTCTCCCAAGGGTAATCCGTAATAAAGGTCGGTTGTATCAGATGGGGTTCGACAGCCTTGTCGTAAATGTAATTGATCAATTCGCCACGATGACTGATGCCGGTAATATCTAGGCCCAGCGCTCGGGATCGGGTTTTGAGATTCTCTACCGACAAGTCTTGCACACCCGCATACTCTGCCAGGGCGGTTTGCATCGTCATGCGGCGAAACGGTGGCTCAAAATTGAGCAGGGTGCCTTGGAAAGCCAACTCATAAGACCCGTTGATGTGGTGGACCAGAGACGAGATCAGTTTCTCGGTGAGAGCCATCACATCATTGTAGTCGGCATAAGCCTGATAGAGTTCCAGGAGCGTATATTCGGGGTTGTGTTTAAAGGATACGCCCTCGTTTCGAAATACCCGTCCGATTTCAAACAGCTTTTCAAAGCCGCCGACGATCAGGCGCTTGAGGGGCAGCTCCAAGGAAATTCGCAAATACAAGTTTTGTTCCAATTCGTTGTGGAAGGTTTTGAACGGCCGTGCGGATGCGCCTCCGTAGATGGATTGCAGCACCGGGGTTTCCACTTCCATAAACCCCGCGTCGTGCAAAAATCGGCGGATTTCGTGGATGACCCGGCTACGGGTTTTAAAGACCGCTTTTACTTCCGGATTGGCGATGAGATCGACGTAGCGTTGGCGGTAGCGAAGCTCCTTGTCTTGCAGGCCGTGGTACTTTTCGGGAAACGGATGGAGAGATTTGGTCAACAGAGTAAAGTCTTCAACGGCAAGAGACAGTTCCCCACGTTTGGTGCGAAAGGCATGGCCGGTGAGTCCGACGAAATCCCCGACGTCCAGGTGCAACAGCTTCTCATAAGCGGCTTCGCCTAGTTGATTGACGGTGGCATAAAATTGCATGCCGGCCGAATCGTCTAAGATGTTACCGAAAAATGCTTTTCCGTGACCTCGTTTGGCGATGATGCGCCCCGCAACCGTAAGGGGCGTTTCGGATTTATCTTCCCCGGTCAGACCTTCATACGCCGACAACACTTGCGCGATCATGTGCGTGCGGTCGAAGCGATAGGCAAACGGTTGAATGCCGTCTGCGCGGTATTGTGTCAGCTTGGATTTTCGGACTTCGGCTTCGGTTTGGGACACATGGTCGATGGGAGCAGCGGCGTTGGGGTCCATTACTGGTCTCCGAATTCTTCACTGTCGATGTGTTTTTTGACGATGCCACGGGTGGATGGTGCGGACAAAAAGGCCATCATTTCGTGAGCTTCCGCCGAAACGGGTTTGGTTTCTTGAATGGCTTCCAATGCTTGGCTCAAGTTCATCTCCGATCGAAACACCAGCTTATAAATGGTTTTGAGTTCTTTTAAAGTGGCCATGCCGGCCCCCGAACGCTTGATCCCGACCACATTCAAGCCTCTCGCATAGGCGGGGTTTCCCTCACATAGCGTAAAGGAGGGAACGTCCTGGTTTAACCGGGACAATCCCCCAACCATGGCACCACGGCCGATGCGCAGATGCTGGTGGATGCCAGCCATGCCGCCGATGACGACGCGGTCACCGATTTGGGTGTGGCCGCCGACGCTAACCAAATTGGCCATGATGATGCGGTTACCCAGCACACAATTGTGCCCAATATGCACACTGGTGAGCAAAATATTATCTGACCCGATTTGTGTGACGGTGTTGTTTCCTGTCGATCGATTGATGGTGACATATTCGCGGATTTCATTGCGATCACCGATGACCACCCAGCTTTTTTCGCCCTGATACTTTACGTCCTGGGCCTGGGAACCGATAACGCAACCGAAATAAATATGACAATCCTCACCGATCTGGGTCCATTTTTCGATAAAAACATGGGCTTCGATGATGGTGCGATCACCAATGATGACGTTTTCTCCGATAATCGAGTAAGGCCCAACCACGACATCTTTACCCAGCTGCGCGCTGGGGTGAACGGAAGCGGTGGGATGGATTTGGGGTCGGGACGGTTTGGCCGTCATAGAAAAGCCCAATTGCGCTTCGCAGATGGTGCGTCCGTCTACTAGGCCGCGACCGATCAGATTCGCATGTTCGCCAGAGGTATTGCGCAACTCAATTTCCAGCCGGAGCTGATCGCCGGGAAAGGCGTGGCCCAAAAACCGCACGTTATCTGCCTGGGTGAAATAGACTTGATAACCCTCCCACGCGCTGTTTTGACTGAGCAACAGCGTACCGGCCTGGGCCATTGCCTCGATGAGCATGGCGGATGGGAAGGGTTGGGAGGTATGACCCGCGTTAGCGAACCACGGTTCGCTGCGGCTGACGTTTTTGATGGCGACCAAATACCCGTCTTCCACCTGGAGTAACTTGTCGATTAGAATGGGTGACGGTAAGAGATTCAGTTTGGATGTTAGCTCGGGCCTTTTCAACGGCGCCTCCTCAAAAAACGTGATCAAACGATACTGGCCGATACCAGAATCTGTAAAGAATAAGGCATGCGAGAATACCATTTCTATCCGACTGTAGATTCAACAAACGATGTTGCCAAAAGGCTGATCGCAGATCGGCCATCGGTGACGGACGCTGTTATTGTATCAGCGACACAAACGCGTGGCCGCGGACGCTCAGATCGGGTTTGGTATTCCGACACCCCGGATGGGTTATACTACACGTACGTGTCATCGGATATTGCCGAGGCGTCTCGTATACCTGATTTCACACTCAAAATCGGTGCCTTGGTGAGTCGGGTGGTGACGGCCATTTCTGGGCTGGCCACCGAGACCGAATGGCCCAATGACGTGTTGTTGGAGGGGCGTAAGCTGGCCGGTGTGCTGGTGGAGACGTTCAAGCCGTTCGCCCACGGGGACAAATATGTTATTATCGGCATTGGTTTGAACCTTAACCAGTCTGCCTTTCCCGAACCCTTGTCCTTGGTTGCAACGTCACTTTTTCAAGTGAGCGGAAAGACGTATCCCAAATGGCCGTTTATTGCCGGCCTTACACAGGAGATTGATCGTGTCTTTGCGGGGAATTAGGGGTGCAACTATTGTCGAAGCCAATACCAGTCCTGCCCTTTTAGGCGCGACCACCGAGCTGCTGCGGGAAATGATGTGGGCCAACCAGGTCGATCCGGCCAATATAGCGTCCATCTTTTTTTCGGTGACACCGGATCTGAATGCTGAGTTTCCGGCCAAAGCTGCCCGTGATTTGGAACTGACCAACACCGCCTTATTTTGTCTGAATGAGATTCCTGTCCCTGGCGCCTTGGGCAGCTGTCTGCGTATCCTGATTCACGTCAATACCGACAAACCCCAATCCCAGATCAAACATGTCTATCTACGCGAGGCCATCCGACTCCGGCCGGACCATCAAAAGTAGCGCTTCCGTTTTTCGCTTGCCAATGACTAATAAGTTTGTTACAAATTAAAAGATGGAAAAAGTAAAAAATTTCCCATTTTCCCGGGATTATCAGCAATAAGAAAATTGGTTTTTTTGCTTGCCAATGGGTAATAACTCTGTTACAAATTGAAAGATGGCAAAAGTAAAAAAGAACCCCTTCCAATTTGGCGATCCGGTAGAAGGCCGTTACTATCTGGAAAGACCGGAGCTATCCAACTATGTTGGCCAGCTATTAGATAGCCGCATCCACTCTGTCCTAATCGGTCCTAGACGATTTGGAAAAACATCTTTCGCACTCAACTTGCTAAATGAAAAAGAGGCTCAGAACAGAAGCGGCCTATTTGTTGATATTTTCAATGTGACTTCTCACCGTGATTTTTTGCATCAAATACTTCGCTCGTTCAGAAAAAAAACCTCTTGGAGGGCTCGCCTAAAGAAATGGATTGAGAACATTCCTCGATTAAAATGGAAGCTTTCAATGGAGATTGATGATGTCGGACAGCCCATTTGGGGGCTCTCTACCAACGTTTCTGCGCAGACGGATATTAAGGAAGCTATACAGGATGTTCTGGCGAGCCTAGCCTCTTTGGATGATCAGGTTATTGTCGTGATTGATGAGTTTCAAAAGGTAGCCGAGCTTGAGGATGGCGGATGGTTGGAAGCTACTTTGCGGACCCATATGCAGCAATTAAAAAACACTGTCTTTTTATTTACGGGTTCGCGGCAAAGCATGATCTATGACATGATCAATAACGCTTCGAGACCCTTTTATCGATCCTGCCAACCGATCGAATTTCCCGCATTTGGTCCAGAATTTACCGATTGGGTTATACAGCGATTTGAGCAAGTGGGCATTACGGCTGAAAAATCGGCCATTCAATATCTAAGGGCATGTGTTCAAGATAGCCCCAATTACGTCCAAATGGCAGGTTTTCATTTGGTGGCCCAAGGGGTCAAAAAAGTGGGCCAAGAAGAAGTAGATGACATACTAAAAACCATTGTTCGCCAAAATGCTTACGCCTACCAAACCTTGCTCAATACATTGACCTCTATTCAACAACGGGCCTTGCGTCTTGCTGCCCAGTCGAAGGCACAGGTTTTTGCCAAAGATCTCTTGCAAAAATTTGAAATACCGAGCGGAGCTGCTTTAGCCAGCGCGTTCAAGGCGCTCAAAGACAGGCAGATTCTGGATGAAGGAACAGCGAAGGGCAAAGTTGTATTTGATGACCCCTTATTTGAAATCTGGTTAAAAACGGAGTTTGGAGAGGGATAAATGCCCGATACGGAGATGAAAACGCCACATTTTGATCATGTCTTAATTGTCGGCCTCGGCTTGATCGGTGGCGCGCTGGCCTATCGTATCCGCGACATTTTTCCGGATACCAAACTGTATGCCTTGGCCAGGCGTCAGGAAACCGTGGATGAGGCGATGGCATCGGGCTTATTTGAACAAGCCACAACCCGGTTATCCGACATCACCGCGCCCATCGATCTGGCCATCATCTGTGTACCCATCCCGCAGGTCGTGCCTATGGTTGAGGCCGTTTCTGCCCATTTCACTCACCCGATGGTCATCACCGATGTGGCCAGCGTGAAAGAAAAATTAATCGCCGAATTGGACAAGCGCAAAATCCGGGAAGATCACACCGTGATTTGGGGCCACCCCATGGCCGGGTCGGAAAAGACGGGGTTCGCAAACGCCAAAGCGGTATCGGTTGAAAAGCGTCCTTATATAGTGGTGCCAATTAAAGATAGTCGCTTCGAGCATTTTGTAAAATGGATTGCGGATCTGGGATTTCAACCCGCTCGCATGTTTGCGGCGGACCATGACAGGTTAGTAGCGGTGATGTCTCATGTGCCTTATATCCGAAATACCCTGTACACAGAAAATGTTGCAAGAAGCGAAGATGCTGAGGAGATATGCAAGACGGCGGGGCCTGGGTTTTTTGAAACCATTCGTCGTGCCGGAAGTGACCCGGACTGGGGGGTCCAAATTGCCCAATATAATAGTGAAAACATATTAAAAAGCTTGGAAGCATTGCATCAAAGAGATGCGCTCCTGATTCAGATAATAAAGGAAAAAAATTGGGATGCGCTGGAAGCCATGCTCAAAACGGCGAAGTCTTTCAAAGATGCCAGCCCCGCCTAAACGCATCCTCATCATCCAACTTGCGAGCCTCGGAGACATTTTGCAGTCGTCGGGCTATATCACCGCACTCCAACGCCAAACGGGTGCGCAGATCGGTTGGGTGGTGGAGGGTCGGGGTGGCGAATGCCTGGTTCGTGGCAACCCGGCGGTTAACGCGGTCTATCGCATATCGCGAAATCCGTTGCGGTTGTTGTGGATGAGCTATCTCATTTGGCGACGCCGTTATACCCACGCGGTGATCTTGCACCGCAATGCCTGGTTTTCCAGATGGGCGAAGGGGTTGGGCATCCCGGAACGTGTTGGCTTTTTTCAGCGGGGTGTCGTTTTGACCCGAGACGTCGATTTTTTGGCCTATTCGTCGATGTGGGAACGGTATGCGGCCGTTGCCACGTTGATAACCGGTCAGCCCATGGGTGTTCAACGCCCGACTTTTTTGCCTACTGATCACTTTGTCCCTCCACCTGGGAAATGGATTGCCCTGGCGCCTTTTGGCGGACGGAATGCGTATTCGAGCATGACGACCAAACGATGGCCGTACTTCCCACTTCTTATAGAAGCGGTGTTGGCTGGTGATCCGGATACCCAAATCCTATTGGTCGGAGATTCAGCGGATGCCCGGGAATGGCAACAATTGGGTCTATCCGGTACCGACCGTGTGCACAATGGCATGGGACTATTGTCTATCCCCGCATTGGCCATCTGGTTGCGTCATTGTACGGCTTTGGTGAGCAATGATTCGCTTGCATTGTATTTGGGCCTTTCTCAATATACGCCCGTGATCGGTCTATTTGGGCCTACGCAAAAAACCGAATTCTTACCCCCCATTCCCGGCGCCCATGGATTGCAGGCACAGACGTTTTGCTCACCCTGTTATCACCCTACGGCGCACCGTCACTCATTGGCCTTTGCCTGCCCGTTTGGTGTGGCGTGTATGCGGGAGGTTCAAGTAGGAGATGTTCTCGACATTTTGCGAAATATCTATTGACACAGCCCTTGCGACTCCATTACTATCGTCTCTCCTGATGTTAACTTCAGGGCGGCGTCAAGCCGACTTCAACTTGAAAACTAAATAACAAGCCTAATAATTCAGTGCGAGTCTTTTTCTTTTTTTTGAGTAATATGGATAACCAGATCAACTGAGAGTTTGATTCTGGCTCAGGATGAACGCTAGCGGTGTGCCTAACACATGCAAGTCAAACGGACTTGCTCGGGTAGCAATACCTGAGTAGGTTAGTGGCAAACGGGTGAGTAATACATAAGTAACCTGCCCTTAAGTTTGGGATAACTTCCCGAAAGGGGAGCTAATACCGGATATTCTCTTCTTGTCGCATGACAGGGAGAGGAAAGGTTTTTCGCTTAAGGAGGGGCTTATGGCCGATTAGCTAGTTGGTGGGGTAATGGCCTACCAAGGCTATGATCGGTAGCTGGTCTGAGAGGACGGACAGCCACACTGGGACTGAGATACGGCCCAGACTCCTACGGGAGGCAGCAGTGG
>CAYINU010000027.1:0-19960 GCA_964364855.1 uncultured Candidatus Marinamargulisbacteria bacterium | reverse complement strand
AATGAGGTGGGCTTTAATACATTTGTTAGCTTTACGGATGCCTTGCGAACACAGCTTGCAGTTGATGTTCAGTATGTGTCAGCACTTCCCACGACAGCCGTCGGTGTAACAGCGACGGTGAATAACGAAATCCTGCAAAATATCTCCAATCAATTGGACTATGACCCTGCCAAGTGGTTTTCGACACGATGGAATTATCAAGTCCAGCAAAGCGACAGCTACTTGGTGAACCAAACCGGAAAGCGGCAGACAGACTCTACTTTCCAAGTCAGGCGGTTTCTGGTTGCGGATGGCATGGTGGCTAGCGGGTTGCCATTCTTGATCACGCTCAGTGGGCCATTCAAGGGCGCAAATGCGGGCTATACCAATGCCTTTACACAAATTTCTGAAAATAACGGGGCCAAACAATTTTTTCGCCAACAAAACAGTTACTCGATTACCAGCTGGACGCCCATTTCCAATATCCGCATCAAATCCGCCGCGTATGAGGTGGAATTTGCCAATGGATTCAACATTGCGCCACAAACGACCTCGTCATCAAACTACAATGAAAAGCAGGGAAACAAAGCGTCCTGGCAGTTGGGTATCCAGCCCCCTGTTTTGACATGGATAAGCTATGCCTGGGACTACACCAACCGCACTCGAGAAGAAGTGGCCACGACCAACGCGTTTTCGACAACCAATATCGTGACCAAGTCAACGCCGATGTTAAAGTCCATTCATCAGTTTGATCTTAATCCTGGCACCCTGCCCTTCTTTGGGCCATTCCGTAGTGTGATCACGCTGGATGATCAACGCAATGTGAATCAAACCACACAGATCGCATCATCAAATACATCGGCATCGGTGGTGACGGATGTCCGCCGTGACAATGACCGGGTGTACGTCAAAACCTTCAAGGCCTTTGCCACGCCATTTGCGCCGATTTCTCTTGAAGGCCTTTATCGAAATACAAACGCGTTTTATGACAAATCTCAAATTAGTCCTGAAACCAACGGGTCTTTGTTTTTTGCTAAAAATGAAAATAGGGTGGACATGACCTGGGCGTTATTGCCTAATCTGCAACTCAAGGCTTTTGGGGGATACAACCATTTGAACCAATATTTCTCATCCACCAATGTGTCTGAAAGCGATGTGAGCACCCTATTCACCCAGCATTTGGTGATCTCTAATTACAAGTACGGTGTCCAGCCGACATGGCAAATAGGGTCGTGGCTGGCCCTAACGGCGGGCACGGAGCGCAACACGATTTTTCAGACTATCATTCCAGCCTTGGGGGATCCCGACCGTATTGACGACAACCAATACAATGCGGGTGTCATCTTCAGTTTTTGGGCCGGATTTACACTGTCTTATGATTTTGTTTGGAAGACATTGCAGGCCGATTTGGGCGCATACCGGCGAGGCTATGCCTCGGTCGTCAAGATGGGGTATACGCCAATCAAAAATAGCCAATATACCGTCGATATCTCCTATGCACAAACAGATAGCTGGGGAGAGGGTCTGAATGTCTTACAGCAGGACCAGCTGCAACTGGCGGCTAATCGGACCCTGCCGTTTCTGATCGTGGCGCGAAACGATACTGTGCAAGAGGGGTCTATCTCAGTGAATGCGCACTACCCGTTAACGGATTTCCAGTACGCGGACGAACTCATCCTGTCAGGCGAGGGCGTGATTAAGGTGGTCAGAGACCGCATACCCGGTAACAACAACAGTTACGACATTTCGGGAGTATTGGTAAAAGCACAAGTCCTATTTTGACCGCATTTGATGAAACATTGAACTTCGATTACCATAGGAGGATATTTGATCGAAGGGGTGGGCTTTGAGCACAAAGATCGCGAGCAAAGAACAGACTATGTCTTCTGATTTTAAAGTCAAAGATCTCTCGTTGGCGGATTTTGGTCGAAAGGAAATGACCCTCGCGGAGCACGAAATGCCTGGTTTGATGGCCCTTCGTGAACGATATGGGCGCACCAAGCCGCTAAGTGGCGCCAAAATCTCCGGCTCGCTGCATATGACCGTTCAAACCGCTGTTCTGATCGAAACTTTAGTTGCCCTGGGCGCTTCAGTGCGCTGGGCGTCTTGTAATATTTTTTCAACGCAAGACCATGCCGCGGCTGCCATTGCCAAGGCCGGTATTCCTGTCTTTGCCTGGAAAGGCGAAACCCTGGAAGAGTACTGGTGGTGCACGGAACGCGCGTTGGTCTTTCCGGATGGCTCTGGGCCAGACCTGATCGTCGATGACGGCGGCGATGCCACACTCTTGATTCACCGTGGGTATCAGGCTGAAAATAATCCCCAAATTCTGGATGAGCCCACCGATAATGCTGAGTTACAAATTGTGAATAAATTGCTCACGCGGTTATTGCGTGAGGACGGCCAGCTCTGGCATCGGGTGGTTCGGTCCATGCGTGGTGTTTCTGAAGAAACCACAACGGGTGTTCATCGGTTGTACCAAATGATGGAAAAAGGCGAGTTGCTCTTCCCCGCGATCAATGTGAACGACTCCGTTACCAAGTCCAAGTTTGACAACCTGTACGGATGCCGAGAATCCTTAGCGGATGGCATTAAGCGGGCCACGGACGTTATGGTTGCCGGAAAAGTGGCTGTGATTTGTGGGTACGGTGATGTGGGAAAAGGGTGTGCGCAAGCCATGCGGGGTTTCGGCGCTCGGGTCGTCGTCACGGAAATCGATCCGATCTGCGCATTGCAAGCGGCGATGCAAGGATATGATGTCAAGCCCATAGAAGACTGCCTTTCTCAGGGTGATATTTATGTCACGACAACCGGAAACCGGGACGTCATCACCGTCGAACACATGGCCAAGATGAAAAACCAAGCTATCGTTTGTAACATCGGTCATTTTGATAACGAAATCCAGGTAGAGGCCTTATATCACTATCCTGGCATTCAGCGTGAGACAGTTAAACCACAGGTTGATGTTTTCCGGTTTCCCGATGGCCATGAAATCATTTTGCTCGCCGAGGGACGTTTGGTGAATTTGGGATGCGCGACCGGTCATCCGTCTTTTGTCATGAGCAATTCATTTACGAATCAAGTATTGGCGCAAATGGAGTTGTGGGGTCAGCGTTATGAGATCGGCGTTTATACACTTCCCAAAAAGCTGGACGAGGAGGTAGCCCGGCTTCATCTGGACAAACTGGGTGTCAAATTGACGACCCTCACCCCCGATCAGGCCGCCTACATTGGGGTAGCACCTGAAGGTCCGTACAAGCCGGATTACTATCGGTATTAGTGTATTGTATGAAATAGGGGGCCTTAGCAGTACGATAGTTTTATCATGTGTTTTTAGTTCCCTGGGGAGGAATCCATGTTCGAAAGTTATAAGCAAATACCAGACGACGGCCGCCTAATCGGTTTTATCGTGTTTGATCCGTCATCCCAGCGTATCCACGAGAGTGACCTTTTGGTTCGCGGTGCAAAGGTAAAAGAAATTTTTGACCGAGCCTACTACGAGCTGTCACGTCGTCAGGGGTTGTCCAACACCATTTTACTTAACCGGCTAGGCAAATTACAAAAAATGTTGGACCTGGTTGATAACTTTGACAACGTGATTATGACAAAATTTTTTGACCGGATTTGGAGACGCTACGGTCAATTGAGTCACCTGGGCGAGATCTTTTTGGATTTAAGAGCCTACTGTGAAATCTTTACTGTCGCAGAATCGGATAAGGCGTCCTACTTGGCTACGCGAATGGACGATGAGGAGGATGAAGTTCACGTTGAGGAATCTGAGACACCTCCTGGGCCGTCTGACGAGCAAAAGGAAGCCTTCCAGGTGGCATAGATGTCTTTCATTCACGACTTGTTACGACTGCTTCAGCAAAATGCCCGCCAGAGCACCTCGGATCTGGCCCGGCAGCTGGGTGTTTCCGAAGCAGATGTAAAAGTTGCACTCGCGAATCTGGAAGAAAATGGCACCATTGTGCAGTATACTGTTATCCTCAATGAGGAAAAGGAGCCGACTTTTCATGACAAGGTGCGGGGCATCATTGAGGTTAGGGTGCGGCCCGAAAAGCAGTCGGGGTTTGAGGCCATCGCGCATCGGATTTGTAGGCATTCCGAAGTCGTTGCCCATTATTTGGTATCCGGACGTTATGATTTTCTACTGGTTGTAGAAGGCAATGCCCTAAAAGACATTGCCGCATTTGTGTCGGATAAATTGGCCCCCATCGAAAATATTCAGAGCACCACAACCAATTTCATTTTGAGAAAATACAAAGAGAACGGGGTCATGATCAGTGAGGGCCCTAATGTTATCCGTAATGCCATCCAGCCATGAGCCGACACCCGGGGCGGTTCTCGGATAAGGTCGAACAAATCCCGCCGTCGGGCATACGCCAGTTTTTTGATTTGGTGATTGGAGCCAAAGATATTATTTCCTTGGGTGTTGGCGAGCCGGACTTCGTCACCCCATGGCCCATTTGCGAAGAAGCCGTTTACAGTATCGAACACGGCAGGACCTCTTACACGTCTAATCGGGGCTTGACGGAGCTGCGCGAAAAAATCGCGGGCTACCTGCATACACGTTTTCATGTTGCCTATGATGCTGTCACGGAAATCATTGTCACCGTTGGTGTTTCCGAAGCCGCCGATATTGTCTTGCGGGCGTTGCTGAATCCCGGCGATGAAGTGATTTTGCCAGAGCCCAATTACGTCTGCTACAGCCCGCTTATCTCATTGACGGGTGCAACGGCAGTGCCCATTAACACGGCCCAAACCGTGCTTTTGCCCGATCCGCTAGCCATTGAACATGCGATCACACCCCATACTCGGGCTATCATCTTGGTATCCCCCAACAATCCGACCGGAATGGTGATCCCAAAAGATCGCCTTTTGGCCATTGCCGAGATTGCCAATCGACACAATTTATGGGTCATTTCAGACGAAATTTATGCCGAACTGACGTTTGATGCGGACTATTGCTCTTTTGCAGCTTTGCCCGGAATGCGGGATCGCACCATTTTGATGAGCGGGTTTTCCAAGGCCCATGCGATGACGGGCTGGCGCATTGGATATGTCTGTGCGCATGCCGATGTCATTGAGCGTGCGTTAAAAATTCATCAGTATGCCATTATGTGTGCACCGATTATGTCTCAGTACGCGGCGATTAAGGCGCTAGACGAAACCGAGCGGTCGGTGGATGAGATGCGACGCTCTTACAAAGCCCGCCGCAATTTTTTTGTGGGCCGACTCAATGAAATCGGGTTGGAAACAGCGGTTCCCCAGGGTGCCTTTTATTGCTTTGCCGATATCCGAAGTCTCGGCATGAGCTCACAAGACTTTGCGCTTGCATTGCTAGAGGCCGAAAAAGTAGCAGTAGTACCGGGTCACGTGTTTGGTCTGGGTGGGGAAGGATATATCCGCTGTTGTTACGCCACAGGCATGCCTGAGCTCAAAGAAGCCTCGGCCCGGATAGAGCGGTTCGTGTTGTCTCGCAGATAGCCATGTCGGGTTTTGTCGACATTGCCGTGGCCATTATTTTAGTGATGAATGGCTATGCCGGCTTTCGGTCTGGTTTCGTGCGCCAGATAGTTCAGGTAACGGCCCTAGGTATCGGCTTGTGGCTGGCCATGCGTCATTACGTCGAAATGGGGCTGTGGATTGGACAGAGAACCGAACTTCCTCCTTGGGGTGCGAACGGTGTTGCATGGATGGCGATCTGGCTGGCTGTTGTGCTGGTGGGAGTGCTACTGTCCAACCTATTGGACCACATTCTGTCCGCAGTGTTTTTGGGGCCACTCAATGCCATGGCTGGATTTTTTGTGGGTGTGCTGCGCGGCATATTGGTTTTATTGCCCGTGCTGTTTTTATTGGGGTATTTCAACATTGGGCCGTACCTTAACTCTCGAACGGGCCAATTTGTTCAACCCCTAATCCAAGCTTATATCCAACCCTTCTACAAAGGACCTCTTACAAAATAACAGTGTGCATGCCGTGGTCTGGCCGAGATTGGCCTTGAAAAAAGACCTTGGATCCGCAATGCTATAACCCTTATGCATTACCAGGGCCTCATTCGGCGATACCGTTCCTATTTGCCTGTTACGGACCAAACCCCCATCGTAACCCTGCACGAGGGCAATACGCCCTTGATCCGGCTACACCACCTACCACAGCACTTGGGCATGGACGTCCAATGGTATGTCAAATACGAAGGCCTCAATCCGACTGGCTCCTTTAAGGACCGAGGTATGACAATGGCTATTACCAAGGCCAAAGAAGCCGGCAGTCAAATGGTCATGTGTGCCTCTACAGGCAATACCTCCGCCTCGGCAGCGGCCTACGCGGTTCGGGGCGGCATGCGATGTGCGGTATTGATTCCGGATGGCAAAATCGCTCTGGGAAAATTGGCTCAGGCCATGGTTTGCGGCGCACAGGTTCTCCAAATTCGGGGGAATTTCGATGATGCGCTTAAATTGGTGCGAGATATCTGCAATACCCACCCTATTACGCTCGTTAATTCTGTAAATCCGTATCGTCTGGAAGGACAGAAGACAGGGGCATTCGAAGTGGTTGATGAGCTGGGAGAAGCTCCCGATTTTCATTTTATTCCGGTGGGCAATGCCGGCAATATTTCAGCCTACTGGAAAGGATATACCGAATACCTTAAGGCCGGCAAAAGCAAACGGCTTCCCAAGATGATGGGGTTTCAGGCCGCTGGCTCAGCACCGTTTGTGGCAGGATATCCTATTTCCGACC
Organism: uncultured Candidatus Marinamargulisbacteria bacterium; assembly: GCA_964364855.1. GTDB lineage: Bacteria > Margulisbacteria > Marinamargulisbacteria > CAYINU01 > CAYINU01 > CAYINU01. The sequence goes on along the minus strand of CAYINU010000027.1, from coordinate 13,237 downwards.
CTCAAACCATTGCCACAGCGATTCAAATCGGGAATCCCGCCAGCTGGGATCTGGCTATTGTGGCCAGAGACGATTCAAAGGGAATCATCGATGCGGTAACGGACGAACAAATTACTGTCGCTCAACAGGCGTTGGCGGCCAACGAGGGTATTTTTTGTGAGCCTGCCTCCGCGGCCTCCATTGCAGGTGTAATCAAAATCCACCAGACTCAGCCCTTTCCTAGTGGATCTGTGGTGGTCAGTACGTTGACTGGCCACGGTTTAAAAGACCCCAATCGGGCCATCGAAATTTCACCTTCACCCATTCTGATTGATCCTACCCGAGACGATGTGCTTCGCGCCCTACAGCTTTAGCACTAAACTCAGGCGCTCGAACCGTTTATGATAAGAGTATGAGCCGCTTCCGCCGCGTGCTACGCTTGGCTGTCCTTATTTCCGTCGGAATGACTCTGTCGGTCTACATCGCTGTTGCGGCATTGTACCGGTCCAATTGGCCGCATCGCTTTGTTGTCGGGGTCACGGAGCGCGAACTGTCAAAGGCCTTTCAGCGGCCGGTGCATATCCGAAGCATGACCGGAAACCTGATCAACTCGGCCATATTCCATGATGTGGTTTTGATGGACACGGTGAACACCCAAAATTATCTGTTCAAAATTCGCCATGTTCAGGTCACCTACACGCTGTTGGACATCATTGCCCATTCCCGAGATATTATGCCAGCCATTCGGACCCTCATCCTGGAAGATATTGACTTGCAATTTGTCCATGATGCGGACAACCGATGGAACTTTTTTGAATTTATTGCCCCGCCGCTGGACCCGAAAAAGCCTGTGCCTCCCCCACTCACCTTTCGAGGAAAGATCATTGTTCGGAATTTGCATGGGGATTACTGGGATTATCATGGGTTTGGTGTGCGCGCCCCCCCTGCCCCTTTCCATGCCCCGATAGACACGGCGACCGGGGTGATTGATTTTGCCAATCCCGAACGAATGGCTATTCAACTTTCCGGCCAAATTGATCATGGTACCGATGCCGTGTTTGGTGGCTTTGCCAATATGCTTAAAGGCGGGTATCAATTTCGATTTGAGGTAAAACCGATGGCGCTTGGCCGGTGGGGGGAGTATGTGTTCCCCTTTGATGGGTATCACATTCCCACTGGAAATTTGTTTGTATCTGGCATGATCACCGCTCTGCCCCACCCGCCGCCAGGAGGCTTGCCTTTTACGCCGCAGCTAAAACTGACCGTCCAAGACGCACACTTTCAAATGCCAATGTTTCCACCGGCCTTTGAAGAGGTGAATGCCAGACTGCGTGTGGATCAGGATCAGGCCTGGGTCGAATGGGCAGGTGCCAAAGCCAATGGCATTCCTCTCTCTATCAACGGCAAAATTCAATTTCATGCCGCTACGATTCAAATGGCCGTCCAGACCGAGGCCTTTGATTTGGTGTCTCTGAAGGCGTTGTTTCCCTCCACAGCCGAGTGGAAATACAGTGGGCCGGCAGTGGCCCAACTCATGGTGTCGGGTGCGTTAACGGATCCGCTTGTCGAAGGGTCGGTGCAAAGCGAGGCCCAAGTCTACGCATTTCCAGTATCGCAAAATACGACTCATTTTACTTATCAGCACCATCATCTGAACTATGCCCTGCTGACGGGGATGCTGTATGGCGGCCAACTCCGGGGGCAAGGCGATATTGATTTTAATGCCTCCAGCCCCAAATTGCGGGCTGCGTTGGACTTGTCGGGTGGTGAAATTGATCGTGTATTTCCCGCCGTTTCAGAATATCTTGGCGGTGGATTCGGTGCTCAGGTTAGTTTGAATGGCACACTACGCGACTTTTCAGGTCATGTATCATTGCAGTCGTCGGATATGGTTGCATTTCAGCAATCCATTTCACGCCTGAATATCCCCTTTCGAGTCTTAAATACCTCGGATATTGCCATCGCCAACGGCCAAATGCAGCTAAACGGCAGCAATTCGCCACTGGCTTTTGACGGTCAAATTTCAGATTTATACGCTCTTAATTTCTCATTTTCCGGAACCGATGTCGGGCTAAAAGATGTGGGCAATCCCCGCGGCTCTCACAGGGGTACTTTGCCGCAGTTGTCTGGGCAGGTATCCGGGGTGCTGGACGCGCTCTTTTGGAGCCAGCCGCTCCAAGCCATCCAAGCGAGTTTGGACATGACGATTAGCGACTGGAATCTATATGACTACTGGGTGGCATCAGGCTCGGCAACCTTTCGGTGGGATAAGGGGGATGTGGATCTCCAGAAAGTGGAGTTACAAAACCCCATCGAGTCATTTTCCGCCATTGGCAACATCAAACAAGGCGTGCCCCAACAACTTGAGATTCGGGCGCAGAACCTGCATGTATCGACAGGGTCGATTGTCCAATCATGGATGATCCCGTCCCTACAGGATGCGACAGGCATCGTGTCACTACAGGCCGCAGTTCGGCATCGGGCTGGGGCAGACAGCCCCAATTTGCCATTGATTTCCCGTATGGATGTGGATGGGGTCATCACCGTTGAAAGTGGGCGGGCGCTGGGCCAGCCCTTTGATAGATGGACTGCAGAAGGTGCCTGGAATCGCGCGGGATTCACCATTAACCGCACCCAGGTTGAGGTGGGAACCACCAATGTCCACCTGAAGGGACGAATTAGCGAGGCAGGAAAACTAGCCCTGGATATTTTGCCGGGCAGCTATTTGCGCCTGAGCGATCTGACCCCCTCCACGCGAAAGTGGGGTCAGGTTCTCGGAGAAGGCACCATTTGGGGTTCTGTCGGGGGCACGTTTAAACAACCCTCTGTAAACGTAACAGTGGCCTTTCCCGTCTTCGAATACAACCGCATCGCCTTGCCGCGCGTAACGGGGAATATCCAGTACGCCAACCGCAAACTCACCTCGACCAGCCTCCAGTTCGGTGTAGGGAAAGGCACATTGGGCGTGTCTGGCTTTTTGGACCTGTCCAAAGTTTCCTTTGACGACGAAAATCCATATTTGAACTTGTCATGCGATCTTGCGCTTCAGGCCGATGATATTCGGTTGTCTGATCTGGGGGCACTTATAGGGGCTGCACAGGCGGCTACCAGTCGGACTGCGCCGCCGGTTATATATGTCCCCGTGACGCCAAAAGGCCTTTTTACGATCGGATCCCGGTTGGCATCCCCTGCAACGCCCAATATGCCGATGACCGTGTATGCGGTACCGTTGGAAGGAACCTGGGTGGGGTATTACGACAAAGTGGCGGCTGCACAGGAAAAACGCGCCGAGGCGGCCAAAACGGCTTATGAGGTTCCTTATGGTGGGCAGTTGGATGGCACGCTCTCGATTTGTGTAGCACCCGGTAAGGACGCCCGGCTTACCAGTAATATCGGCGTTTCGGACTTCCAATATGGTGATATTTACGCCCAACAAGCGATTCTCACCAGCGGTGCGCAGCCCACAGGCAATGGTTTATCGGTGGGGTTGGTGGCCAAAAAAGGAGAGTTGGGTGGCCGGCAGTTTGACCAGCTGACCATGTCGGCGATCTATCTGCGTGGCATTTTAAATGTCTCCCAAACCGATATTACAGTGGGGGGGCGGACCAATGCCAGCTTGTTGACCGGCCGCTTTCCGATTGCCGGGTATTGGGATGATGGTTTCAAGGATTGGCCTATGGGAATGCAAGCGATTCTCAACGGAGATGATATCGGGGTCCTGGCCGTCTTTAATCCCTACGTCGACACCATAACCAACAAGGGTAAGGTGCGTTTGGCGTTAACCGGAACCCTGCGCCAGCCACTGCTTAATTCGACGGAAATCGTCTTACATGACGCTGAAGTCCGCTTTACAGACCTGACGATTTTTAGGTCGCCGTTCCGGATCCCCTCGGACAATACCATCTCTATTAAAGACAATGTTATCACCCTTCCCGGCCTGGCGCTGGAATGGTCCGGAGACGATACCAAATCTTATCCAGAGGGGCAAGTCCAGCTGAATAAAATAGGGGTGTCGGGAACCATGGCGCTGACCGGATTTACATTACTTTCTCCGGACGTTATTGGCATCAATTTTGATCTTGCCGTTCAAAACACCTTACTGTCGGTCAGTTTTCCGGCTTTTTATCAAGGGAACGTCCGGTTGAAAAATGTAACGGTGAAAGGTGTTTATCCGGTTGCCTTTACCCAGCTCGCCAAGCAGCAGCTTTTTGCAGTCGTGGGCACCGACGCAGAGGTTGGGCCCACCATTGGCGGGTGGATTGGCCTGTCCGATGGCCGAATTACCATACCGTCGTTGGGTGCCCGGACCATCAAGCCATCCTTGAAGTTTGCGCTTCAGGCGGCCATTTATGAAAAAGTATGGGTGGAAGGAAGTCTTTTTGGTGAAGGGCTATTGGCGACACTGGCCAATCAATTTGACCTGCGGTTGGCTGCGGGGGCCCCTCCCATCTCCATTGGGGGTACCCTTAATTCCCCGCGGATCGATGGGAAAATCAATCTGGATTCCGGAACCGCTTACTTTATCAACCGCAGCTTTGAGCTTCTCACTGTGGAGCGGCAAGCGGCATTCCAACAGGACCGAGCAGAACGTGGTGATGTTAATCAATTGCGTTTTATTCAAGAATCGATTCGCGGAACCAGTGCCAAACGATTGGTTCCGGTTTTGGATATTCGCGCCCTAACCATTATCGAAAAGCCTACTTCTCCCAACGTGTTGCCAGAATACCAGGGCGTCATATTGCGCATCGACGGCCCCTTGACCCGCCTTGAATCGGTTTCGTTTTTGGAGTATCAGCTGGAAAATCCGTATTCTGCAGGTGTTCGAGCGGAATTTGTCCGGGCCTATACCATTGGTTCGGGAGTGTCTGACACCAGCGGCATCCAGAGTCAACAACTCTCGGATGTGGTGCATTTGCTGTTGCCTGAACTGGATCCGGGATATGGAGACCCCGGAAACCCAGCCTTTATTCGTCAGTTGAGCCAAAATTATGTGCGTGGCCAATTCATCCGGCCATTTGAACGCAATGTGGCCCAGCGAACCGGGCTGTATGATTTTCGGATCGACTATGACGTTGGGGGTAGTGTCCTGCGCTCCGTCGGATACCAATCGGGAGACAGCTTACGGGATCAGGTGGGCATCAGTCTGATCAAGGAATTGCTCAACAGCCAGCTCTTTTTGCGGGTTAAAACAAACCTGGATTTGTCTGGGGAGACCCCTAGTGGCGTCAACCAGTTCCAGCTTACCGAGTATGAGCTGACTTATTACTTTTTGCGCAATTTGTCCTTGAACTTCTCCAACGTGCGGCAGTTGGGTGACTTTGACTTTAGGCCGCGTTTCTCTTTAAAGTTCAGCCATGAGTTTTAAATGGCGCACCGTCATAATCGGGTATTGGTTAGCGACCTCGGTCTCCGCTTGGGCCGCATCGCCGATCCCAACAGTAGCCACGATAAATATCACCGGCCTGACTCGCATCGCGACGTCCAGCATTGGCTTTCCCGACACCTTTACTGTGCGTGCAGGCCAATCGTTTTCCACGACCGACGCTGAAAAAGACGTCGAGATGCTATATTTGTCGGGATGGTTCCAGGCGGTTTCATACCGGACGTTGACAGCTGGTGGGGGCATCCAAGTGGCCTATGATGTGACTGAAAACCCGGTTATTAACACCATTATCGTCACGGGCAACCAGGTATTTTTGTCAGAATCGATTGTTAAGCGCCTGGAGGTACCGACAGGGCAGCCTCTTAACCTCGAGCGCATCCGCAAAGGCATTGCTGCGGTAAACGACTACTACAACAGCCAAGGCTATTCTTTGTTTCAGGTGCGGTCTGTCATCCTCACATCAGGGAATATTTTGGAGGTGGCGGTTTTTGAAGGTCGCATTTCCAGCGTTATTTTTAGTGGCGTAACCCAGATCCCCATGGTTGTGCTGACCCGCGAAGGCATGCAGCCCGGCACGCCATTTAACGCTGAAAAAAGCCGTTTCGACCGGCTTAGGCTGCTGCAAACCGGGTATTTTAGTGATATTTCAACAGCTGCCTTTGAGCCAGGTCCCAACGACACGGTACAAATCATCTACGACGTAAAGGAACGAAAAGCCAATTTGCTCGATATCGGTCTGGAGCAGGAGGACGATAGTGTCGCGGGGTTTGGCAAGGTTGTATTCAACCACGCTCTCATCCCCAGTGATGTGTTGACGCTCAAGTCCCAAATTGGGTTTCAGCCCGTGTCGGTTAGGGGGTATTCCGCACGATATTATCAACCCTGGCTTTTGAATCAAATGAGAGTGTCCTGGGCCTTGGATGCATGGACCGAGACGCTGCGATACTTGCCGGACTTTTCCCGAGTTGATAACCGTCGGGAAGGGTGGGATACGGCATTTGGTTTTCCTTTCTTTTCCGAAACACTATTGCTGTTGTTTAAGTACAAATCGGAAAGCGTGTCTCCGATTACGGTAGGCGAATTTACACCCTACAACATTAACTCGTTAACCGCCGGATTGCAGAACCGGCCGAATCTGGACTGGAATAACCCCCGAAATGGTATGTATTGGAATGTGTCATTTGAGCGAGGCGGAAATGTTGCCGGCATTAACTTGGGCGGAATTTCTTTTCAAGAATTCAATGCCAATTGGGCAGGCTTTATGGGATTGTCGGCAGATACGGTTTTGGCCGCCCATACCTTTTTCGGCTACCAGAGTATTCCGGCCTTCGTGACGGGCACAAGGCAGTTCTATGTCGGTGGGTCTACCAGCTTGCGGGGATATAATGAAGCGTTTTTTAGAGGTACCAAAGAAGTTCTCCTTAATCTGGAATACCGGTGGATGATGCTCAACGGCATTCAAGCCGTTTTATTCCAGGACTATGGAAATGCCTTTTCCGCCAGTGAATCGATCGACTTTTCTCTCTTGAGGCCCGGTACGGGCATCGGAGTGCGGTTCTTTACGCCGATTGGGGCGTTGCGGTTTGATTTGGCCTGGGGGCAGCAGTCTATGTTTTTACACTTTAATATCGGTCAATTATTCTGATGTTGACCTGTTTTGTAACGTGTGGAAAAATGGGGGCGTGAAATCCAAGCGCCTAATCGGTTTGTTTGTTGTGAGTTTTGGTCTGGTTGCGGCAACGGCAATGTTTGCAACAGATGCTGGCTTTTCGGGGCTAGAGACCTCTATTTTTCAGCTTGGGTTTTCAGCCACCGACCTGGCTCTGGCCGAATCTGTGGTGGCCCTGCCCAAAAACCCGTATGGCGGACTTTATAACCCTGCAGCGCTAGCCGGCCTTTCCGAGGCCTATTTTGGCTCGATGCAGGGTCAAATATTTGATGGGGTCCAGCTTTTTTCTTTGCACTATGCCTTCCCGATTACCGATCAGCTTTCCACCTCTATTCACTGGATGCAATTGCAGGTTGCTGACATACCGATTGTCCCCTCCGAAAACGTGCTCGTTACCCAAGATGTCGATATCACGGGCATGGCCAAGTATATGGTCAACGCCGTTTCGGGTGGGCTGGGATTCCAATTGACCCCACAATGGAGCATTGGGCTGTCAGGAGCTGCAGAGTTGCGTGCGCTGGAAGAGGTGGGCGCTGGGCAAGGGTTTGGTTGGCAGGCGACCTTAGGGATGCAGTATCGCCTGTCTGAGGCCCTTACGCTGGGGGCTTCGTTGCCGGCCATCGTTGGAAGTTCCACTTGGCAAACCGCCCATGTCGATACCATGGCCCGATCATTACACGTCGGCGCTGCTTGGGTGCTCCCAGACTGGGTGTTGAGTGCGGAATCCGATTTTCCGTTAGGCTACATGGCTCCGGTGGTGTGGTCTGGCGGAGCGGCCTATTCACTGTGGAATCTGGTCACCTTGCGGGCAGGTATCCAGCGGAACTATATGACAGGGGGCTTGGGTCTGCGAGCGGGCGGCCTGCGTTTGGACTATGCTTATACAGCTGCAAGCCCCGGGCGTTATGGCGACACGGCCAGGCTCTCACTCGCGTTTGCTTGGGCGTTATGAAGCCGGGAAGGAAAATAAGCCCGGCTGCAACGGTTTGTTCAGTTGAATTTGATAGTAATTGATAATAGAAGATACTGTTGCCGGCTGGCCTCCCAGCGACATAGTTAGGACGGTCTTACACTCGGTTAGGACCGGAATGTTTTCCATCCATTCATATTTTTGATCGATGGTAATGACAGAAATTTTGCCTTGCGTAATAACCCATCTGTCAATGGTGTGCATGTGCTTGTGTATCCAAATCGTGGCCTCATTGCCCTGGTAAGACCCCTTGAGGATGTCATATTCACCTTCGGAGCCCGCGAATGAAAATCCATACTGTGCCACGGTTTCTTCGAGTGCCGATTCCGCATTGCCGGTAATGGCCTGAATCTGGGCTGCACCGGTTGGCAAGGCCATGGTGAGCTGGGCCGTCGGCGTACGTATGGTCAGCTGCGGCATGGGAGACAGGACTTCCTTGCGCATGGTGTTGCCTTCTTGGAAAAGGCGGCCGGTTTCTTGCCCGGCTTTTTGTCCGGGAACGGTGGACTGCACACTCGAAACATAGTTTACGGACAACGTGTGAATTTGCTCACGGGTTTGCCGGACTTCGGCCAGAAGCGCAACGACATTGGGCGTGACGGCGCATAGCGGTGTGCTTAAAGCCCAATATAGACAACATAGGGCGAACCAAAAACGGGTTTGCATCTTTGCTAGCCAATCGTACAATGGCGAAATTAATGCATCAATGTAAGGACTCTATGACGTGCCCAAGATCCTAATCAGCGCTGGCGAACTCTCTGCCGAGCGCTACGCGGCCAAACTGGTTACTGAACTGAAAAAACGGGATCCAAACCTCCAGTTTGTGGGAATGGGTCACGCGGCCATGGAATCGGCAGGTGTGGATCTGCGTGCCGACCTGATCAGTGCGTCCACCGTGGGATTGTTGGAGCCGCTGGTGTTTTTGCCGCGGATCGTTCGGGCCTACCGAACGCTGGTTCGGCTATTGGATACCGAACGACCGGATGTGGTGGTGGTGGTCGACTTTCAGGGATTTCACATGGCCTTTTTAAAGGCCGTCAAAAAGCGGCGTATTCCCGCGGTTTACTACATTGCCCCGCAAGAATGGCAGTGGGGGACAGAGGCCGGAGGACGGCAAGTGGTGGCGCTGACCGATCTAATTTTGGCCATCTTTCCACCGGAAGCCGCTTTTTTTGAGCGCTTGGGTGGTCATGTCGCGTATGTGGGACATCCCTTGGCAGACATGGTGGTGCCAAGCCGTACGGGTGATGAGGTGCGCACTAGCTTGAATCTATCCGTGGAAGGCCCGGTTATCGGTATCTTCCCTGGCTCAAGGCCGCAGGAAATCAAGCACGTCTTCCCGGAACAGCTGGCTGCTGCTGCCAAGCTGTATCGCCACAACCCGCAGTTGCAGTTTGTTATTTCCATCTCTACGCCCTTGTATGCGGATAGAATCCAGAAGCGGGTAGCCGAATATCCAAAGGTTCCTTGGATCTTTTACACCGGCCCATCTGCAAATCTGATTCAAGTGTGCACATTTAGTTTGGCGGCATCAGGCACCATTACATTGGAGCATGCTTTACTTGGTGTACCCACCATCGTATGTTATCGGTTTTCGGCGTGGACGTTTCCGCTCATTTACTGGATTTTAAAAAAGCGCTGGGACCGCGTTCGGTATATCTCATTGCCCAACCTCTTGTTGGATGGGCCGGTTTTGCCGGAGTTAATCCAAAAAAACTGTTCGGCTAACCGGATCGCGGAAGCGGCCTCAAAATGGTTATCAAATGTCACCGCATTTGAAGCGGTCAAAGGACGCCTACGCGAGATCCGACCTTTGTTAGGAGACGGACAAGCTACAGCCCACGCGGCGAACCTGATTTACCGGCTGTGTCAGCATGGGGATGGCGGCTGACGGTGTAAAATAGGCATATGGCCGTGAAGAAAAAAATGCTCATCATTACGGGTGGAGGAGACTGTCCAGGTCTGAATTGTGTTATCCGGGCAGTCGTAAAAAGCGCCCATATGAAAGGTGGATGGGAAGTTTGGGGCAGCCGACGGGCATTTAATGGTGTTTTGGAAGATCCCCCGGACGTTATTTTGCTCACGCCGGACATGGTATCGGGGATTCATGTTCGGGGTGGCACCATTTTAAAAACCGTGAACAAAGGTGGCCCGTTTGAATATCCCGTCCAGCACAGCGATGGCAGTGTGACTTACGACGATGTTTCTGACCGCCTTATCCAGCGCATTCGAGACATGGGGTTTGATGCGGTTGTGAGCGTGGGTGGAAACGGATCCCAGACCATCTCGCTAAAGCTATTCGAAAAAGGGTTGCCCATCGTGGGCGTACCCAAGACCATCGACAACGATCTGATGGCGACTGACTTTACGTTTGGCTTTCAAACGGCGGTTCAGATTGCCACTGAGGCAATCGATAAATTGGTTAGCACGGCCGAAAGCCACAACCGAGTGATGATCGCTGAAGTCATGGGTAGAGACGCAGGATGGATTGCGTTACACGCCGGAATTGCTGCTGGTGCGGATGTCATTTTGATCCCGGAGCTGCCCTACCAAGTGGGGTCTCTGGTGCGTAAAATTGGGTCCCGGATCCAAGATGGGGAGGGGTTTGCGATTGTGGTTGTCGCCGAAGGTGCCCGCCCGCGAGACGGTAAAGCCGTTACCCAGGACCAAGGGTCTCGGTACGGCGGTATTGGGTATTATGTGGCCGATCAACTTGCATCTCATATCAAAGCCGAAATCCGAGTGACGGTGTTGGGTCATATCCAACGTGGGGGATTGCCCATAGCCTTTGACCGCGTGCTGGCAACAGAAATGGGTGTGAAGGCCTTTGAGCTGGCCGACAGCGCTCAGTTTGGGAAAATGGTATCTTATGCACGCAACACCTTGGTTACCATTCCCATTGCCGATGCAGTCAGAGAATTAAAACGAATTGCGCCAGACAATTACTTGATCAAAACGGCTCGCTATTTGGGGGTTTCTTTAGGGGATTGAAACGCCTGTTGCCACGCATCAATCAATGCTTGGCCAACCGTGAGCGTATGGTGATGGCTATAGTCCGGCACGCCCGGGCATAGAAAAGGCTGTGCCGGCGGGTCTTGATCAAAAAAAAGCAGACCGTTATTGAGATGGATAATGCCTTGGATGATAAACCGGGTTTTCAATGACCGTCCCGCAACACCCACGATTTTGGTGGCTCCCAGGTTGAGCTCAAAGGGGTTGGGGTAGGTGGCGCAATAGGCGAGGTCCACGGTGGTATTTTGCGCCGAGGAGGCCTGGGTTTTTAGGCCTGCATCAGATAAGGCGCGATGTAAGAAGTCCTGAAACCAAGCTAGTTTTTCCTTGAATGGCGTGGGTAGGAAAAGCGTGTTGCGGTGCCCCGACAATGCGACAACGATGTCACCGGGGCTATGAAAAACTTGGCCGCCTCCGGTGATGCGCTTGGCCACGTCATAGGCCGGATTTTGAGGCAGGCTTTGGGCATTGCCATAAGTAATACTGGGGATTTGCCACGAATAGACACGAAACAATAGCCTGACAGGGTCAGAAGACAGAACATGGGTGGCGTCCCAGTCCATATTTTCTTTCGCAGTTTTAAATGATGTAGTCGACAGTTGAGGTCGATGTTCGTTCACGGTGGCCGGATACTGCCATGACCGCATAAAACCCGTCAATTGGCTGGCGTTGCTGAAAGGCTGCTGCGGCTGCCGTTGCCGCGATTTTGAGCACAGCATCTTGCGTGGCCAGTGGTTGCGAGGTTACCGCTGATGAGGCGTGCATAGACAGTGTGCCGTTTTCCGCCTGAGCGAGCATTTCGGTGTGATGAAGCATAATCATGTCGATGGTTGCTGATATCCGCGCAGGGGATAACTGAAACGCAGCCTGGACCTCCTCGAGCTTGGACAACGTGGGTGCGAGGCGCAATTCGGTTTGTAAATAGGTGCTGATGGCCTGATCTAGCTTGGAAATCAATTCCCCGATTTCCGGACGATCAGCGAGGCCCCAGTGGGAAATCAGCTCGGCCAGGCGTTGTAGCTGGACCTTGAGTCCATTGGGGGAGATCATACCGCTGCTGATTTGAAAAACCAAAGCCTCGACCAAGTCGCGGATTGTACTGATTTGTTTCAAAGTCTGAGTCTGGTCAACGGCGAGTGCCTTGCCCACATGCCCGACCGGCTCGGCAAATGGCACGATGTGTCCGATGGCTTCGATCATGAACCCCCCTAAGATACTGGCGTAAAAACGGCTTTCCCTGGTTTTCCTTTTTTTCAAACCTCGACCGCAAAACTTGTTCAAGGTCTGACATGTGCTACACTAGCCAGTTAATTTTAGGAGTAACGCTTTGATTTTTCGCTCACGTAAACCGATTGGCAAACTGACTCGATCAACTTCCCGATCTCACGGAGCGCGTTATCAAGACCGGCGGAATCACCAGCGGGCCATTCTGCGGTTTTTAAAATTGTTCCTAAAGATTCTGCTTATCGGTGGTGCTATCGGTGCCATCGTGCTGGGCATTTTGGTCTATTTTGTTTCAAAAGACCTGCCTAATGTGGAGTCTATTTCGACCTACATACCCAACGAAACCACCAAGATTTACTCTCAGGACAATGTTATATTGGCCAATCTCCACGAGGAAGAAAATCGGGTGTTGATCCCCATTGACCAAATTTCTCCTAATCTAAAAAAGACCGTCGTTGCGATCGAGGATATCAGTTTTTACAAGCATCATGGCCTGGATTTTATTTCCATCGGGCGTGCATTGTTTCGGGACATTTTGGCTGGGGGGTTTGTGGAGGGGGGCAGCACCCTGACTCAGCAATTGGCCCGAAACGTGTTTTTGTATCAAAAAAAGACGCTGAGTCGCAAACTGGCCGAAGCTATTTTGGCGGTGCAGATGGAACGCAAATATACCAAGACCGAAATCTTGGAAATGTACCTGAATCAGGTGTATTGGGGACACAATGCCTATGGCATAGAGTCGGCATCGCAATTGTATTTTGACGTGTCGGCCCAGGACTTGACCGTAGCCCAGTCTGCGATGCTGGTGGGTATTTTGCGCGGTCCCGAACTGTATAGTCCCCGCAAAAATTTTGCCCGGGCCAAAGAACGTCAAAAAATTGTCCTAGACCGCATGGAACAGTTGGACCTTATTACCCATGCCCAGGCTATGGCCGCCTATGAGGAACCCCTCGTGCTGGCCGAGCGCCGGCTGCACCGCTACAAGGCGCCTTATTTTACC
>CAYINU010000026.1:0-20011 GCA_964364855.1 uncultured Candidatus Marinamargulisbacteria bacterium | reverse complement strand
TGCTTAACCTCATCATTTCCGGCAAAAAACGAGATGCCGTACAGTCTTTCGCAGCAACGCTCTTTGACACAACACGCAAACAGTTACCTGACTCAGTGGGTATGCTGGGCCCTGCTCCATTGCCGGTCGAAAAAATCCAGGACCATTTCCGCTGGCATATTTTGTTTAAACTGCCGGCCGACCTCCCCCTGCACACCGTCGTCAGCGTCGTACCCGAAGCACTGCCGAGCGGCGTCAGACTCATATTGGATCCCGACCCACGGTCTTTGATGTAGCCCGCTAGGGTCCGACAACGGACTGAAGCAAGCGTGTTGTCGTGCCTTGGTTTTCTAGCCGATAGGTGGCATCAAAGGCCGCCTCGTTATTCGGATTGCCTCGTCCCATCACAAACACATAGGGAGAACCTGTTTTGATGACATTGCTGAGCTTGACGCCTTTTAGACGGCCCTGACGGATGAGATAAGCCGTTTCTAAGCGATCCACTACTCCGGCATCCACACGATGTTTGACAATGGCCGAGGCCAATTCGGCAGAAGAGCCAAAGGATACCAATTGACCCGCATGGGACATGCTGATGGATTTGACCTGGGAGTCGGTGTCAACATACCCCACGGTTTTATCGGCGAGCTGAGAAAACGCAATGTCCGTGGCAACGGACAGCTTCACCGAGGCCAATTCGGCGGTAACCAGGACGGTCACGGTAGCCAAGAACACCATGGTTACGAGCATCCACACCGAAGCCACGATGCGGCCCGGCAAGGTTTGTGGAACGCGGTCCCCGTAGCCAACCGCGGTCATGGTCACCAAGGCATACCACAATCCCACACCAACGCCCTGTAGGGGATTGTGGGGAAATTGATCGGGATGTTCACGATGCTCAAAAAACCAGATCAGAATAGCGACCATGAGCATGAGCAAAAAATACATCGCCAAAGTCGTTCCAAAGAAAAGCCGCAAAAAAGGCCACATCCGAGCCAAAATACTCGGATTTTTCGACGGCAACAAAATACCAAATTCGCGGGAAATATGGGTGGGCACAAATACCAGAGTGGGGTCGCTTCGGTCCTGGGTATATGGACCGATAAACACATCTGCCCTACCGTCGCGAACGGCCGACAGGCCAGCGGCAACCGTTTTTACCGTCGCCACATGAGTCGCGCTACCCAGTTGTGGCTGATCCGACACCGCGGCCTTCCACACTGCCAACATCAGATCTGATACGCCTTGGGTCGTGGGTGTCACCAGACGAACAGCGGGCAAGTCCGGAGCCGCAATTACGACAACCGGCAATAGCAAAATAGTCAAAAGCACGATGATTTTTTTCATCCGGATACTGCCATAGTAATCGCAGAAAACGGTGCGGTGCAACGGCCCAATTTTTCAGCAGGAGCGAAGTCCGATATAATAACACCCAGCTTTGATAAGGATATGACGGTGGCACACACAGAATTAGTCAACATACTTAAACAAAAAGGAACCGGGCCCACGATGAGTGAGCCATTGCGCTTGGAGCAGCTGGATCGATTGACGATCTTGTTGGCAGATCCAAATGAAAATCCCGTCACCCAAGCCACCTTGCTGACTGCCATCCGCATGCTGGGGCAAAGTGACGCCGAATCGGCTTGGTATGGGTCTTTGGCCCAACGCTATCGTAAGCTGCCATCCGCGTTGTGGTTTTTGTTTGAAGCGCCGTCAACACCCTTTTTGAAATGGACCCACCAGGTGATGGCCCATCAGAACCTGGATGCCAAAACCGCCAGAAAGGCTTTCGATGCCGTGCTGGACGACGCCGTACCCGCCACTCAAAAAGCCGCATTTTTGGAGGCCGAGCGCATCAAACGTGAAACCCTGGACGAAAACGTCGCATGTCTTGGGGCTTGCTGGGACAAGACCACCCACACCGCGGTAGATTTACCGCTACTCATTGATTTTGCAGCTAGCTATGACGGCCTGAACCGAAACAGTTATGTCAGTCCATTTGCTGCAGCGACCTTGGCTGCAATGGGTTATCCGGTTGTGTTGCATGGCACCGATGCCATCGGTCCGAAAAACGGCCAAAATCCTTACAAAATACTAGTTGCAGCAGGCAAAACACCGATACGTCCCATATCGGATCTGGTCGCTGACCTTTGCCATCCGCAGATCGGATGGGCTTATCTCGATCAATCGCAATTTTGCCCAGCCTTATTTGCCCTAAAATCGTTGCGTTTTGACATGGTGAAAAGGCCATTGCTGGCTACGGTAGAAAAATTAGTCTCGCCGGTTCGGGCCAAAAAAAATGCCCTTTTGACTAGCTACACCCATCCTCCCTATCGCGATATGATGACCCAACTACTCATCACTTGCGGGCACTTTGATGACATCATTTTGGTCCGTGGTGTGGAGGGTGGTATTCAATTTCCGGTGGACCGTCGCTGTCCTGTCACCACCATCCGAAACGATGTGGCCCAAGACGATTTTGTGGAGGTACCGCCAACACTGGCATCCGAACGGGTTTTGGCTAACTATGCCCTCACTGCGTCAGACAGCGTCAAGGCCGGCATCGCCGCGCTGTCGGGAGAAAAAAACATGACCTATAAAGCCATTGTCCATCTGGTAGCCGCCGCCCTGTCTGAATTTGGCATCCAATCTTACGGCATTGCGTTACAGGCCACCGAAACCCATATTGCGTCGGGCGCGGCTCTGGCACATTGGAAGGCCGGGATGAACCATGCGTAAAAAACCAGAATTATTGGCCCCGGCGGGCAACCTGGAAAAACTTAAAATCGCATGCGCTGCAGGGGCGGACGCGGTATATGTGGGCACCCCCGTGTTCGGGCTACGCAAATATGCGGATAATTTCTCCTTTGATGAGTTGGCCGAAGGCATCGATTGGGCGCATGCCCGTGGCAGGCAGGTGTATGTGGTACTCAATGGGTTTGCTTTTGACGATGATATTGAACGCCTTGAAAAGGTGTTGCCCCGACTCGCCGAAACGGGACCGGACGCTTTTATTATTTCGGATCTGGGTGTACACCGTGTCAGCCAAGCGTTAACGACCATTCCGACCCATGTCTCCACCCAGGCCAGTATCACCAACGCAGCCGGTTGCGCGTATTGGAGCCAACTGGGCGCCAAACGCATTATCTTGGCGCGGGAAGTGTCGCTCTCGGAATGTGCACAGATCCAATCTGAGGTTCCGATTGAACTCGAAATTTTTGTCCACGGTGCCATGTGTGCCAGCTATTCGGGACGGTGTGTCATTTCCAATTATGCCTCGGGCCGGGACTCCAACCGGGGCGGATGTGTCCAAAGCTGCCGCCATCATTATCACGTTCAAAATCATAACGGTGACGAAACCCTGAGTCTGCCGGTGATGAATGCCAAAGACCTCATGGGCCTGCGCCAGTTGCCTCAGATCATGGATATCCACATTGCCTCGATCAAAATCGAAGGCCGGATGAAGTCCAATCTGTATGTGGCCAATGCCGTGTCAGCGTACCGACAGGCCATCGACGCTCTGATGGAGCGCACCGATCTGTCGCCCCAGGAGTGGCTTGATTTGGAACATCAGGTGTCAGATGTTTCCAATCGACAATTCAATTCCGGGTTTTTGGAAGGCAGACTGGATGCGCCCAATAACACTGCGTTTTCTGGATACGAAAAACGGGTGGAGTTTGTGGGTACCGTAAAAGCCAGCATTCCCGATGTGGGGCTTTTTTTGGAAGTCCGGTCCCCGTTTGGCTTGGGTGATGCACTAGAAATCCAGACCACGACGGGATGGCAGGTTTTGCAGACCGAAACCCTGCACAACGTGAACGGCGATCCCCTCGCAAAATGCCAACCCAACACAGTGGTGCGGTTGCCTTGGATGGGCGACGTTAATCCCCTGCATTTGGTCAGGAAACGATATGCCTAAAGCCGGTTTCATAAATACCAAGGCCGTCTCAGAAATGACTCAGGCAAGGCATTCTGAGCACCGGAGCATAGCTGCGCTATGTGAGGATTGGCATGCGAGGAATAACGCCGCATGGGGCATTTATGAGAGGGCCTCTAAAGCCAAACTTATCACCTTTGCCGGAACACCAAGTATAGCAGTAACCGCCATCCGGGCAGGTGCATCCCACCTCGTTTTAGATCATCCCACCTACTCCGCGCGTTCCTTTTTACCGCCTTGCGGGGATTTAACGCCACTGACCCAAACCATTCAAGCGGCACGTGACACGGACCCCACCACGACGTTGACCATCAACTGCGACCGAATGATGCATGGGCCCGATTTTCCGACTCTGGAACCGTTGCTGGATCTGATGCGCGCCAACCGAATCAGCCATTTTCGCGTACAGGACATCGGCCTGTTGTATTGGCTAAAACAACACTGCCCTGATATGCATGTCAATTTTGCTCCGGAAATGGGGCTAACGAATCTCGCTGCGCTGGAAACGGTAACGTCGTTGGCAAACACCATTCAGCTGTCCAACGAGCTGTCCCACACCCATATCCAGTCCATCACACGGCAGTTTCCCAGATACCCTTTTTTACTTCAGGTTCAGGGCAAACTTCTCATTCAATATTCGTACCGACGCTATCTGGCGGCTATCGATAACCGCCTGACGGACAAGCCCATTTTGGCACAGGATACAGAATATCCGGGACGAAATTACATTTTCTTGGATAACGAACATGGCCATTTTATGTATCTCTATTTTGACCGGTGCTTACTGCCCTATGCCGAAAAATTGCGCGCATTACCTCTGTCCGGCTGGGTGATCGATGCGCGCGGCGAGTCAGCCGACTATTTGCCGACAGCCCTATCGGAATACCAGCATGTGTTGATTGGCCAAGCGGCCAACGTTTCACAATTGGAGGCGGTTGCAGCGCGCCCTCAAAAGGCAGGATTTTTCCTGGTCAATAATACCGACACCTACCGAGCAAACCCCATGCGCCAAACCCGGCATGTGCAGCCCGTGGCGGGCTATCTGTTGGATTTCGTTCGGGAACGCTGTATCACGGTGGAAGTCAAACGGCCGATCCACCTCGGTGCCGAACTGGTTTGGGAAACACCGGAGGGAAAACGGATCGCCTACACGGTTACGCTGATCAGGACACTGGGCCATCAGGCAATGAACATGGCCGAACCCGGACAATTGGCTGTTTTAAATTGGAAGAAAGGCATCACTTCCAAAAGTATTTTGTTATATGACTAATTTGCCGTCAGTAATATTGGTGGGACCCGGAGCGATCGGCAGTTTGTATGCCGGTATGCTGTCCGATTCTGGCGTGGACCTTGCGGTGGTCGCCCGTTCTGCTCAATCTGAAATCGCAAACGGCATCCAGGTCGACAGTGTGTGGAAATCCTTTGTTTTCCGTCCATCAGCTGTGTACGCCACCCCACCAGAAAAAGCCGCAGGCTACCTGATCGTGACGACAAAAGTGACGCCGGAGTGGAACCCCCGCAGCTTGACGCCTTTGATAGGTCCGCACACGGTGATCGTGTTGATCCAAAACGGGATTTTTATCGAAACGCCCTACCGGGAGTTATTCCCCCAAAATGAGATTATTTCAGCCATTGCCTTTGTTTGCACCTTTCGTCTTTCGGCAACCCACGTGAGCCATACGGACTACGGTCGTCTCGTCCTGGGCGTCTATCCCAACGGAATGTCTGAAAATGCCAAAGCCCTACAAAGCCTTTTCGCCAAGGCCGGCGTCCCCTGCGAATTGGCCACGGACATCCAGCGTCGACGATGGATCAAACTGCTGTGGAATGCCGCCTACAATCCGCTTTGCGTCTTGACCAATGGCCAAACAACCGCTGAGATAATGGCTAATCCCGAAACCCGTCAGCTGGCACAGGCCCTTATGATCGAAGTGCAATCGCTTGCGCGGTTAGATGGGGTTGAGATATCCGATGATCTGATTGATAAAAACCTAAAGGATACGGAAAAAATGGTACCCTATAAACCGAGTATGTTGTTAGATGTCGAAGCCAATCGCCCGCTAGAAACCGAAGTAATTTTGGGAAATGCGGTTCGGTTTGCCAGGCAAAAAGGCGCAACCATTCCCCATCTTGAGACACTCTATGCCCTGTTGGCTGGGCGAAAGGAGAACGCATGAAAGTTACGATCAAGTGGAAAGAGGCATGGACTCTCTTTTTGGAAGCCTTGCCCCGCACGTACAAACCTGCTCTGATCAAAAATACCCTTATCTTAGCACCGATTCTGCTGCTGCCGTTTCATTTTTCCTGGATTATCAGGGGGTTATTGGCATTTGGTGGATTTTGTCTGCTGCAAGCCTCCTATTTTCACGTTCGCGTGATTTTGACCCAGCACAATGTACACCGAAACCGAGTCGTCCTGTTGTTGTTTCTTTTCGGTTCAGCCATGGCCGTGGGCGGCTATTTGGGGCTAGGCGTTCTGTTTTGGTATGTGGTCGCGTTTGCCCTTTATTTGGGGTATGGCTCCACCGCAAAAAACTGGGCAGCCTGGGATATTGCATTGGTGGCATCGGGGTACTGTTTACGCTTTTTGATCGGGGCAAATGCCATCGGCGATATGCGGGGTGCGTCCGGTCTGGTGGCACTGGCCTTTCTGGGGGCTTACGCCGGATTGGCCAACCGAAGACTTGGCATCAAAGCCCAGCGCACCCGTGACAAAAAACGCGACATTTCGGAACTCGATTCCATTCTCAAATTGGTGGCCTTGGGCACCATCGGGGTGTATGCCATCCTAATCTTGCTGGCCCACCATACCGGCCGCGACTTGATCTTGTCCCTGGTTTCGGTCGGCATCGTGGCTGCGACATTGGTCAGGCACCTGTATATGATGTTGGCTAAAAGCAATACCCAAACCCTAGTAGATTTTGTACTAACAGACCGCTGGATGAAGATCGGTATCGCCAGTTGGGCTATAGTGTGGATCATCTTTCATTTTGTATAGCGTGTGAGCCCACTGTCAGCTGACATCATTCGTCATTTCGCGGCAAACCTTGGTTTCGAGGATTGTCGTTTTACCAGTCCGGTATTGGGCGACGCATTGTCTGAATACCGCGATCTGGTACAGACGGATCATATTGGCGACATGGCCTATCTGCGCCGCCATTTTCCCCTAAAAGAAAATCCCGAGTTGCTCCTCCCCGGTGTCCGCTCCGCGGTTGTGGTCATAAAAAACTACAAAAACACGGCACACCAACACCTCCCACAACCGCGCAAAATCGCGCGCTATGCCGTGGGGCAAGATTACCATCTGGTCATGTCCCAAAAGCTAGATGCCCTCGCCGGACACATACGCCACCTTGATCCCACTGTGCAGACCTATTGCGGCGTTGATAGCCGTCCCTTGGCCGAACGCAGTCTCGCCCTCAAGGCCGGTGTGGGCTTTCGCGGGCGGAACACGATGGTCATCAAGCCCAAATTGGGTTCCTATTTTTTTATCGGTATCGTCCTTACCACCGCTGTTTTTCCTGAAGATAAGCCCATGCATTTTACCTGCGGTACCTGCAGAAAATGCATAGACGCCTGCCCCACCGATGCGCTATCCGAGGACGGACGCCTAGACCCATTACGTTGCATCAGTTACCAAACCATCGAGCAAAAAGCCCCGATGTCTGGTGCCCAACGCAAGGCCGCACAAGGCTGGCGTTTTGGCTGTGATATCTGCCAAGAGGTATGCCCCTTCAATCACTCTCAAACCCCACTCACCGACTGGGAGTTGTTCATGCCCGAAGCCGGGGTAGGATTTGATTTTTTTGAGCAGCCGGAGCAACCCGAAATCCCAAAAGATACGGCGTTATACCGGTCCCGAAAACAGATTCGAGAAAATTGGAAAAGGATTTGATAAAATGCGGGAGTTTGATTATGCTCTTTTGATTGATGAACCCATCCAACTTGCGTATTGCCATTGTCGGTTCCGGTCCCAGCGGATTTTATGTGGCCGATGCGTTGTTTAAGCTAGACGCTTCTGTCACCATCGATATGTTCGAACGTCTCCCTACGCCGTATGGATTATTGCGGGCCGGGGTCGCACCGGATCACCAAAAAATGAAGTCCGTGTGCGCCTATTTCGAGCGGGTAGCTCAGCACATTGGATTTGGATTTTGGGGCAACGTCGTCGTCGGCAAAGATGTCAGCATCGCCGAGCTACAAGGCTATTACGATATCGTGGTCATCACCACGGGCGCACAGACGGACAAAAAGCTCAATATTCCAGGCGAACATTTTTTGGGATCCTATACCGCTACAGAGTTTGTTGCCTGGTACAATGCCCATCCCGATTACCAAGATCGCCGATTCAATCTCGATGCCGAGTCCGTCGCCATCATCGGACTGGGAAATGTGGCCATTGATGTTACGCGGGTGCTGGCCAAAACACCGGAGGAATTGTCCACTTCTGACATCACCGCCACTGCGATGGACGCTTTAAAAAATAGCCACGTGAAAGAAATCCATCTTATCGGCCGCCGCGGTCCAGCCCAGTCTGCTTTTACCGAGCTGGAGATAAAAGAACTGGGCCATTTGGGCGATTGTGACTGTGTCGTATCCCCGGCTGATTTGATCTTAAACGACCAAAGCCAAGCAGAAGTAGACGACCCTGCCAACGCCAAGGCGCGAAAAAATATGGCTGTTCTTCAGGAGCTGGCGGCACAACATACCCATATGAAGCGAAAAAAAATCGTCCTTCACTTTTTGCGCACTCCGGTGGAGATCTTCAAGGACGGAGTAGTGTCTGCCATTCGTCTGGAAAAAAACAAGCTAGTCGGTGACGCCGGCCGTCAAAAGGCAGTGGGCACAGGCGAGTTTGTGGATCTGCCTTGTCAAATGATCTTACGTAGTGTGGGGTACCAAGGTGTGCCTGTGGAAGGCGTGCCATTTGATCTGTCGCGAGGCATTATTCCCAATCAACACGGCCGTGTGACAACCCCTAATGGCGGGCAAGTGCCTGGCTTATATGTATCGGGCTGGATCAAGCGCGGTGCGTCCGGCGTTATCGGTACCAACAAACCGGATGGCCAAGAAACAGCATCTTCTATTATGGCCGACGCCCCTTCCCTACATCGAGTGCCGCATCGTGACTCCGCTGCATTGCGGCAACTCCTGATCACTCGCGGCGTTCGGACAGTGGGCTTTTCGGATTGGAAACGCATTGATTCCGAAGAGCAAGCCCGCGGAAAAATGTCTGGAAAGCCCCGTGAAAAAATGACAAAAATTTCCGACATGCTCGCGTTTTTGTCGGTATAAAAGGAGTATTTGCAATGGCACTGGTCGAATCCCTTTCTCTCGAACTTGGCCAACAGATGCCCACATTCACCTTATGGGATCCTGATAATCGACAGGTTTTGGCAGAGGATTATGCGGGTTCCAAAGGCCTGCTGCTGGTCTTTACGTGTAACCATTGTCCTTACGCCCAACCCATTTGGAATCGATTAATAGATCTGGCCAACAATATCCAACCGCAGGGTGTGGGCACGATTGCGATTAACCCGAACCTCCACCCGAATTATCCCGACGACTCCCCCAGCGAAATGAAAAAAGTGATCCAAGCTCGCCAATTGAAATTCCCTTACCTGGTTGATGCGGGCCAAGAAGTTGCGAGGGCTTATCAGGCACAGTGTACGCCGGATCTGTATTTGCTCGATAAGAATTTCAGCTTGCTCTATCATGGTCGCTTCGATGACAACTGGAAGGATCCGGACTTGGTGAAGCATCACGACTTGCGAGATGCTGTCGAGGCGTTGGTGAATGGCAGGCCAATATCGGCCAAACAATTCCCCTCTATGGGGTGCTCGATCAAATGGCGAGACGCGTAAACGCACCCAATTATGCCCTTCGCCGGGCTGTCGCCGTCGGCATCTTGCTCCTGGCAGGGCTCGTGTTGCTGTATTTTATACTCAAATGGATCGGCTGGCTGCCCTCTAGTCAGACCTTCGTTACCCAAACCCAAGTTTTTTCAGAGAGTAAATTTGATATCACACCCACCTACCATCCGGGGTCCAGGACCTTGGTTTTTGGTATGGGGATCCAAAGCAACGAGCACCCCGAGGTGTTAGCCGCGCTGCCAAAGGATGTTACCTATCTGATCTTGGCCAGCGGTGAAACCCTGGAGCCCCTGGACTGGCACGCCCGCTCCAAAACCGCATACGAACTGAAGGGCCAGCTGGTTTTTCAACTCCGCGAACCGCCAAAACCGCCCTTCACCCTGGTCTATTTCGGCTTGGTCGAGCAAACCAGGTTCACCTGGAAGAAATAATCTAATTCTTCCAGTCAAAAACACTAGCGAAATTTTTCTCTAAAAAATAAAATATTCGCTATCTTTTTTCTCTATAAAAGAAAATTTTCGTGTCATTTACGCATAAATGGGGTAAATTAAGATCATGAAAGAGAAAAAATACAATCGGTACCTAACGCCCTATATCAGCGCGGATTTGGATCACCGGATGATCTTTATTGCCGGTCCCCGCCAGGTCGGTAAAACGACATTTACACGTCAGGTCATTTCTGAGATTTATCCGCAGTCTATCTATCTCAACTGGGACAATACCCAAGACCGACACACGATGATGGCTGCACAATGGCCAACAGAGGGGGCTTTAATCGTCTTGGATGAGCTGCACAAATACCGCTTTTGGAAACGTTGGATCAAGGGCGAATATGACAAATACAAAGATCACCATCATTTTGTGGTGACGGGCAGCGCTAAGTTGGATACCTACCGAAAACAGGGGGACTCCCTCTTTGGCCGCTATCATTACTACCGCATGCATCCCTTCACTCTGGCAGAAATAACCTCAGGTAGTAGCAAGATCTCTGCCACCATCGAATCTCCGGGTCAGGCGCTTCGGTTCGGTGACGCTGATTCTGAAAACCTAGATACCCTCTTTACTTTTGGTGGGTTCCCCGAACCCTTATTTAAACGCAACGCACGATTTCTACGTCAATGGCATCAAGAGCGTAGTGACTTGATCATCAAAGGGGATTTAAGAGATATCGCCACAGTACACGATATGAGCAGTCTGACTCTCTTGTCCCAATTCTTGCCGGAAAAAGTAGGCGCACTCTTGTCTCTAAATAGCCTGCGCGAGGACTTGGGTGTCAGCTACACCGCAGTATCCCGATGGATCCTGCTTCTGGAAACGGTATATTATTGCTATCGCATTTACCCCTACGCACAACGGGTAATCCGTTCTTTGAAAAAAGAACCGAAGTTATACCTTTGGGACTGGTCGCAGGTTCCAGATCCTGCAGCCCGCTTTGAAAATATGGTTGCCGGTCATTTATTGAAGTTCTGCCACTTGCTGCGCGATTACGGCGGATATAAATCCGAACTCCATTATCTGCGTAATGTGGACAAACGCGAAGTGGACTTTCTGGTGACTCTGGACGGCAAGCCGTGGTTTGCAGTGGAAGTAAAGCGAAATGCCGAAAACATCGGTTCAAATATTCACTATTTCAAAGACCGCCTTCATATCCCCCACGTTTTTCAAGTGATTCAAAAAGATGGGGTAGATTGGACAAAGGACGGTGTGAGAACAATCTCCGCCTCCCGATTTTTGACTGGGCTAGTATAGTCAGGGTCTTAATAACCTTCCCAACAGCGTGGTCGGGCTGATTTTCATGCCTTTCGCCAGCTGCACAAAGGCACTCAGGCTAAGATTACGCCGCCGGGTCTCCAAAGACTGAATGAATTTCTCATGAAAGCCACAGGCCTCCGCTAACTGCGCCTGAGTCATTGCATGCCGTTTACGATAAGCCTGTACCTGACGTGACAGCTTTTCCAACAAAGCAGCATTGGGTTTAAAGAATTCATCTGGCGTAGCCATGAATGTGGCCTATCGTAACCATCAAAAGTCGTTCACTTAACAACCGATCGGTTGCATTATCGAGAAATGAACGATATGCTTTTCAATAAATCCAATGAACACACTTCGCTCAGGATGCGGTCGTCGCTACTTGCTAGATGTAACAATAGAAGAACTAACTATTCTTTTAGTGGCACTGAGAATGATGAGGGTTCGCAGAATGGGTTTGGTGCGCGGAATCGACTCAGTCGATCAACGAGTCAATTCAGCTACTAAAATGGAGGAAGCGCTAGGTAAACTGCTCTTGCAAAAGTAACTTTCGATCAGGGTCCGCGGCTCTCTAATTTCTTTGCCTTTTAGGGGGGTATTATCTCCCCGGGCGGGCACATTAAATTTTGAGGCTTGACATATCCGATACCTGCTCATAGACGTTCAATCCCTTTTTTTTGTATACTAAACCCATTATGGCCAAGCTAAACCCCAGAGTCGATTTTGTCTTTAAACTCATCTTCGGCTCCGAAGAAAACAAAGACCTTTTAATCTCTTTAATCAATTCTGTCGTCTCTGAACAAGACCAAATTCAAGATCTTGTCTTGAAAAACCCCTTTAGCGCTAAAAATTATCTCAGTGGCAAAATGGTCATCCTCGATATCCGTGCACAAGATAAATCCGGTAAGCATTACAACATCGAAATGCAAATCACCGATCAACTCCACTACGAAAAACGCGCCCTCTTTTATTGGTCCGATATTTATGGCAAGCAACTCACTCAAGGTAAATCCTACGGAGACTTGAATAAAACCATTGGTATTCATATTTTAAATTTCAATTTGATGGATGAAGCAGATTATCATAACCGCTATTGCGTCATGAACATTAAAAGTATGAAACCCGCTTTTTGTGATCTTGAACTCCACACCATTGAACTTGAAAAGTTTGATAAGGAATACGGCCAAATCAAAACCGTACTAGAACGTTGGGTCACCTTTTTGACTCGCTCTTATGATCTCAAAGAAAACGCCCTCCCCGATACATTACAAGATCCCTTGTTAAAAAAGGCGGTCCATATTTTAGATGTGGTGAACCTCAATGAAGAAGAGAGAACCCTCTACGAAGGCCAGCTTAAATGGCTTAGAGACGAGGCTGGCGCCGTCGAAAAGGCCGTCTTGGAGGCCAAAGAAGATGCCTTTGCAGAAGGCAAATTGGAAGGCAAATTGGAAGGCAAATTGGAAGGCAAATTGGAAGTCGCCCAAGCCTTAAAAGCTACCGGGATGCCCACCCCACAAATTGCCCAGATTACTGGATTATCTATTCAGAAAATTGAGTCTCTTTAGCCCAATCTTGGGTATTCAACCCTTTATCCTTACCCCGCCGTGCTTTCCTGCCACTCCCGCGCGGCGGTTTTGTAGGCCTGCACCAGATCCCAAGGTCGTCCCGAGGCGATTTCGGCCTTCGCTCGGGCGTAGCCTTCTTCGGGGGTAACCGTGTGGCCGGAGGCCATCAACGCCACCGCTGCGCTGAGACACATCCACTGAGAAATCGGATTTTGTGTGTCTTTTTTTGAAATCAATAGCGAAAACAATGCCGCATTGTCCACCGCATCTCCGCATTCCAAATCCTCTGCTGTCAATTGAACGCCCAAGGTCTTGGGATCCAGGGTGGCCATGCGGATATCAGTCGATGTGACCACGTACAGTTCAGAAGGCGCAATGGCCGATACATCGTCGCTGCCATCACCACCGACCACCACAATGGCCCTCTCCAGACCCAGACGCTGCAGGGCACGCGCCAGCTTGATCCCGATCTCATCGGATACCGCGCCAATCATCTGAAACCGCACACGAGCCGGATTGCTCAATGGGCCCACCAAATTAAATACCGTCCGACCCGCAATCATTTTTCGGGCAGGGGCCACAATTTTCATAGCGGGATGAAACTGGCGCGCAAACAAAAAGCACAGATTGAACCGGTCCATCATATCTACCTGAAATGCAGTGGGCAGTTCAAACGGGATACCCAGACTTTCCAAAAAATCAAAACTGCCATTCGGCTGGTGGCTACCTCGGTTCCCATGCTTGGCCACAGGCACTCCCATGGACGCCAAGACAAACGAAATCGCAGTCGACACATTAAACCGGTCCTTGCCGCTGCCTCCTGTCCCGCAAACATCCATGGCCGGTTTTTGGATGGGCACTGGCACACAATAGTCCCGCATGGCCCGCGCAAATCCCACCAGCTCGTCTACCGTTTCACCATACTCGGACAACTGGCGCAAAAAAGACACGACCTCGGTGTCCTGCGCCTGCCCACCAAAAATACTGATCAGCGCATCGTAACTCTGCTGCTCCGTCAGTGCTTGGCTGTCATTTAAGCTCAGCAAAAACTGCGAAAACCGGGACATGTAACCCCCTTGTTAACCTGAAAACGCCGTACCAGGAGATTGATCGATGAATCCCGAGGATAATTTCCCCTTGGAGAGCACATCATCTAAAGCCTTGATAAACTGCACGAAATGATAAATATGGTGGTCAATCAACTGCTCCAACTGCTCCGAGGACATTTCCGATTCCTCGGTATCGTTTTCCAACAACGTATCTAATATCACATCGGGAAGCTTGGAATAAATGACCAAGGTTTGGTCCGATGGGTCCTGCCCAATGCGACGTACACGCTCAACCATAATCAGTTTGTCATATAGCTGGCAGAGCTGCACTAGAGCAGACAGGCGCTCGCGGTTTCGGAAGGGAGTCTCGCAATACAGATCAAAATGCTCGACGTACTTGGAAGTGTCTTCGTCTTCGGTGTATTCGATTTCGAAAAAAATGGGGTATAGCTCGAGGTTGCGGTCTTCTTTGTTGGTGGACTTAAACCCGAAAGGCTGGTCATTCACCACAATGATTTCGGGACGCAACAACGGGTGTTTCGCTGCATAACGCTCTAGCATCAGCGGAGAGGTTTCGCTTTTAAATCGCTCCGAAGACAAAAGGTACAGACGCTTACGAATAGCTTGCGTCAACTGCTCATACAACATGGATACCCATCCTAATATACGCGGACCAAATCCACAACCTGAGTTCGGGGCTCTTAAAACCCATCTCATAAAACCCAAAGGCCGTCTCAGAATGGCGTCAGGGTGTTCTGGTGTGAGCACAAAACGCGGAGCATAGTGGCGCTATGTGTGAGGAGCATAGCGACGGAACCGTAGACTCGAGGTGCCCAATGGCACGTCGGGTCAAGGCTGCCCCGGCTGGGCGGAGCCCATGAAGGGCATTTTGAGCGGAGCAAAGGGCGCCATGGCGGTATTATGAGATGGCCTCTAAGGTTGATCGCTTCTCACGTTCGTGTATTCTAACCACTGATGTACAGGATAAACAAACATGGTGCACTGACTTCATGCGCATAGCTCAAATTAATAAACTCTACTCTCCTTGGATCGGAGGCATCGAAAGTCACGTCCAGGTCTTGGCCGAAGGCCTAGCCCATCGGGGTCACAATGTCAGCGTCCTATGCTGCCAACCGAAAGGAGAACGGGTCACCGATCAAGTCAACGGAATCCCCGTTATTCGTGCAGCATCTATGGGTATGTTTTGGGGCATGCCCGTCAGTTTGTCTTTTGCGCGAGAGTTGTCTGAATGGTCTGTAGATGTGGTCCACATTCATCTGCCCAATCCCCTCGCTACACTGGCCTATCTGAAGGTCCGTCCGCAAGGAAAATTGATCGTGACCTGGCATTCGGCCATCGTGCGCCAGCGCATGGTCAATGCCGCCTACCGGCCGTTTTTGCAACGCTTTTTAGGCCTGGCCGACCGCATCTTGGTCACCTCTCCGCAATTGGCCCATCATGCGAAGGACCTGTTCCCATGGCGGGATCGGACCGCTATTGTGCCGCTAGGTATTCCGTTGGAGCGATACCGGTACACGCAAGAGCTACACAGTAAAATCGAAGGCCTGCATTCCCAACACGGGCGTTTTGCCCTATTTGTGGGTCGCTTGGTATATTACAAGGGTATCGAGGTGTTGCTACGTGCCCTCGCCGGAACGCCGATCAAAATGGTGATTGTCGGTGATGGTCCTTTGCGGGACTTGTGCTTGACCCATCTCCAACACAACCCGAACTTGGTCTTGGTGCCACCGCAGGATGAGGAAAACCTCAGGGCCTATTTTGCCGCGTCATCTTTTCTGGTCCTGCCCTCCGTTGCGCCCTCCGAAGCCTTTGGCATTGTCCAGGTCGAGGCCATGGCCTATGGCAAACCGATCATTTCCACGGACCTTCCCACCGGCGTTCCCTACGTTAACCAAAATGGGGTCACGGGGATTGTGGTGCCGCCCAAAGACGTCACGGAACTACGCCACGCCATGCTTCGTTTCTGGCATCACCCGGATCTTTGCGAGGACAGAGGCGAGCGGGCCCGGCAACGGGCCTACTCTTACTTTGGAGCGGAGACGATGCTGGAAAAAATCGAAGGCATCCTGCATAATCTCTAGCCATCATCACTATGTCTATCGACAAATCCAATCGCCTATTCCAAATCCTCTATACGATTCTGCTCGTAGGCCTGGCTATTGCCGTACCCCTGCTGTTCACAAAATTTACCCGCTCTGTTTTTGAAGTGAATAAAATGTTGGCCGTGCGTCTGTTCTCCATCACCATGTTGGTCGTTTGGGGATTTCAGTATGTCCTCTACCGCGCCAACGCTGTTGCCGACGAAGCCGGTACCTGGCGTTGGAAGGCCTTTGCTTGGCGGCGCGTCGGACTGGAAATACCGGTTCTGATATGGATTGGCTTTAACGTCATTTCGACACTGTTTTCCCAAAATCCGACGCTCAGTATCATCGGATGTTACGACCGCTGGGAAGGTCTCATCACCATCATCAATTACATGCTGGTCATCTATTTGTATGCCAAGCTGCTGAGACGAAACTGGCAACTGATGGCACTACTGATCGGCATTGTGGCTTCAACCGCACTTTCAGGTGTTTACGGCGTCTTCCAAAGCTTGGGGAAAGATTTTATGAATTGGAGCGTTGACCCCACGATGCGGGTGTTCGCCTGTATCAATAATCCGGTTCACTACTGCGCCTATGTCGGAATGGTGGTGCCGATTGTCGTCGGGTGGCTACTGTATTATGCCTCGGATCGGCACAAAGGCAGCCAAAAAGCACTGGTCATTAAAACCATCCTCTTTTTGGCCATGCTATTGATTTATTACAACCAATTTTTATCTTATTCTCGCGCCACGTGGATGGGGTTCGTTGCGGCGATGACGTTGTTTTATCTGATGGTGCTACGCAACATCAAGGCCGATACATTCCGCAGTTTTCTGACCGACATGATCAGTCTCACCGGTCTATTGGGCGCATTTTATTTGGTCTATATTTTTCACCTGCATGAAAAAGGATTCGTGTATGCAATGGGCCTTTTTGCTGTCGTTATAGCTATGGTGGCCCTGTCCTTGTGGAATACGCTCCAAATGCCCCGTGAAAGTTTAAAACGAAACGAGATCCTACTTTATCTGCTGGGCGCTTGTGTATCGATGTATTTCGGCTTTTTGAGTCCCCCGGGCAGCCATCCGGTTTGGCTGCAGGCCCTGCTGTATCCCGTCGGGGCTGTGACTTTTCTTCTGGTCTGCCGAAATGCGCCTTCGGAAATTCGCCAATTCCTCTTGCGACTCGTGATCGTCTTTTTGTTCGCCAAACTGCAATTTGTCGCCATTTCCTCTCTCTCTGTTTTGCAATATGGCGTCATGATAGGTGCCTACTTTATGCTCTCGCAAAAAACCGACAACTTTGGACTGGAGAAAAAATTCTGGTTGCTGTTGTGTCTCATCGCTTTTGGCGTGGTGATCGCCGCCCCGGCCATACCGAGCTATGTGAAAGAAGTGCGGGACCTGTTTAGCCGCAGTTCAGCCATGGGCAATGGCGCACAGGGCTTAAAAGTGGTTGAAAACGCCACCGAAAAAGTAGAGTCGTACCAAGACGTTGCCATCAAAGGCACGGCGCGAACGTCGATGTGGAAAAGTTCTCTGCCATGGATCAAAGACTATTGGCTGCTGGGCAGTGGCCCTGACACAGTGAAATATATGTACCCCAAATACCGCCGCCCGGAATACGGTATTTTAGAAGGCGGTCACAACTTTACACCCGATCGCTTACATAATGAATATCTCAATACCCTGGCCACGCGCGGCTTTGTCGGCGGATTGATCTACTATGTCGGCGTCGTACTCGGGTGGTATTACCTACTACTACGTGGTTTTTTCAAAATGGGCAACAGCCGCCACCGCTATATCTTGGCCGGCCTGATGGCCAGTGCCACCGTCTATCTGGGACAGGTCATGTTTAACTTTGGCGTCGTCGCCACATTGTTTTTGTTTTATATGGTCATGGGAATTGCCCTTGCCATGATCAACAGCCCCGATTTTTTGGACGACAATTCCGATGGCTAAAGCCACCAAAAAGACAAAAACATCTGCCTCAGGACCGCGGATCTCCTTTCGCACGTTAAAGCCCGTCCACTGGATGCTCCTGGCCGGCATGGCCTGTGTGGCCTTTGTTGCAGTCTATTTTGCCTTTTTACCCTTCCTGGCGGAACGCCATTATCGCGAGGGGTACATGCTGGAGGCCAGGGCCGACTATTACTTCAACAATCGCCAATCCCAAGAGGCCTATTACCAATATCAATTCGCCGTCGAAGAATATAAAGATGCGGTGGCACTGGCACCTTACGAATACCAGTATCACAACCAGCTGAGCAAAGTGTATGAACGCATGGCCGACATTGTGGCTAGTCCCGCCCAAAAAATGCAGTACCTCAAAAAGGCTGAAGCGTTGGCCCAGCAAATGGCCACCGGAGACCACCAGAATCCCTGGCACCAAAACCGTCTTTCTTCTGTTTATTCCAATATGGCGAATGTATTGCCCTTGGAACGCGAGGCCTATTTGAAAAAGGCGAAAGCGTACAGCATCCGCGCTTCCGAGATCGACCGCCACAATCCCTTGTTTCAGCTCACCCATGCCTTTTTATTGCACCGCTTAGGCGATATCGAGGGGGCAAAACAGTACTACAATCGTGCACTGGATATGGACGCCAATTTGCCTGAAGCCCATTTCAATTTGGCCCAAATTTTACGCCAAGAGGGAAAACCACAAGAGGCCATGTCACATTACATGAAAATCTATGAAGCCAATCCCAATTTTCAAAATGTCCGCCTGGTCATCGGCCGATTCTATTTCGAGCAACGGCAATATGAAACCGCGCTACGATACTTTGGTGAAGCCGTCAGTGCCAATCTCAATGATATCGATGCCCACAAGAGTCTCGTCGGGACCCTGCACCAAATGCGCCGCTGGCCTCAGGCATTGCGATACTACGAATTGCTTCTGGGCGTAATGCCCGATGATGCGACATTGCGCGAAGCCTATATCAATGCCCTGCTTCAAACCGGCAATTCCGTCAAAGCCTCAGAGCAAATCCGCATCTTGGCCGAGAAGTTCCCGAACAATCCGCGCTACGCCCGCTTTAGCCACAGTCGCCCGTAATGCAGGTTGAGTCTACTCGCTGCATTTTAATCGGACTGGACTGCCCACAGACTGCGGGGCTATGGCCTACGGAGGAGTCCTTGTCAGAGCTAGCTGAGCTGGCCAAAACAGCAGGGCTGACCACCGTTTCGATAATCGCCCAGCGGCGCCAAGAGCCTGACCACCGTACCTACGTGGGAAAAGGAAAAGTCGAAGAAATCAAGTTCGATATCGACAGAACCGGTGCCTCCGTAGTGATTGCGGACGACGAACTTTCTCCCATCCAACAGCGCAACCTGGAAACCGAGCTAAAGGTGAAAATCTTGGACCGTACCGGGCTCATCCTCGATATCTTCGCGTCTCGTGCCCAGACACACGAGGCTCAACTGCAAGTCGAGCTAGCCCAGCTCAGTTACTTGGCGCCGCGCTTGACCCGCATGTGGACCCACTTGTCCCGCCTGGGTGGGGGTATCGGTACCCGTGGTCCTGGCGAAAAGCAGCTGGAGGTGGACAAACGTCGCATGCGAGATCGCATTTCTCATCTGAAAGAGGAGATCGAAAAAGTGCGGGCTCACCGCCAACGCCATCGTAGCCAGCGGCAAAAGGTGCCCATCCTCACCGCCACACTGGTGGGATACACCAACGCCGGAAAATCCACGCTGATGAACCGGCTGACCCCCGCGCAAGTCCTGGCCGAGAACAAGCTCTTTGCCACACTGGATCC
>CAYINU010000025.1:18273-20522 GCA_964364855.1 uncultured Candidatus Marinamargulisbacteria bacterium | reverse complement strand
CCCCCCGAATCAACTGTTCAAACTGTTGCCCAACACCACGCGCCTGATCGATTTTGACGCCATATATTTTGGCGATGTCGTGCATGCGAAAACACAGGCTTTGCGCCAGCTTATGGCCATCTTCTTTGCCGATGTTGGATAAATCAAAGCGCAACACCGGAAAGGTCTCAAAGGCATAATCGGTGTTTTGGGTAATCCACAACCCCTCAAACAACTCCCGTCGACCCGAAAATAGGGCGTCCAGTGTCGAAATCGTCAGACTTTTGCCAAAACGGCGGGGGCGGGAGAGGAAAAATTTGGGGCCAACCCCATTTGAATCGCTGCCGGCATTAGCCAAGGCATAAATGTATTGGGTTTTATCCACATACACCCCGTTGCCTTGAATAATGTGTTCAAATGTCTGCGAGCCGATAGGTAAGGGTTTCATGTCCTTTTTACTTTATCATCCTCACTTCTATATCGTCCAAGTTCTTGGCTAAGACTGGAAGCCTTTTCAACCCCGCCATTTGCGCCTATAATACGCTGTAATGCGACGGATTGGCTTGGTTTTTGTTACGATTCTGTTAGCGGCGCCGTTGCTGTTTGCCCTTCCGCTTTACAATCTCCGAGATGCATATCAGGGTGTCAAAGATGATCCGACGTTGCGCATCTCCGCGCAAGCGATGGCTGTTAGTGAGCAGCATTATATTAGCTATGAGGCCTATACGGCAAACCAGCTCACTCCGGGCTATCGAGAATATGCCTTTGCCAATATTTTGGTGAGTGGCAATCTCGAGGCCGTGCGGTTTTTCCGTTTGGGCCAGGGGCCGGCCATCGAAACGGGGAATAAATTGGATGCATTGGTAGAAGGCTTAGCCTATTTTGTGATTCGGGGACCATGGGGACTGGGGTACACCCGGGATGGTCGGTTTGACTTGGATATTCATGGGCGCCTGGTGACGTTTGCGGACCATTATTTGGTCTTGGGGGAAAACGGACCCATCGTGATTGGCAAAAACCGCAATCCCCTTTTCACGCCATCCGGCGGGATTTTTGTGGATGGCATGTTTGTGGATACGTTTAAGTTAGTTCAATTTGCAGATGTGTCCAATATTGATTCGTGGAATGCCGTCATCTATTATGCAGTGGATGACAATCTAAAAGAGGTCCCGAATCCCAAATATCGGATTCGACAAGGGTGGATTGAAGGTCCGATGGTTATCAAAGGCTTAACTGGGGAAGTCCCTCGTTTCAAGCACGTTTACGATGGCAGTACCTTTGTCATCAAGCGGGTGATCAAGGGCTATCAAGCCGCATTGGGCATGGTCGGAGGCGGATAACCCATGATAATGCAGTTTCGAAACGTGGCGCGTGCAATCAAGCCCCTTGAGGAAACCCAGGGCATCATTTCCTCTAATATCGCCAATGCCAATACCCCTGCCTACAAGACACTGCGTCCCGAGATGGAAGATCTCTTTCCCCTTGTCTATTTTGAGGCCATGACCGAAATCGACGAAGAGGCCTTTGACGTGAATGGCCGCCGCCGCCGCGTGTTTACGCTGGGGCAAGGTGCCCGAATCGCTGACATTACCCGCGATATGTCCCAAGGCGAAGTTAAATTTACAAATTTTGATACGGATATGGCTATCCAGGGCGAGGGGTATTTCCGGTATGTCCGCCCGGACGGGTCCTATACCTATAGCCGGGCTGGCAATTTGCGCAAAGACGCTGACGGGCGTCTGGTGAATTTGCACGGACAGCCATTGGATCCCCAAATTCAAATTCCGTATTCATCCAAGGATCTTCAAGTCGATGTTCAGGGCAATGTCAGTGTCCTGTTTGCCGGTAGTCCCCTGAGGGTGCAGATCGGCAAGGTCATGCTGGCTTATTTCCCCAACCCTGCCGCCCTTGAACTTATCAGCGGTAACCAATATCTGGAAACGGCCCAATCCGGTGCCCCGCGCATGGAATTGCCGGGCACCAACGCCTCGGTGGGGCGCATCCAGCAATTTGCGTTGGAGCAATCCAATGTGAACGTGGTGGACCAGATGATGCGCATGTCGATCAATCAGCGCAACTACCAAGCCGCCATTCGTTGTTTTAAGGTCGCTGATGCCATTATGAAAAGCGGAATTTAAAGGAGTAAACCAATGATTCAACAGTTTTATATCTCAACCAGTGCCCTTGGTGTCTATCAGCGGATGATGGTGAATATCACCAACAATATTGCCAACGCCCAAACGCCGGGGTTTAAGCGCAGCCGTGTGGAG
>CAYINU010000025.1:0-18173 GCA_964364855.1 uncultured Candidatus Marinamargulisbacteria bacterium | reverse complement strand
ATGCTCAAAGCGGCGGAAGACATTGCCAAGACCTAACACGCCTTTTTTATGGGCCATTGGCGCTTGGGTGGTGCTGTCGGTGGCGGCCCATGCGGCGGCCGACATCATAGGTACTGTCCAAGGGTATGTCACCGAGACCGTCCGCAAGCAGTATCCCGCTGTCGTGGCCGAAGACATTAGTGTGAAGGTGCAGGAGGGGTACACCGTCCCCGTATTACGAGGAGGCGCTACCGCCGAAGTGATTCCCCCCACTCGGTCCGGGCGTTTGTCGGGGTATATGCGTATCCCGGTTCGCGTTTTATCCAACGCCGGTCAGGTGATTCTGGCCGAAGAAGTCCCCGTCTTTGTTTCCGTGCGGCGCCCGGTGGTGGTTACGATCCGGAATTTTAAGTCCGGAATGGTGATGGGGCCATCTGATGTCCGAACGACAAAAATGGATGTCGCATCGACCCCCGAGAATGCCTTTTCAAATCCGAAACAGATCCTGGGTCTGCAGGTGATATCCGACCTGCAGGCAGATACCATTCTGACACCCTGGATGGTGCGTGCCGTCCCTGTTGTGACCAAAGGTCAACCGGTGGTCCTGCTGGTGCAAAATGGCAACGTAGAGCTTGAACTAAAAGCGATTGCCCTGCAAGATGGTGCATTGGGTGAAAAGATCCGTGTGCGGACAGTGTCGTCTCAAAAAGACCTTATGGGAGAGGTTCTCAATGAAAAAACAGTTAAGATTCGGTCTGGCCGTTAGTTTAGTTGCCTTGATCGGCAGTATCGCAGTTGCCGATTCGCTGTGGGCGAAGGGCGGGAATACCGGTCAATTGTTCACCTCTGTTCGTTCCCCACGAATCGGAGACGTCATTACCATTTATATTTCGGAATCAACATCAGCATTGCAAGAAGCCGGCACCAAAACCGGAAAACAGGCTAGCCTAGGGGCCAATTACTCCAATATCTGGGATCAAGTCGGCGATAGTACGAGCGAGACAGACCAGTTGCGCAAAAACCAGCGCTACAACCTGGGGGGCGAGGAAAATTACAACGGCGTGGGCCAGACCAGTCGCAAAAGCCAAGTGAAAGCGGTTGTGACCGCTGTGGTGACGGAAATTATGGAGAACGGCAATTTGTATTTGGTGGGTGAGCACCGGGTCAAAGTCAACGAGGAAAATGAAACGGTTCGTATTTCGGGCATTATCCGACCGGAGGACGTGACGGCCCAAAACACCATTTTTTCCTACCAAATGGCGCAAGTCGAAGTTTCTGTTAAAGGGGCAGGCGTTGTGGCAGATAAACAAAATCCCGGCTTTTTGACGCGGATGTTCGGTTGGTTATTTTAGGGGTGTAACATGATGAAAAAATGGACCCGTGTACTGATTGCGTTGATGGTGATGTCCCAGATGGCTGTTGCTGCTCCGGTCCGGATCAAGGACATCGGTCGCATTATCGAGGCCCGGGACAACCAGCTTGTCGGCTTTGGCTTGGTAGTGGGTCTGCGCAATACCGGAGACAGCCAACGGTCGCTGTTTACCAATAAGGCATTAACCAATTTATTGAAAAACCTCGGGATGGATATTGATCCGAAAAAAGAATTCATGTCCCGCAACGTGGCCGCCGTTATGGTGACGGCGGATCTGCCGCCTTATGTGAAACCAGGCCAGCGCATTGCCGTTACCGTGTCTTCGGTGGGGGATAGTACCAGTTTGGTGGGGGGCACGCTTCTGCGAACCCCGCTGAGTGGTCCGGACGGACAGGTGTATTTGGTTGCCCAAGGATCTGTTTTGGTGGGGGGTGTTTCAAGTTCAACTTCCAAAGTCACTTTTTTGAAAAATGAGACGACTGTGGGGCGCATCCCCGAAGGCGCCATTGTCGAAAAAACGGTTGCCATAACACCTTACGATAAGAACTTTGTGACGCTGGTGTTGGATCAAGCCAACTTTATTACCGCCTCCAATGCGGCGCGTGCCTTAAATGCAGCTGGTTTTTCCGGAACAAAAGCGGTGGATGCCAACACCATCCAAGTGCCATTGGCCGGGCTGGAGGGTTACGAATGGGTGGATGTAGTGGCTCAGCTTGAAAATACCCGTGTCATTCCGGATGCCTCTTCTAGAATCGTGGTCAATGGCCATACCGGTACGGTTGTCATTGGCGAAATGGTTCGTCTGAGTCCCGTTGCGGTAACCCATGGGGGTATCTCCGTCCGTATTTCCGATCCGCAAAATGGACAGATAACGCCCTTCGGATCTCAATCGGCTGATGCCGGTGTCAGTTTGGATGCACCCCCGAACAAGATGATTTTGGTCCAGGCCGACCAGACGTTGGCCAGCTTGGTGGATTCCATCAACGAAATAGGTGCCTCACCGAAAGACCTGATTTCGATTATTCAGGCGCTCAAAGAGTCCGGTGCACTGATGGGAGACCTGGAAGTCCTATGAACATCTCCCCCATTATCGGCAATTACAGCAATATCATGGCCTCTTTGGAAAAGACCTCTCCGGAAACCGCACCCAAGGACTTTGAGGAAATGCTGATCGAAGAAATTTTTGGGGAGTCATTGGTACCCGACATGATGATGTCGGCTGAAGATATTGATGAGAGTGACGAAGAAAATGATGACTTTGGCTCAAATGCCCAAAACGAATTGTATACGCAAATGATGCGCCGCCAGATCTCGGTCTCATTGGCCAAGCAGGATGTGTTCGGATTGGGCCAGTACCTGCAACGCATTCAGGCCAAAGTAGGATAAACGAAAATGACCCCTCCGGAAAAACTCAATATTCATCAGTTGAATAGCCAGGACGCCAAGCGCGAAGCCGACGCGAACAAAATTACGGATGCGTTTATTATAGAGTACAAACCCGTGGTGGAGTCCTTGGCAGCCTCGATATCTGCCACAAAAACCCCCCCGGGCATCCAGTTTGATGACTTGGTGAGTTGGGGAATCGAGGGCCTCATCAAGGCCAAGAAAAAATACGACCCTACCAAGGGCACGCAATTTAAAACCTATGCGTTTTATCGCATTCGCGGCGAAATTTTGGACATGATTCGGCGGGAATGGGCGTATCGAAATCCGACCGACTACCGGGCTTATCAGGAACGGATTCGCGAACGGGTCGAGGAAGTCATGAATGAGACTGTGGAAACTGTCCAAAACGAGCAAGGGACAGAGGTTGAACGCGCCAAAGTCGTGCACGACCTGATTTCCAATTCCGGAATGGTCTACCTGTTGTCTTTGGATGATATCGAGCGGGTGACGGCTACCACGGCCTCCCATGATCCGTCGGCCGAAATACTCAATGAAATTGATGGCAATCGCGAATACTTGCTGCTCATGGACGAACTGAAGGGCCTGGACGAGATGGAAAAGCAAGTGATCGAGTTGTTTTACTTTAAAAACCTGAAGCAAAAAGAAATTGCCGAAATGTTGAATTTGTCCCGCAGCAAGGTCTGTAGGCTCCATGCCCGAATTTTAGAGAAATTGCGGCGGCGTCTAGAACGACAATTTAATGAAGAGTAGGAGAAATGCATGAACTTACAACAGTTACAAGTCGTTGAATCTGCGATCTATGACGCTGCGCGCCGCCAGGCGGTGTATTCGTATAATGTTGCCAATGCCTCTACCCAAGGATATGAAGCGGTCGTGTTCGAAGATGAATTGGAATGGGCCGAAAAGCAAGGCACTGGTTTTTTTCAGACATTCAACCTCGAAAATGAGATGGCCAAGATGGCGACCAACGGATTGCGTCACAGCACGTTGACCAAGCTGTTTTCTACCCATATCGGCATTATTCGCCGGGTGGCCACCATGGGTAAAGGCAGCTAATGAAGCGTTGGGTTTGCTTGGTTTTGGGTGTCGTATGTGGAGTGGTTTCTCATACTCCGACATGGGCTTTGATCGGCTCCGGCGATGCCCTGGAGATTAGCCGGCAGGGCGTATTGGTGCAAAAGTTTCGTCTCAACCTGATTGCAACCAACGTGGCAAATGCCTTTACCTTGATGACGGATGCCGGTACACCGTATCGCCGAAAATATGCGATTTTGGAGTCTACGGAATATGGGGTGCGCGTGGCCAGCGTACGTGATAGCGATATCCCGTTTGGGAAGGTGTTTGATCCTGCAAACCCGTTCTCCAACAAATATGGTATTTTGTATCTCCCCAATGTTAATATTGCCGAGGAAATGGTGGATGTAACCTACACAAACATCCTGTATGAAGCCAACACGACGGCTTTTAAAGCCGCGAAATCAATGGTCCAACAAACGATCGACGTTTTGAAGTAAAGGGGCAAGACATGCAGCAAATTCAAATGGTGAATC
Source organism: uncultured Candidatus Marinamargulisbacteria bacterium (assembly GCA_964364855.1). GTDB lineage: Bacteria > Margulisbacteria > Marinamargulisbacteria > CAYINU01 > CAYINU01 > CAYINU01. Next base: position 13,865 of record CAYINU010000025.1, on the reverse strand, counting down.
GTATTCAAGCAGGCCAACAAGCAGGTCAGGTAACGTTGGTTCCCCAGGCTGTTCAAGCTTCTGTTCCCTTTGAGGAGATGCTGGATACCGCCATGCATGCCTTGGGTCAAGTCAGCCGCGTCGAACAAGAGTCCAACGACACCATTCGTCGTTACCTGAATAAAAAGGCGTCCATTGAAGAAGTGGTATTGGCCACTAGCAAATGGAGCTTGACCGCCGCCGTGGCGACGTCCGTTGTTTCCAATGCTGTTGAGTCCTTCAAGCAGATTCAACAAATTCCAGTTTAGTAAGCTGTTTTTTCGAGGTAATGCGTTATGGTTGAACTGTTAGAGGAAAACACGGAAGGCCAGCCAGCCCCCAGTCGTCCTCGACGCCGATTTTTGTGGATATTGATCGGTATCATCGTTCTGGTCGGGCTGGGTGTGTTTGGGTATCGATTTTTTCGAGATCAAGGCAGTGTGCCGGATAAAAGCGGAAAGCCTGGCGTCGTACACCGTCGTCCCCGCACGATTAAATATGTCCGGCTATACCAAAATTTAGATGCGGCTCAAACTTCTGCCGTATTGCAAGAATTAAGCTTTGCCAAAATTGCCTTTAATACCGAACAACGGGGTCGGAATTATGACGTTTTTGTGGATGAAGAATACCTCGAAGACGCCAAAAATATCTTGGCAATGAAGGGCCTTCCCGGCGGCGGCCGAAAAGGCTATGAGTTGTTTGACCAGTCCGAAAATCTGGGTGTCACTGAATTTGATAAACGCGTGCGATTGGTACGGGCATTGGCCGGCGAATTGGAAAAGGCCATTGTGCAGTTTGAGTCCATCGAGAACTGCAAAGTCCAAATTGTCATGCCGGAGCGCCGCCTCTTTTCAACGACCTCTCCCCTGGTAACAGCGTCTGTTCTGTTGCGGCGGGCGCCTGGTCATACCATTTCCGATGAACTGGTGTATAGCATTATCAAATACGTATCCGGGGCCGTGGAGAACCTAGAACCGGCGAATATTGCCGTGATCGATGTTGAAGGCCAGGTTTTATCAAATGGATTGTTTGAGAGATTGGCCCGAAACCAGCCCAAAACGTTTCCCGCTGTTCCGGCGGTAGTCTCCAAGCCCGAAACGGTGGTTAATGCGGTCACCACCGAATCGGAGTCCATATCTGATTTGGGCGGTGACGAGGTTGACCTCAACATTTGGCGTTCCTACCAAAAGGAACTCGAAGGGGCTTTGGCGGAAAAGGCCACCCACCAGCTGGCCGGCATTTTGCCAGAAGGCCAGTACAAGGTTGCTGTGGCTGTGTCGCTAAAGCCTGACCAAGATCAGTCTCCCGTTATTGATCGCATGGCCATCAGTGTGGTGGTGGCATCGGCTAATACCAAAATCAATTTGGGCGCGCCGTTGAAGACGCAAATTTTCCAGACGATTGCTGGCGCAGTGGGCTATATCAAAGGACGCGACACAATCCAGCTCAGCAAGGCCGACTTTGCGATTCCCAAGCCCGAGACGGTTATCGTTTCTGAAAAAATCGTCGTTACCGGAAATGCCGGGGCAACAGGTAGTGTATTTTTAAAATATTTGAATGTAAAATATGTCGGCGGAGGCATCGTTGCGGTGCTCATTTTGTGGCTGGTGGTTCGGTTTGTGCGCCGTCCTAAAAGCAAGCCTGGTTCCGAATTAATATGGGGACGACAAAATCAAGACCGGTCTACGGATTTTTCAAAGATTCGGGACGAGTTGTCCGACGAGCGCCATTTGAGCCGACTTCGTGATAGTGTACGGTCTCGGCCCGAAGCTGCGGCGTCGGTTATTCAAAAATGGGCTGCTCAGGAAGGGTAAGACGTGGCAAATGACATGAATAAAGTGAAGATTTTGATGTCTCTGTTGGGCAGCGACGCTTCTGTTTTGTATGCTTACTTGCCGGAGTCCATTGTTCAAAAAATTCAAAGCGAGCCGCTCCCCAACGTGGATGTCAATCAAGCTCGGTCCGTGTTGGACGCGTTTGTCGGCGAAATCGATCAGATTCCGGCTTCGGCCAAATCTGAGGTCGCCCCACCCGAAGGAAAGTCCGAATCTACCGGTGGCGCAGATTATAAGCGAATGGCTGCTCGGATTGGGTCTCAACCTGCACAAATGGTTCGCTTTTTCTTTGGTTATTTGCCCGCAGAAGATCAGCAACGTCTGCTGCCTTATCTGAGCGCTACGATGCGTAGCCAGGTCGCTGGACTTGAGCCCATCGAGCGAAATGCCGTGTCCGATAAGGTATTTGAGCGGCTCTATCAATTGGCAACCGCTGACGAAGAAGAAGCTAACGTCCCTGTCGGCGCGCAACGCGCTTAAGGGGGACAGCGGTGGCATTGTTAGAATCCATTTCCAAATGGGTCCTGGGCGACCCCAACAAAAAAAAGATCCAACGGTACGAGGCTATTGTCGCCCAAATCAATGCCCTGGAGTCGGAATACCAGTCGCTGTCCGACGCAGATTTGGCGCAGTGTACAGTGGCTTTTCAAGAACGCCTGGAAAAAGGTGAATCTCTGGACGACCTTTTGCCGGAGGCATTTGCAGTGGTTCGGGAGGCCTCTCGCCGTGTGCTGGGGATGCGGCACTTTGACGTGCAGTTGATGGGTGGCCTTGCTCTACATGAGGGTAAAATCGCAGAAATGAAGACTGGTGAAGGTAAGACCTTGGTCTGTACTTTGCCTGCCTACCTCAATGCCCTGACCAACCAAGGTGTGTTTGTGGTCACCGTGAACGATTACTTGGCCCGCCGTGACTTTCAATGGATGGGTAAAGTGTATGCCTTTTTGGGCTTAAATGTGGGCCTTATTCAATCCGGCATGCCTTACCCGACTCGTCAGCATGCCTATACCGCTCATATCACCTATGGTACCAATAACGAATTTGGATTTGACTATCTTCGGGACAACTTGGCCACGGATCTTGGTCAATGCTGCCAGCTGAGGCGGCATTACGCGATCTTAGATGAGGTCGATAGTATTCTCATTGACGAGGCCCGCACGCCGTTGATTATTTCCGGTCCCGTACAAGATGCTCCGGACAAATACCAAAAGATGGCCAAATTGGTGCGCCAGTTGACAGTGGAAAAGCACTATACCGTAGACGAAAAACACAAAAATGTCGTGCTCACCGAGGACGGGATTCGTCATCTGGAATCCGCGTTGGGTCTGGAAGATCTGTATTCGGTGGAGACCATGGACCAGGCCCATATGGCCATCCAGTGTTTGAAGGCCAAGGCATTGTTTAGACGCGATGTGGACTACGTGATTAAAGATGGCGAAGTCATGATCGTGGACGAATTTACAGGTCGTATCTTGGAAGGCCGGCGCTATTCGGATGGGTTACATCAGGCCATAGAAGCAATGGAAACCCTCAAGGTCAAAGAAGAAAGTCAAACCTTGGCCAGTATCACCTTCCAGAACTACTTCCGGATGTTTGACAAACTGGCGGGCATGACCGGAACTGCCGCTACTGAGGCCGATGAATTTTTAAAGATCTACAATTTGGATGTGGTGACCATCCCCACCCACCGGGATATGGTGAGAGACGATATGCCGGACACGGTGTACCGCACCCGTGCCGAAAAATACCGTGCCATCGTTAACGAGGTAAAAGACCTCTATGACAAAGGCCAGCCTGTGCTGGTGGGAACCATTTCTATCGAGGCCTCTGAGTTGTTGTCCGCTATGCTTCGGAAGACGCATATTCCGCACCGGGTTCTCAATGCCAAGTACCACGAGCAGGAAGCCGAGATTATCGCGCAAGCCGGTCAGGAAAAGACCGTCACCATTGCGACCAATATGGCAGGACGGGGTACGGACATTGTTCTGGGTGAGGGAGTGGCCGAAAAAGGGGGCCTATTTGTACTTGGCACCGAGCGACATGAGTCCCGCCGCATCGACAACCAGCTGCGTGGACGATCCGGCCGCCAAGGAGATACCGGCGCATCCCGGTTTTATATTTCACTGGAGGATGACCTGATGCGGCTATTCGGGTCAGACCGCATTTCGGCGCTCATGGTTAAAATGGGCCTGCCTGAAGACACGCCCATCGAACATCCGTTGATTTCCAAGTCCATTGAACGGGCACAGCGTAAAGTCGAGCAGTATCACTTCTCGATGCGAAAACAGGTTCTCCAATATGATGACGTACTGAATCAACAACGGGATACCATTTACACGCTGCGCCAGCAGATCATGAAAAAGGATCATTTGGACCAGCGTGTTTTAGAAATGATCGATCGGGTGATTGCTGCCGCTTGGCAAGACTATATTAGCTTGCCCGCGGAGCGAGGATCTGGCGCGGATTGGGAAGGATTGGCCCAAAAATGTGAGGAATATGTCCAGCCCGGCACGCCGTTATTGTCAGAGTTGATGGCCATTGGGGAAAAGCAACGCACCGAATGGCTCCGCTCACAGTTGGTTGCGGCTTATGAAGCCCGGAAAGCCGCCTTTCCCGTCGATCTTTTCGACGAAATTGTTAGAGAAATTTTGTTGCGCTCCATCGACCGAAAGTGGATGGACCATCTCCACAATATGGATGTCCTGCGTGACGGCATTGGCTTGCGGGCATGGGGCCAGCGCGACCCGTTGATCGAATACAAAGTCGAAGCCTACGATATGTTTGGCGATTTGTTGGCTGTGGCGGGTGAAGAGGCATTATCCGCGATTCAACGCTTTAGAGTTGTCCAACAACAGGCACCGACGCCCTCGGAACATGTTGATCCTACTGCGGAACTGCCAGGCCGGAATGAATTGTGTCCCTGCGGCTCCGGAAAGAAGTACAAAAAATGTTGCATGAGTACGAGCAAACGCTAGCCCTGTATCAAGAAAAAATTGTTCGACTCGGAGACTATCTTTGACGTCGCTCACCTCCAAGAGCGTATCCGTCAATTAGAAGTCGAAACGACACAGGACAGTTTTTGGGAAAACAATCCCAACACCCGGACAATCTTCCAAAAGCTGTCCCGGCTCAAAGAAATCCTAGCCCAGTTCCAAGATCTCAAAACGGCCCTAGAAGACGGCCAGACGTTGCTTGACCTAGCAAAAGAAGAGGGCGAGCAAGCGGAGATCATGGCTGAGCTGGCAGTCACGGTCGACCGCCTTAAATCCCGCACGGACGACCTGGAGCTGGCGACACTGTTGTCGGGTCCCTACGATAGCCATGACGGTATTTTGACCATTAATGCCGGCGCCGGCGGAACAGATGCCCAGGACTGGGCGCAAATGCTGTACCGCATGTATGCCCGATGGCTGGAGAAAAAAGGATATACGGCCGAAATTACCGACCTTACTCAAGGCGAAGAAGCCGGTATCAAATCGATGACACTGACGGCCAAAGGTCCCAACGCGTATGGCTATCTCAAAAATGAGGCCGGCGTACATCGGCTGGTGCGCATTTCGCCGTTTAATGCCAATGATAAGCGACAAACCTCATTTGCGGCAGTTGATGTGATTCCGTATTTTGAAGATAATGAAGTAGCCATTGCCATCGATCCCAAGGATTTGCGTGTGGATACCTTCCGCGCGTCAGGTGCGGGGGGTCAGCATGTCAATAAAACAGACTCGGCTGTTCGGATTACCCACATCCCCACCGGCCTTGTGGCCCAGTCTCAGGCCGAACGGTCACAAATCTCCAACCGAGAAAAAGCGATGACGATTTTGAAGTCGCGACTCTTGCAAAAAATGGAAGCAGAAAAGGTCAGTCAATTGAACGAATTGCGTCACAACGACCGGGATATTGCTTGGGGGAACCAAATCCGTTCCTATGTCCTACACCCTTATTCCATGGTAAAAGACCATCGTACCAAGGTTGAAACGTCCAATGTTCAAGCTGTTTTGGATGGGGATCTGGATATGTTTATAGCGGCCAAGCTTCGGCAAGGCACTGCGGAAGGGGCCAACCCTTGAAAAACAGTCTCTCTATCCGAAAGGTGGCACTTGCCCTATTTGGGTTGGCGATAGTCATAGCCGGGTGGCTGGCTGTCCAGCGGATGGTATATGAACGCCATCACCGCAATGTGGAATTGGTCGTTGGCTATGACGACGTGCAAAAGATGTCCCGCATTGGGGGTGTGCCCGAAGCCCAACTGTTGCCCAAACTGCGGCATACTGCTGGCGTGACCGCGATTGCATTGGGTGAAGACACGCTTGAAACACTCGTCAAGTCCGGAAAGGTGACGATGATGAAAGGGGCTGATCTGATTAACTTGCTTCGCGTCGGGCAGGTCAACCCATTCGTTCTGAACCCTATCACGGCTCATACTCCCATCCGCGAAGCGGTGATTTATTTGATCGTAGATGAGAGTGTGATCTATGAGCGGATCCGTGATTATTTGGTCGCCCAATTGGGGCCTGCCAGTGTGACTGAGGTGGGGTATGGCATTTTGAAAGTCTCTGACGACGAAGAGGACTTACTCGAAACCGGAGTTGGACTGTCCATCGAAACAGCCCAGTATTTGGAATCTTTCGGATTTCATGTGGTGCCGCGATTTAGGAACGGCCACCGCGTCAGGGCGCAGGTGATTGATAAAAAATTGGCGGCCTTGTCGGCGCTGCGGTCGCCCGCGGCCGTGATATTTGAAGGGGATTCGGTATTGGGGTATCCCAATCAACTATCGCGGGTTGCCCAACGTCTGAAGCAGTCTCACTTTACCTTCGGCTATTTGGAGTTTTTTGAGCAGCTCGGTGAAAGAAACTTGGCCGGCCGCATGCCCCAATACATCAGCCGTGTCCATAGCATCCATGAATTGGACTTGGCGACTTTGCCGATGGGCCGTGCCGTGGAGCGATACGCCCGTGCGGTGCGGGAACGCAATGTCCGCGTGCTTTATGTCCGGCCATACTTGTCCCATTACTCGGACGAAAACGTCGTGGCTTACAACTTGCGATTTATTCGCCAGATCGAAAAAACGCTCAAGCGGGATGGATTTCAGCCTAACAGTGTGGCCCGTCGTGAGGCCTATCCCACGGTGCGCACATGGCAGTCTGCCGGCATGACCTTGGGCTTGTCCATTGCCGTAGTGGGTTTTGCCGGGCTTTTTGTGATGGTATCGATCCGAGCGGCCACGATCATGATCGTGGCTATGACCGTCTTGTCTGGCATTTGGGGCTTGGCGGGATGGGGGTTGTATTGGAACCAGTTGATGGCGTTGTTGGCTGCCCTGATTTTCCCGCCACTGGCGATTATTACCCAATTTCCCAAACATCCCGTCCCTGACCGAGGCATTTCCCGTGCCAGTGTGGGGTATGTTGCCAAACTGGTCGGTATTTGTTTATTGGGGGCGTTGTTTGTGGTGGGCTTTTTGGTAAATCCCCTCTTTGCTTTTGGTATCCGTCCGTTTTTTGGTGTGAAAATCGCGTTTTTGTTGCCGCTGCTCCTGATCGGTCTTTATTATTATCTAAATCCACAACGCATGCAGTCGATTTATTTTGTGGTCCGGCGCTTGTTGGCATCCCCGGTGCGCTCAGGTGTTCTTCTGGCTGTGGGTCTTTTTGGGATTGCGCTGGCCGTTTACATAATTCGCAGTGGCAACGATGCCAAAGGCGAGGTATCGGCATTGGAATTACTCATGCGTGAAGGGCTAGAACGTCTATTGACCGTGCGGCCCCGCACCAAAGAGTTTTTGATCGGATATCCGTTTTTGATTCTGACTTACTTATATGTGGATCGGATTATTGCGCGAAAGTGGCTGTGGTTTTTTAATGGCCTCGGTGCTGTGGCGCTCATCTCGTTAATCAACGCCTTTTGCCATATTCATACCCCCTTGGGGATTACCCTGCTGCGTTCGGTACTGGGTGCGTTACTGGGTGTCGGTGTGGGATTTGTCTACGCGATTGTTTTTAAGGGGCTTCGTCAGTGGGGTTTGCGATGGGTACGATGAGGCGCTCTGGCAGCTGGATCAGCAAAGCCGCCTCTCAGTTGGGCGGATCCTTTAGCCAACTTTCGCTATTGGCGGAAGCGCTGACACACAAGTCATATGCCTTGCGAAATCCCGGTGTGATGGACAACGAAAGACTGGAATTTTTTGGAGACGCCGTATTGAAATTGTTGGTTTCGGAATATTTGTATACCCGTTATCCCAGCGCGTCCGAAGGGGAACTCACCAAAGTGCGTGCCAAGATTGTTTCGGATAAAAGCCTGTTGGTATTTGCCAAACAGATGGATTTGGGACAGTTGTTGCTGATGTCGGATACGGAAGCCGAAGCCGGTGGCCGCAACCGAGAATCCAATTTGGCCAATGCGTTTGAAGCCATTTTGGGGGCATTGTTTTTGGATGGGGGATTGGACGCGGTACGTGACTTTTTTCTGCCTCAGCTGGAACGCAACCTGGATCACCTTCAGGAAAAAGCCGAGCTGAAAGACTTCAAATCTGAGCTTCAAGAGTGGCTGCAAAAACGTGGCGAACGGCTGCCGGAGTATGTGCTTCTGCGCTCAGAAGGTCCCGATCACCAGAAGCAGTTCTTTATCGAAGTCAGGTTTACTGACGGCACCAAGCCCATGTTGGCCGGTGGCAGCGGTGTTACCAAAAAAGAAGCTGAGCAACGAGCGGCCCAGATGGCCTTGACGCAGATCCTCTCCAAAAACGAATGAGGCGGATTCTGATTTTGCATCCGGCCTTTACCGTTCGGGGGGGGGCTGAGCGCAAAGCGCTGGTTCTGGCGCAATATCTTTTGAAACACCACCATGTGGAGGTTGCGTGTTTTGAGGTCGACCCAGCCCGGTCTTTCGGCGAGTACCTCACCGGTCTCCATGTTCGGACATTTCCTGCTGTGGGATTGGGCGGACGCCTGATGGCCTTACTTCGAATGGCCCGTTATGCCCGCCAATTTGACTGTGTCATTGCCCACAACCACCCGGTTCAGTTTGCAGGGTGGTACCGGCTGATTTCTTCGCGGCCGGCCTTTATTTGGTTTTGCAACGAAACCCAGCTCTATTTGACGGACACCTTGTCCAAAGCCGGTGTGATCAAGCGCATCTTTATAGGGCTGATGGCTGTGGTGGAACGCTGGCTGTGCTGGCGTTTTTCTGCTGTGGTTGCGAACAGTCAAAACACGGCGGGTTATATCGCTCGGCATCTTCATGTTGGCGCGAAAGTAATCTATTCGGGTATTGATTTTTCGGCCTATCCGTCGCAGTGGGTGAGCCGTTATCCCGACTCAAATGGCTTAAAACTCATCGTCGTGTCGCGCTTGGAACGGGCGAAGGAAGTGGATCGTCTGCTTCCGGTGTTAGATGCATTGACTGTGACGTATCGTCTGACCATTGTGGGCACAGGTGCTGATGACAAGCGGCTCCGGGCAGCCTTTGGCGGTCGGCCGGTAGAGTGGGTGGGGTCTGTATCCGAATCCGAAAAAATCCGGTTGTTATGTGCCTCTGATCTTTTTTTATTTCCGACCTTAAACGAGCCACTGGGTGTGACGCCCATTGAGGCTATGGCTTGCGGGTTGCCCGTGGTGGCCTACCGCAGCGGTGGCGTGTGTGAGACGGTGGTTGATGGCCAGACGGGCCGGCTGGTGACCGATGACATGGCCTTTGTGGACGCGATTCGTGAGCTAACTGCCGATCCGCAGGTGTATCAGAAACGATCACAGGCGGCCTTTAGGCATGCCAGGGAACGGTTTAGCGTGGATGCCATGGGTGCGCAAGTCGAGGATCTGGTCAGCCTGGTTTTGAACGGCCCAGGTCCAGTATAATGGCTGCCATGACCCCCCTCCTGTCTGAAATCAACGGCATCCTCACCCATGCCGAAGCACAACCGGATTTTTCTGACTTCGATAGCCTGCGAAACAAACATCGTGTTGAAATTATTGCCGCATTTTTGATGTCCTATTATCACTGTCAGCCACAATCCCCTCGGATTGCGGAACTGGAGAGCCAACTCTTACGCCAACAGACCCTAACGGGAGCCTGGCTTGAAAAAAGCTACGAACCCACCGAGCCGGACGTGGGCTATGACGGGGCTGTTCCGACGTGTTTTGCGGTACTGGCGTTGTCATGTGCGCCCCGATCACGTCCCGATGCCATAACCGGCATGGTACGCGGAGCGGATTACCTCTACAGCATCGAAAAAGGCGGGTGTTTTTTTAAAGCCAAGATCAACCGAACGGACGTTCTCAACACCAATTTGCTCGCGGCGGTGACTTTGATGCGGGTAGCGGACAAACTGCCCGAAAAATCACGCCGCATTGAACTCTACCGCGCGGCAGCCCGCCGAGCCGTGATTCACGTGTGTAGCTCTCAACGCTATGGGGGCGCCTTCCCCTACAAACACCACGGATGGCGCGTGTCGTTTTTGTACCATGCCATGACCCTAGCTCTCTTGGATATGCTGGCGCGCTACATGCCGCTTTCGCGGAGTGTTGAGGTGACCCGTTTTTGGGCAGCGGACTATTTGCGAAGCATTTGGGCGGGTGCGGATTTCCGCTGGGCGTGGGAGTCCTGCCAGGATAAACAAGGCGCCAGTTGGACCTATGCTTGGGCCATTTCGTCTTGGGCACTCACAGAGGACCCTCAGCTTGAAAATGCCGTCGCGACCCTGCGCAGCCTGAGAAAAGGGTATTACAAAAACGTCCGCTCCGAGCCGTTTGTGCCGGATCTTTTTTATACTGCGTGGAGTTTGCTGGCCTTGAACCTGACAGTGATATTCCAGCGGCAACCCCGAGCAAAATATCGCTTGTCTGTGCTGCGGTGGTGGCGGTTAGGAATTGCCCATGGGCGGCGTTTGCTGATGGTGATGACGTATTTTCGGAACCGGTTTTTATTGGCCTGGGATTACCTGGACCGCGGCCCGATCGAGTATTGGTAATGGAGAAAAATTACCTACGCCGATCGGCCTCTATTTTGTTTTCGGTATCACTTTTGGGAAAAGGACTCACGTTTGGCCGTGAAGTCGTCACCGCATATTACTTCGGCACCTCTCTTTTTAAGGATGGCTTTGTTGCGGCGGTTTCCTTGGCGATGTTGTTATACGCGCCTTTACTTGAACCCATTATGAAATTGCTTGTTCCAAAATTCCTGTCATCCAAACGCCGGGCGGAATTGGCGACCGTACTTGTCACGGAATTGGCCCTCATTCTAGCCGGATCTCTGGTTATTTCTCTGGCCATCGGGCCTTGGCTGTTGCCACGTCTATACCCGAACCTGGCTCCTGAGTCCATTCTGTTTGGACTAAAGGGACTGTCTTTGATGACGATTTATGCGGTTTTGTTTTTATTTTCCAATGCCTTGAGTCAAATTCTGTATGCGACGCACCGCTATGGCATGGCTGAAGTGCGGCAAGTGATTTTTGGCCTTTTTGTCATCTCTTTTGTCATCGGAGGGTGGTCTTTTGCCGGCATCCATCCGCTGTTGGGGGGCTATCTGTGGGGCATTGTCGCGGTCAACGTTTACCTGCTCGCTGTTATGGTCCACGCGCGGCTTTTTGCTAGTGTTACCCGGCGCCGTTATCGGCGTATTCGGGGGATTTTGACACGGTTTTGGAGGAAATTCATCAGCCTTATCGGGGTTAGCGTTCTTTCTACCCTCCCAGACTACTGGGTGCAATACCAATTGGGCACATTTGGTCCGCAAATTTTGTCTGCTCATGATTTTGGCAATCGGTTTTATTTGTTTGTTTCGAACCTTGTTGTGCCGGCGCTTTTGACCCCGTACTACACCAAAATCTCTCATCTTGCGGCCATCGGGCAGTTCCCGCTTCGGCTTTCAATAAGGCTTGCTGTCGGGTTGCTTCTTCTGGGGGCTGGTTTGGCCATCGGACTTGCGTTGCTGGGTACCGTGTCGCAAACTCGGTATCTGATGGCAGGTCAGTTTACAGAGGCCTCTTTTACGCTTACTCGGCTGTTTTTTTTGGCCTATTTGCTGGGATTTGGTGTTGCAGCTGTTTCGTTGCAATTGACCTACGTGGCTCTGGCCTTTAACCTTCACCATATCTATGTGGCTAACATCATCGTTTCAGGTATCGCGACGGTTTGTGGCGTGCTTTTGTTGCGGCCGTTTTTAGGGTTCCTGGCTATCCCTCTGACCATCGGGTTTAGCTATGGGGTTGGCATCATATTGCAATTGATCGGGCTTCGCATCGCGTTTAAACGCAAGGGGTTGGTGTATGTCTAAGTCAGCAGCCCTTGTCTCCGATCAAGGCCAATTGGCCTTGATGACCATACCGGCACCGCTTCCGGACGCATGTTGCGTGGGAATTGAGGTTAGCTATTCAGCGATGAGCGTGGGTACCGAGTCCGCCATTCGGGTTTCGACACGCCCTTTATCGGTACTCCAGGCAGCCGCAAAGAAAATCCGGCGCGTACGTGAGCTAGGCGTGTTACGAAGCTTAAGGACATTTCAAAAGGTCTGGTCGGGCGTACAGCCATTGGGCTATAGCGTCATGGGCCAGGTTACCCATGTCGGGGCCTATGTCGCGCATGTTGAGGTCGGTGATTGGGTATTGGCCACCGGGGCAGGCTATGCGATCCATGCGGGTCAAGTTGTTGTTCCTGGCATCTATGTCGTCAAAGTTCCTCACGAAGATATCCGGTATGCGTTTGGCGGGCTGCTCACGATCGGCATTAATTCATTAAACAAAGCCCGTCCATACTTGGCAGATTCCGTTGCCATTGTAGGCGGTGGGATTATCGGGTGGGTAACCGCGGAGTGCTTTCGATTGGCGGGATGCGACGTCACCCTGGTCGAAGTAGATAATCGTGTGAGGCGCCTCTGGTCGGAGCGGTATGCAGTTTCGGAGTCCCTTTCCCAGACCTTTCACCACGTGATATTATGCGCGGTTTCCGCTGAATTGGTAGCGGCTGCGCAGCATGCAGTGTTGGGTCACGGCAGTATCGGGATCGTTGGGTATGGGCCGGTTTTATTAGACCGGGAGAGTCTGGAGAGCAAGCAATTTCGGTTATGGTGTACCAATGCCTATGGCGATCTGGCCAATCATGCGGATTACGCCATGTTGGTGGAAGAGGAATTGCTGGAGGGCGAATTGCCGACTTCTACCCATCATAATCTTGACCGGGCCAAATGGGTTGCTGAGCATGCTGTTTTGGATCGATATGTGCTGTGCGACCCTTCCCGGATCGCCGATATCCAGGATGTTCTGGATGAAAAAAAAGCCCTGACGGTGGTATTGGACTGGAAGTCCTGGCGTGCTCATAGTCGGTAGCGGGGGGTATGTTGCCGACAGCGTTTTGCCGTATGCGCCACGGGGATGGTTTCGCGGCCTTTTGACGCGTGCGCCGGTGCGGGCGTCGGGCCTTGCTCGTGCCTATGGCTTACCGCTTTACACTGATTTTAAGGAAGCCAAAACGGATGGCCTTGATGCGGTCTATATTTGCTCCGCGTCTGCGTCGCATGCTGAGGACGCCCAACAGGCCATTTTGGCAGGTTTTTCTAAAATTTGGGTAGAGAAACCGTTGGTTGTCACCCAATCGCAATGGCAGGCGATGCAATCCAATTTGCCACAACTGACCGCTGTGATGATCAAGCGGCATCATTGTGTGCTTAAAGACCGCCCCACGGTTTTGTACTGTTTTTGTTCTGCGATGCCAAAAGGTGTGGGGGAGATTTTGCGGACGGGGGGACCGTTTTTAAATGAACTCATCCACTATATCGACGCAGCGGGAGTGTTGGCCGGATATGACGCCGCATTTTCAATTTCTGGTAACCGGCGTTGCGGGGAGATGACGGCCAAGGGTCGTTTGGGAAACGTCAAAATCTGTTACGATTTTGCGGCATCCGAAATTCGCAATGACCTAGCGTTTTACCCCGATCTAATGCGATCATTTTTCAGTAATCCGGGACCTGCTTTGCTAGGACACAACGACGTTACCAAATTGTACGGAACTTGTTTTGACCTCT
>CAYINU010000024.1:0-21420 GCA_964364855.1 uncultured Candidatus Marinamargulisbacteria bacterium | reverse complement strand
AAACTCAACATATTGAGCGGGTTTTTGATCTCGTGCGTGATCCCATACACCAACGCCGCGGTGGCTTCGTGGCGGACGAGTTCGATGTTTTTTTGTTGGGATTCGGCGAGGTTGTGGTAGGCGGTTTGGATACGATCTCTTTCTTCTTTTAGACTTTTATTAGCTTGAGATAGTTTTGATTCCGATTGCTCACTGGATGAGTAAAAAAAACTAACTGAAAAAATGCCGATCAAAAAAGTAGCAGAGGTTGCAGAAATAAACACAATTCTTTGAAGGCTAGGGTTGTTCATAACTAACGGAAAGAAGGTGTAGTTAAAAGTCTCTAGCCCCGCAAAAAAAAGAATGGGCAAGGCGACACCAGAAATCATTAGGGCACGTTGTTTGGGAGAAAAGAGAACCAATGGCAATGCGATGGCTGAAAAGTAAACGTTTTGGACACCTGCATTTCTTCCCAAAGAACAGGAAAAAAATAGCAGAGTGAAACTAACGTTACGATCATTAGAATTTTAGACAGGAGGAAAAAACGAAAAGCATTAAGAACCAGAGAAATTACAAACCCCAAAACCACAAGCCCAGCAATTAACCCCAGCCTTCGGTACCCCATTAACGGGAAGAGAAAAATATATTGAAACGAAATAAGAATCAAAACAAAATCAATTTGATTCGATAAAACGATGCGGCGGAGAGTTTGATTGGTATCAACAGCCTCAGGGTCAGCCCGGGTGAGGCCTAGATAGACGACCTTGTTATACAGGTTGCGCCAATTCACATCGTCTTTCCCTTATTGCTCTACACATATGGGGATCGATACAGGGTGATTTTTCGTGACGACCATCGAAAGAAATTGCCTCCCACATATTATGGCCTGCTACCCACGCCTTCATTCCCGAAACTCGCCCTTTTATTTCTGAGATTTCCCATTCGGGGAAGGTGGATCTATGCTGCCGAATAAATGCGTCAATTGTTTTTTCAATCTGGTCCATTTCGTAAACAACAGAATCAAGCTCTTTTGCTACAAAAGAAGCAGCCTCTTGTGGCCCGAGATTAGTTAAATTTTCATAATGAAGCATCAGGTTTTCCTGCAAGCCCGCGCGTTTTTCTTTCTCTCTGGAGACAATATCGTTTGAGCCACAAATATAAAAAACGCAAAGCTCCCTGTAGCTTTGTAACAAGTCTTTGATAGTTGGGTTATCGCAAATGGGGCCATACGCGTTGATCGCAAAGGCAACCTCAAAAACAAGCTCAACCGCACCTGCGTTATCCCTTTTTTTCATTAACGAACGGATCGAAAGACCCTGTTGCATATCGGGTTGAGACTTCAGATTTTCACGTTTTGAAAGAGTTGGGTCTATTTCCGATCTCGAACGAGATTCCGACTCGTTTCCTCTACGATATTGTCGCAAACCCTCCTTTATTCCATTAACATGATCCGGTCGATATATTCGAAAAGAGCTTCCAATTTCCTCAATTCCGTTGAGGAGCGCTGCCACTCGTCTTGTCAAATTTAAAGGAACACGATCAGGAACCGAAACTTTTTGTCCGTCAAACGCTCTCTCAAATGCATCAAATACCGACTCCATTAGCTCAGGATCCCTGGAAAAAGCTGAGTCCTGGCTATCAAATTCGTTATCTGCGGCAAAGAGCCAGGCATTTACCATCGTTGCGAGCCTGAGCCCCCCTTCATCGGCACCTGGAATCGTTAAAGCCGCTAGTAAGGTAATATTGGTAGAAAGAAGGCGACGACTTTTTTCTAATAACGCACGACCAGACTGAGCATCAGTCCGGGCCATCTGATCAACAGCTTTAGAGTCAGGAATATACCCAATTTTTTCAAGCCATTGAAATCCTAATTGCTCGTTCCTTGCAAAGTGGGGATTAAGAGTAATCGGATACCTGCAATTGAGGGAGGTTTGCACTAAGTGGCCGTCACAAATTATTTCGATTGGCAACCTTGCATCTCTAAATTGTTCAAGAGCAGCCAACGTCAATTCAGTGACTGAGAATTTTCTAAGCTCAAGAGAACGAGACTGTCCGGCTAGAATTCGAGGATCGATTCGGCTTGCTGTTGAGGAGACATTTACCCTCCCCCCCCCCACAACCTCCACCTCCAGCCCGACGGCAGAGGTAGCGTTGGGGGAGAGCTGCTGTAGTAGGACTTGCATACGCTGCAACTGGATTTCCGATAACCGGCCAGTTTGTACCAGCGCCTGCCAGGCAGCCAAAGTCTGGGCGGTTTCTGTGGTCTGGGCGCTACAGGGCGCGGCTTCAACCCCCTCCCTTAGCAGATCATCAGTGTGTTGGCGTGGTGTCTGAAGGAGAAAATGCCGCATCAGGACCCCTGTCCGACGGGCGACTTGATCTCGTGGCAACGAAGCAACCGAACTCTGCATGGCCTATCCTTCAATACCCTAATTTTAGTAAGGTCCTTATTATCGCTCACCTGACACCGGGGGTGCAAGAGAGTAGTGCCCTATTTCTTGGGATTTGCCAGGTCTAACATCCCACGCATCATGACACCAAGTCGGTCATGTGCCAGCCACCGCAACGGTACTGTTCCCGATCCCTTACCTTTCAAGTGACAAAAAATGTCAATCCTTATCGTCACCGGAAGAGGGCAGTTTCGGTAAATGATAGCTACCTACCCCTTTACACCGTCGGAGGCACCCATTCTTTGAGGCACTTTGAGGCAATCCAAGATCGTGTGTATCTGTGCCACATCTCATCTGAGGGGTACTATGTTCCCGGTCTTCACACAGGGGCTGTCATCAAATTGAAATAAACCCTCTCTTATGCTCGAAAATAACTGACATGCACAAACGGCTTGCTTCTGATGAAGCTTATACTCCTCCGGTTACTTCTGATGAAGCGCATACTCCCCCGGAGCTTAGATTCTGGGGGAGCCTGTCTAATCCTCCTCTGGAAGGTGCTACTCCTGTATGTACCGGTGCCGATGTAGGTATCACTGCTGAGCCGGCCGGTGGCGGCGGAAGTCCACCCCCGCCTTCTTTTGAGCAACCGTCTGATATACCGAGCGTTTGGAGACGCGCTTGGGGATGGATGACCAGATCACCACGGCCACGCCATCTTGATATCGAGTCCCGAGGTTCCAATTCTCCACCGGGCGCTTCATCAGGCTCAGATGCGCCCCCGATCGCTGTAGATGCGGGGAGCGCCACCAGAGGATCCAGTTCGGAGACATCTACCGATTTGCTTCGGTTGCTCCTGCCCGAAACCCCTCCTGAACGCACATCAGGTGATTCTGCTTCGGTCTTGCCGGAGCGCCTGCCTGAACCGCGACCGGGCTTTGTGAGGCGGCAGTGGAACCGGTTGGCGCAGTGGTATCGCGGTGAGCCCAGGTCTGAAGCGGCCAAAATATCTGCCGATCACCATATGGCCGATAAGGGTGCTTTTGGTTCTGCTGCGGATCCAACAGCGCCCATCCAAAATCTCACGCTGGCCAAGGGTTGGGGGGAGCTGAAAGAAATACTGTTCCCTCAACTGATGAGTGTGTACGCCCAGCTGGACAATGGGGTAAAGACGCTTGCAGAAGCCCACAAAACGGCACCTAAAAAAACACGCCAGTTAGTCGACGCCTTTTCAAAAGCGGTTTTAGCGCGCGATTTCGAGTGGCTGTCGCGTCAGCTCACGGTCTTGGAGTCCTCCGACGTCTTGCAGGCCGGTTTTGATCTTTCTCCCATCCAGACCCATGTCTCGGAATTGGCAAGGTTAAAAAAAGAGCATCCCGAGGCATTTGCATTGTTCCACATGATGTATACGCACCGTCCCGCAGACCTGATGCAGGCACTTGGTATTGATGAGGACCTCCGTCCCTTTGACCTGACACGGGCCGACGTGGAGAGACTGGTTCCGGCCAAGATGCCTATGTCTTGGGCGAGGGTGGGGGATTTTGTTATGGCGTTGGCCGGTATTCCTGCGCGAATGGTGTTTGCGATTCGAAATCGTTGGGACGCCCGACATCAGAATACGGTACCGGAAAGGCCAGCCCGACATTCGGCCAGAAAGGCATACGCTCATTCTTCGACTTTTATGGGGATGCTAGTCTATTCTGCAGCCTGGCAGCTTCAGAATTTGCTTTACACCATTTTCTCAACATTTCATATTCATGGCCCTGGCTTATCGCAACAATGGCAGCGGCGGCTTTTTATTAATATTAGTGTTAGTTTAACCTATCCTATCGGGGCGATAGTTGGCATTGTTGCGGGGATTTTGCGGGGTCACAGCGCAGGCAAAGCGCCGGATGTCGAAAACATTAAAAGATCCACTCAACAATATTCCCCGCACTGGTGGACTTACGTGGGGCTGGTCAATAGATCCGAGCTTCAAATTGTCAGATCAGTCAGGGCTTTTTTAGAGACAGAAAAAGATGATGCATTTTCTGACCAAGACCTTAGGTATATAGCAAATGACTTAGGCTTTTTAGGTCTTTTGGATAGGTATGCGCCTTACGGCAGCAGAAAGCATGTTAGGAATATTAAATCCATATTTTCCGATGAGAGGCCCCTTCCCGAACGTTTCCATCGACTCCGCTCTCTTGTTCAGGCATGGGACGTGGATGAAAAATCATTTGGCCGTTTTGCAGGCCTGACGCACAGAATTGCACAATTGCCGGGCGGTTTGAAATTTACCACGCTTTCTCGTGCTCTCTATCAGATGCTGACTGAAGAACTGTATACGCCTTCACTTGCATCTGTGATGACCAAAGACCACCGCTTGGATCCCGGAGACCGGTTACGCATTATTTATGCATTACGCGAGGTACTTGAGCGAGAGCCGCATAATAAAGCCGTCATGGGTGAATGTGCAGAGAGTTTTCGGCGAATTCCGTCTGTTTTAGAAGACTACTCAAGATTATTGGAGCGTTTTTTAGAATTAAAATCTGCTAATAGGACCCTGACTGAATTGGAAGTGCAGGAGTTTCGTGGATTGGAGACGCAATTCGGATTTTTAGATAATACTGCGGCATACCCCGTTTCGATGTTGGTAACGGCGTCGATTTGCAGGCAGGTATTGGAGAGAGAAGCGCATTACAGAACAAAAGCCCTTCAACAACACCGTCTGCAAACCGTCCAAACAACGGCCGAGAAAATAGGCGCTAAATTGGATGTTGTCCGGGGCTTTTACAAACATATGACCAACCATGCAGCCTGGTTATTGGCGCGAATGGGCTTGGAAAATTCACGTCAAATGGGTCAAGTGTCAGTCTGGCGTCGAGGGTGGATGACGCTCCGAAATATTCATTGGTTCGGTAGTGCGATTCAGATGCAATGGAAGGACTATGGGCCAGGCCTAGCCTATACAATCATCAATGTTGGGGTACCCATGGTGACAGGTTTTTTTGGAATTATTCGCTCTGCGATCAAACATCATTGGCCCGCAGCTGCGCCGAGCGCAGCTCCGGTTGTTCGAACACCTCTTCAGCAGTCCCTTCTTTCCGGAGATGATACTTACTGAGATAATAAAAAGCCCAGGTTATTTCCTGGGCTTTTTTCCTATCTTAGATGGTCCGACTTACCAGTTGTCGTTTTCGACATATCCTCCCCCCGCAATCTTATCCAAGTCCTTTTTCGCGACGGGCCGGCCCTTCGTAGCTCGTGGCGCGGGGGCTGCCTCCTTGAGAGCGGGTTTTGATTTTTTCATAAAACTAAACATCTTTGCCTCCTGCTTAAATAGTCGTGATGCCTACCTGATTCCCAGGGGGGGTGGGTTTTAAACAATCTAACCGATTTTAACTACTTTCCCATAAACTATGGGATCATCCAATTTTTCAGAAGTTTGACACTTCCAGGCACAAAAAGGCCTGACGTGCACACTACAAGATTTTTTTAGGGATTTGGCAGTGAAGCGCGTTAAGGGTGAGGAGATTTTGCTCGGAGATTTCGGACCGAAGCCAAACGGACTTGTCTTTAAGATGAACACAAGAGACATCAATCGAAGAAAGCTCTCGGATGAGGTCGGTCGGACTTTGGTCAGGGAAAGCCGCTTGGAGCTTCTTTTTGAGAGCGGTTTGCAAAAGTAAGGCAAGAAAACAAATAAACACGTGGGCTTTGATGCGAGGACTCACCCAATGGTACATCGGTCCCAATTCAAGGTCAGATTTGAGGGCCTTGAAGCCATCCTCAACCTGACGAAGACCCTTGTAGTGACGCACAATCTCCCGGCTGGAAGGCTCAAACCAATTGGTCACCACGGCCCAAAGACCATCATACTTTTCTTCCTCTTTGAGCCGATCGTAATCCACGGCTAATTGAATGCGATCGCCCTTGATCTTCACATACTTTTTGTAACCGCTTTGCTTAATTATAAGCTAGTGCCATTACGCGTAGGCGGGGATCCAGGCAATAGATGTTGAAAAAAGTCCTGGATTCCCTTCATGGCTTTACAGGCCAGCCGGGCAGCCTCAAGACCTGCATCCTCCCTGTTCGGTCGGCGGTCTTTCGGTTCCGTCGCGGGTACGCTCCTCACACCTACGCGGGAATGACAAGGGGGGGCTAGTCGCTACTGGTCAATATCTCGTGATGACACTACCTAAGACTGGGTCGTAAACGGTTTCAGATTTTCCGACCGAGCACCCACGACCTGGACGATTTGGCCGGCATACCAATGCCCTCGCTTTGCACAGGTTGACAACGCGTCTCCTTGGCAAAGTCCCTGCAAAAAACCTGCTGCAAACGCGTCTCCTGCCCCTGTGGTATCCACCAGATTGACTACCGGTACGGTGGGAACAACATCGACATCGTGGCCCCGCACCACCACGGCCCCTTGTTCACTGCGGGTAATGGCCACGATCAAATCGGGTCGTTTTGCCGTTTTTTCCAGCAGCCTCATGAATGCCGTATCAAAGGTTTCAGATTCGAAAAGATGCAGCAATTCCTGCTCGTTGGCAAACAAGACATCGGCTTCTTTTTCCAGCAAGGCCATAAAATCCGCTCGGTGTCGCTCCACACAAAACCCATCCGACACCGTAAACGCAATTTTAGTCCCGGCTGCCTTGGCCACCGCGATGGCTTTACATAGCGCAGCCGTGGTCGTGCCTTGGTCCCACAAATAGCCTTCCAAAAACAGGAATTGGGATTCGGAAATGGGTTCCAGCGGCAGCCGATGGGCAGATAGCTGGCCGGCTTCTCCCAAAAACGTCGCCATCGTCCGCTGGGCATCGGGAGTGACCATGACAAAAGACCGGGCTGTCATGGGCGTGGGCATGCCATTCACCCGGCAAAACGTGACCCCGTCTTTGGTCAGATCTTCGGAAAAAATTTGGCCAAACGGGTCATCGGCAATGCGTCCGATAAAGGCCACCTTCGACCCCGTCAGTCCCATGATGGCCATGGTGTTGGCGACTGACCCTCCGGATTTGAGACGAATCGGCGGGCGCCGAGACAGCTTTTCGGCCATGCCTTCATCAATCAAGGTCATCCCACCTTTGCGCAAACCCAATTCCCCCAGCTCCGCATCCGTTACCTGCGAGATGATGTCAACGATGGCGTTGCCGATGCCGAGAGTTTGGACGGATGACATGAGGTGCTATGCTAGCGCAGCCTCAGAGTATCCGGCAAGAATATCTGGGTCGCCGGCATAGCCTCCATGCAAATGAATGTTGGCACGAGTAACCGCGTCTCTTTCGGCCATTTTCATCGCTTCGGTTCTTTGGGGTTTTAGCGACTCCTCAAACCGCTTCCGAGCCGCATCAAACGCTTGGGGGGTCTTAAACTGAGGAGCTTGCGGGGGGAATTTCGTGCTGTTTCCATAATGTTCCAGCATATATGCCCCAACCTCGTCCGGGAGTGTCGCAACCATCGTCGCAGCCTCCAATCTCGTGAAAGGATACCCGATCAATTTCGAAATTCGGTCGAGATGGCCTTCTGCTTCGGCTTTTTTGACGATCCGGGTAGCCTTTTCCCAGTCTGAAAATAGCTCGGGAAACCTTGTCTCGATCGAGCCTTCTGTTTTCATGCGTTGCCATTCTTCTTGGCAAACTTTTAATAATCCTCGGGCTTCTTCTTCGGAATATTGAGATACCGCAGGAGCGACAAGATCAAGTAGATCTTTTACAGTGGCTTTCCGAGCAGGAGCATCATGGGTGTCTTTAACGGTCGCAGCTTGCAAAACCACTTGCAGATGAGGATACCCCTTTATGATGTGATCCGCTTGCTGCCTGTTACCTCCACATTTACGGAGTACATCCACTAAATCCTGCGGAAGATTGGTAAAAGTCGTTCGTTTCTGATCAAACCAGGTGTCGACCAGCGCTTGTCGTATGGATGGTCTTACTTTGTTAGTGTCCTGCTGTAACACGTATTCAGTGAAACTGGAGGTATAAGCTGTCGTGCTATACCCTTTTCCAGTTGCAACCTGCACTACCTGGTTTACTGCCGTTGCACCTTTGGCCTGAGAAGCCGGCGTGACATCGATGACCTGTGTGTCCTCACCCAGCTTTCCCATCATGTAAAGACACGCTCTGAGAAAGTCATGGTATGTCAGCCGTTGCGGTTCCGTCGGGAAGTTCTCCAATCCCAATAGAGAACGCAAATTCACCAGGCCTTCAGTAGTCACATGGGGCCGGGTCGAATCAAATAGGGTTCTCACCTGAGGAATAAGAGTGCCCATCATCCCCCCGGGCAATTTTGATCTTCTGACCAGATCCGCCATTTCCGGTGTAAGGGATGTACTTCCGGACATGGCAGCCGTCCACCGATCAAAAATCGGTCTCGCGACTTCGTAAAAACCCTTGGCAAGCCGGCGGTCGGACTTCGAAACCGGAATACCCAGCGCATCCAGAGTGTCGATCATATCAGGTTGCGCATTTCCCCCATCAAACGGGGGCAATGAAACATGAATAACGGGCGTCATTCCTGCCTGCCAACATGCGCCAACAAAGTTCTGGTATGTCGGTACCGCCAACCCAAGCGAGTCATGGGTATGACAAGAAAACTTTAGCCCCCCAACATTGACCCCGCGTTGCTGGGCCTTCGAGGCAAAGCGGCGAACTACAGACCCTGCCAACTGCGGATCCTCAACTCCGTTGGCACTTTTGAGCCCCGGATAAACAGTGTCCGGAAATTGGGGTAGTTGTAGCGCATCCAATGCTTTGAGCAGAAAGTCGGCCAACTCATCAGGATTGGCATAAAGGCTGAGCATGGCTTCTGTGATCGTCGTGTTGCCTAACGCATGGCTGGCCAACAATGCAAAAGCCCGCCGCTCATGAACATTTTGGGATTCAAAAAGGCGTTGCATCGTCTTGGTATCACGCAGATGGACAGCCAATGCAAATTGAGAAAGGGCATCATGATATTTGAGACCGAAAGCACAATCTCCTCTGTTTAACACAACTTTTTTAAGCTCGCCTCTAAAAAGGGTTAATAGATGGGTAGGAAGTTCTCCATTTCGAGCGGGAACCTCCCATTTTGTACCACCCGCCACTTCCACCCAATGACGATCTGGGTCTGCCAATTCACAAATAACGGAATATAATGCCCGATAATCATCGCCATTGATCAGGCCTCCAAAGAGAGATTGCACCCAATCTCGAAGAGTCAACATGATTTTGACGCTCCTATCTGAGACCAAGGCAGGCCCTGGACCAACTGGGGGCTCAGATGAAACGGATCGTCGAACAACCAACGGTAATGGTGCGTCTGGCAACATGACACGTCGGGTAGGCACCCCTCTGGCCGGCTCAGAAAATGCAACGGCTGTCGCCGACTGCGTCGCCTCGCCGCTTGCGAGTGATGAACTTAATCGCCTGACGGCATTTCCCGCAGCTGCGGGAAGACTGGGCATAACTTGTCTTGCAGCCTGACTGGCACCTGGCCCGAATCGCCTTACACCCTGGGTAACTATGGGTACTGAGCCCCCGACCAATGCACAAAACATATTTATTCCTCCAAACAACGCTACAGGAACGCAGCAAAAATACCGTCAAAACAGGAAAATTAAGCCGTTAAAGTACTAGGAAAGTTAGGGATTGGCAAGAATCATTTTAGAAATGTGTTGCTCCCACGTGAATGCAAAGCGCAAACATTCCTGCAGTTGTTTGCTTTTTAATGGGATATTGGGTATGTTTATGCGCAAGGCTCTAAAAGTCAACTTCTCCCTAATTCAGTTTCCGGAGGTTCGTATGGAAAAGCAAATCAAGTGGATCTGGACCGCCATTATCTTGCTGTTTATTGCGGTTGCATTTTTGGGATATGGTCATTACCAAAAAGCCTGCATGACAGGCCGAATGATGGAAAAATACCCCATGGGCCAAAATATGAAGGACGGTATGATGGGGCAAGGCATGCATCATCATATGAAAGACGGCATGGGCGGCAAAATGAAGGATGCCTGTTGCAAAGACAAAATGGATTCCGCAGACAAAACCCACACCTCTCCTGCTCCAGAAAGTTCATACTAACTAACCAATGGCCACTGTCGCCCAGTACCTCATTGATCGGATCCGCTCTTATGGCACCGAACATATTTTTGGGGTGCCGGGCGACTTTGTTCTGACCTTTTTTAAACGTCTGGAAGACAGCCCATTAAAGGTTGTCAATACCTGCGACGAGCAAGGTGCTGGCTTTGCGGCAGACGTCTATGGCCGGATCCGCGGACTTGGCGTCGTCGTGGTCACCTATACAGTGGGGGGATTCAAAGTCGTCAATACGACTGCCGAGGCTTTTGCGGAAAAGTCTCCGGTGCTTATTATCAGTGGCGCACCGGGCATCAAAGAAAGAGCCAACGATCCATTGCTTCACCACCGAGTGAATACCTTTGACACCCAAAAGTCGGTTTTTGAACACATCACTGCCGCATCGGCCATCATCAACAGCCCCCATACCGCGGCAGCCGAAATCGATCGGTTGCTACATATCGCAACCACTCGCAAACGTCCCGTGTATTTGGAGCTTCCACGGGATATGGTGGATATGGAAATTACGCCATCCTTAACCCCAGTGGAACTGGCTCCCGAAGCCGATCCTCTGGTATTGCACGAAGCCATCAACGAACTGGAAGAGCGGGTCAATACCGCCCAACATCCGGTGATCCTGGCCGGCGTGGAAATCCACCGGTTTCGTCTCCAGCCACTTTTACTCAAATTTGCAGAAAAAACCCAAATTCCGGTAGCCACCACCATTTTGGGAAAGTCCGTTATCCCCGAGTCTCATCCCCTGTACATGGGCGTCTACGAAGGTGCTATGTCCCGCCCCGGCATCCAAGCGTATATGGAAAAAAGTGACTGCGTGCTGATGTTGGGTGCATTGCGAACCGACATCAATTTGGGCATTTACACCTCCCATTTTGAAGAATCCCGCGTTATTTCTGTCAGTCAGGAACGCACGTCAATGGGGTTTCACCAATATGAGCATATTTCGATCAAAGACGTCATGGCCGGATTGGCCAACGCCACTCTCAAACGACGCCCCACTCCCGAGATTCCACGTCCCCAAAAGCCTGCCACTTTTTTAGCCGAAGACAAGCAAGTATCGGTCAATCGGATGTTTGAGTGCCTGAATCACATGATTACCGGACAACACATTATCTTGGCCGATCCCGGGGATGCCTTGTTTGGCGCAGCCCAATTGGTGATCGAACACGAAACCCGCTTCATCGCACCCGCTTATTATGCCTCATTGGGGTTTTCGGTACCCGGCAGCATCGGCGCGCAATTGGCCTTGCCCAAGCGACGTACCATTTGCCTAGTTGGCGACGGCGCTTTCCAGATGACCGGGATGGAATTGTCCACCAGCATCCGGTTTGGGCTCAATCCCATTGTCGTGATTCTCAATAACAACGGCTACGGCACTGAAAGACCCATGCTCGATGGTCCGTTTAATGATGTCCTCAATTGGCACTACGAAAAAATCTGCGAAGTTCTGGGTAGTGGAACGGGCATCCAGGCAACATCCGAAAAAGACTTTCAGCAGGCCATGCAAACGGCATTGGCTGATGATACTCAGTTATATATCATCAACGTCCATCTCAACGACAGGGACATTTCTGAGCCTCTCAAACAACTCACTGAAGCACTGGGCAAGAAAGTTTAGGCAAGGATCCCGTGTTATTGCTTTACCTTTAACCGCAATTCGTTGAGGCCGATTACAATGGCCATTTTCAACGCATTTTGGTAGCCGGTTCCGGCAGTATTTCCGATGGACAACGCAAGATTGTAAATGGACTCCGGCAGTAAAATGTTGACACGCTTGGCCTCTCCGCGCAGCACTTGTCGCTTGTCAAAGTCAAATTCTAATTCGCTATCTACCTGATCAAAATAGCCGGCCTGCTGCATTAGTTTTTTACTTTTCTCTTTGGGATCAAATTTGATGTTCTTCATAACAGGCCTTCTCCTTTCAATCTTTTTTCCTCGCTCGGCTGTGCACGTCTGACCGTCACAATTTTGTAAGAATGTCGATTCACAATTACAGCATATCCTCTTCCTTCAAACACACCTAAAACCAATTCAATTTCTGGATCAGATTTACTCGGCACAACCATTTTTTCAGTGTTTTCTGATAGCACGTGATCAACAGCTTTTAGCGAAATTCCTCTTTCCAGGATACGCGCTCTGGCATGAATACCATACGTGTATTTCATACACTTAATCTACTCAATTTAAGAAGCAATGACAAGGAGATTAATTCAATTCCAGCACCACGACCACTTCCAGGTGGGTGG
This sequence comes from uncultured Candidatus Marinamargulisbacteria bacterium, assembly GCA_964364855.1. GTDB lineage: Bacteria > Margulisbacteria > Marinamargulisbacteria > CAYINU01 > CAYINU01 > CAYINU01. Next base: position 8,748 of record CAYINU010000024.1, on the reverse strand, counting down.
TTTGGGCGAACATGTCGACAGGTTGGATGCGCTGTGGGAGATACCCGAGCGCTCGGAAGCGGGTCAAATCGCGCGGATAGTGGTAATACCGTTGTCGATGGCGTTTCGCTGGGCATCAGCGATCGCTTCGGGGACGATATCCGCCGATAACTTGCCGAACATCCTGACTCAAAAATAATCCCAATACCGCGTGCATGGGGCTTTCGTAAACTAGTCCCGGTAGACTTCGCGACGATGGGTAATTTTTACAACAAGAACTAAAAGAACCTTGTCCTGAATGGCATAACAGATGCGATAGTCACCTTCACGCAAGCGATAAATGGAGTCTTCTCCCGACAATTTCACAACACCTACCGGTCGAGGGTTGTGAACTAAAAGGTCAATTTTTCGCGCAATACGCCGCTGAATGTCTGGAGGTAATTTTTTAAAACTTTTTTCAGCCCGAGAGGTTACCTCGACCTGGTACAGGTTCACACTAAGGCGTGTCCTCATTTGCATCTGCGGCGTTAAGTGTCAGTCAAAAAAATCCTCATTTACGGCAAGTAAACTCCGGTTTTTTTGCTGCCACTTGCCTTGCATCTATCAAATGGGGACACGCCCTAGAGACCTGCTTCTATTTTAATTTGATCCCAGGACTTGGTGCCTTTTTGTTGGGCTATTTTCAACTGTGATCGTGCATCGGCCAAGTCTGCGGCATTCTCAAACATTTCCAATTTGTGCAAATCATCGATGGAAATAACCGCAACTAAATCGGTACCGCGGCGGCTTAATATTTGCCGTTCTTTGCCAAAGGCCACCCGATTAATAATATCGGACAATTGTTCTCTAGCTTCCGAAGTCGATACACGTACCATGAAATCCTCCCAGCCTACCTTATCGTATATACTGTACAACTTGTACATCGTGTACATCAACCCTTGACTTGTCTATAAATGTGATGGCGTTAGTACAGCCCCCACTTCCAAATGGGTGGTCTGCGCAAACATATCCACCGGCTGGATGATTTGGGGTCGATACCCCAGCGCCTGGAACCGTCCAAGATCGCGGATGAGGGTTTGCGGATTGCAGGACACATACACCACCCGTCGTGGCTTTTTCCCGGCAATGGTTGTGATAACAGATTCGGAAAGCCCTGCTCGAGGAGGATCCATCACAATCACATCCGGCGCAGGTAATTGCGACACTATTTGAGTAGCATCCCCCACCACAAAACGGATAGTGGTAATACCGTTGTCGATGGCGTTTCGCTGGGCATCGGCGATCGCTTCGGGGACGATATCCACGCCGATAACTTGCCGAACATCCTGACTCAAAAATAATCCGATGGTCCCTACCCCACAAAACAGGTCCCAGACCGTGTCAGTAGACTGCAAACCAGCCAATTCGCGTACGGTTTCGTACAGCGTTTCGGTCTGAGCAGCGTTGGATTGTAAAAAACTGTGCAAGGACACCGCAAACCGCAAACCGCCAATACGATCCGTGATGCGCTCCGTCCCGGCTAACACCTGGGTTCGGGAACCCAAAATGACGTTGTCGGGGTTGGGATTGTGGTTGAGCAACAGGCTGGTCACCTGCGGGCCGAGTGCAGCTACCCATTTGGCGGATTGGGGGAAATCGGGAGCCGAAGTAACCAGGGCGACCATCACTTCCCCCGTCTCGGCGCCCACACGAATCACCACATGCTTAAGGCCCAGACGACCCTTTTTTGCATCATGAATGACCAAGTCCGGCGTGGTTTGAAAAAAGGTACGAATCGGCGCTAACACCGCATTGATTGGCTCGTTTTGAATGGGACAATGGTCGATATCGACAACAACTTGGGAATAGCGGGCATACAGGCCCATCACAATGCCGTTCCAGCGCTTTTCCAGGGCCATCTGAAGTTTGTTGCGATAGCCCAACTGGGGACCGATTTTGAGGGGCAAAAGGGGCACATCTTCAAATCCGGATTGGCTTAGCAGGGCGTGTAGGCGATCGACCTTGAACCGGTGTTGGGCTGCCATCGTCATGTGCTGGACTTGGCAGCCGCCACACCGCCCAAAAACCGGGCATGGCGGAGTGGCGCGATCCGGCGAGGCGCTGACGACCTCCACACATTTGCCGGCAGCGTAGGTCTTTTCGACCTTTTCGATACGCACCCGGATTCGTTCCCCCGGCAAGGCAAAAGACACATAAAGCGGCTTTTTTCCCCACCATGTTGTACTGTCCGCATTGTCTTTAAGCCCATCCACTGTCAGCATGACAGCTTGGTTTCTGTGCAGCGGACCGCCTAGCTCTGGAGCCATAGAAACACCTCCTGGTTACCTTTAGTGCCGGTGATGGGAGAAGGGGTTTCGCCAAGCACGGAAAATCCCGCTGATAACAGACTCGCTTTCACCATGTTCAGTATGGTCCGCCGCACGGCGTCGTCCCGGACAATGCCACCCTGTCCGATTTGGTCTGGCAACGCTTCGAATTGGGGTTTGACCAATACCACCCAATCAACGCCGGAACCCAGCAAGTCCCGCAGGTACGGCAGTACAGCGAGTACACTGATAAAAGACAAATCCATCACGACCAGGCCAATGCCATCGGGCAACTGGTCACGGGTGAGATGGCGTACATTCGTTCGCTCTAAAATCGTGACACGTGGGTCGCGCTGCAGCCGAATATCAACCTGGCCATAGCCCACATCGACACCCGTCACCGTGGCCACGCTATGTTGGAGCAAATAGTCTGTAAAGCCACCTGTGGAAATACCCACATCCAAGGCCTGTTTTCCGGCAATGGGAATATCAAAAGCTGCAAATGCTCCCGCCAATTTTAACCCACCCCGGCTGACATAGGGCATGGGGGTATTGCGCAAGCGAATGACGGCGTCGTCGGCCACTGGTGTTCCGGGTTTGCTGATCGGTGCGTCATCGACTAGTACCTCACCGGCCATGACCAACGCAGCGGCCTTTTCGACACTGACGGCCAAACCCCGCTGGTATAACTGTGCATCCAAACGGGTTTTGGCCACCGGACTAATTGCGACCCATGCGCTTTCGTTCGTTTTCGTTGCGGTAGAGTTTGCGCAGACGAATCGACTTGGGCGTGACTTCGATCAGCTCGGTGTCATCAATATAGGACAGGCATTTTTCCAAAGACATTTTTACGGGTGGGGTAAGCATCACGTTGTCATCCGAACCCGACGCCCGCATGTTGGTCAATTTCTTGCCTTTTCCCGGATTCACAACCAGGTCATCTTCCCGACTGTGCTCACCGATGATCTGACCTTCGTAAACCTCTTCGGCGGGACCCATAAACAGCACGCCCCGGTCTTGGAGACCGTTGAGCCCGTAGGCAATGGTCGTGCAGTTTTCTTTGGCAATCAGCACACCGGTTTTGCGGGTTCTGATGTCGCCCGAATACGGACCATACTCAGCAAAAACATAATTAAGCGTACCCATCCCCTTGGTTTCGGTCAAAAATTGGGACTGGTACCCCAGCAGCCCCCGAGTGGGGATTTTGTAGATGAGGCGGACCACGTCGCCGGCTTCGATGACCTCGATCATCTGGCCTTTTCGGATGCCCAGGCTTTCGATGATACTGCCCATGTATTCTTTGGCCACATCAATCGTCAGCTCTTCGTAGGGCTCCAGCTTTTGGCCACCTTCGGTTTTGAAAATAACAGACGGAGCGGATACCTGAAATTCGTACCCCTCTCGGCGCATTTTTTCGATCAAAATCGACAAATGCAACTCACCACGACCTGACACTTTGTAGCCCAATTCACCTTCAATAATTTCAACTTTTAATGCAACGTCGGAGAGGGTTTCCTTGAGCAGCCGATCCCGGACTTGGCGGGAGGTCACAAACTGGCCTTCACGACCGGCAAAAGGTGAGTCGTTTGGCAAAATGTTGATCGACACGGTGGGCGGATCGATCAGCACACCGGCCAAGGGAATGGGATGGGTTGGATCTGTCAGGGTTTGCCCGACCTGAACGTCTTCTAGCCCCGCAACCGCGATAATGTCTCCGCAAATGGCAGCCTTGGTCTCGATTTGCTTGGAGCCTTCGTAGCGGTAAATTTTGGTGATCCGCGCCGAGCGAAAAACCTCTTCCGGAGTTGCCAATACGGCCATCTGATTTTCCACTAACGAGCCGTTGGTGATTTTGCCAATGGCCAGCCGCCCCAAAAACGACGAGTAGCTAATACTGCGAACCAGCAGTTGAAAAGGACCGTTCGGGTCGCCATGCGGTGGAGGAACACGGTTGATGATGGTATTAAACAGCGGCTTCATATCCCCTTCTCGACTATCAGGATCCAAGGACGCGTAGCCATTTTTTGCGGATGCATAGACAATAGGGAAATCCAAAATATGATCAGGCGCGTTGAGTTTCACCATCAGGTCAAAGACTTGGTCTTGGACCCATTCGATTCGGGCATTGGGCTTGTCGATCTTGTTGACGACCACGATAACCGGGATGTTTTGGCGAATGGCTTTTTTGAGTACAAAATACGACTGCGGCATGGGCCCTTCTGCTGCATCGACCAGAAACACCGCGCCATCAGCCATATGCAAAACGCGCTCAACCTCCCCGCCAAAGTCCGCGTGGCCGGGGGTATCGATGATGTTAACGGTGTAACCATCCACAAAACACGCGCCATTTTTGGCCATGATGGTAATGCCCCGCTCTTTTTCAAGGTCCATCGAGTCCATCAAGCGTTCTTCGACATGCTGATTTTCGCGGTATAGTCCGCTTTGTTTAAAAAGTTGATCCACCAGCGTCGTTTTACCGTGGTCAACGTGGGCGATAATCGCCACATTACGAATATGTTTTTGGTCCATTATGTATTTGGCTCGGCATGCTCGCAGTAGCTCACGAGCACTCGCCCCGTTCGGTCGAAGTAAATTCGCCCTCACTCGGCTCAGGGCTGTTTTGCACCCTCCGAGAACTCTCCCTTCAATTTCGTTTTCGTTATGGTTGTCTGTGTTCAGACTTCAGACAATAGTGGTCGTTAGTGTAGCATGTGCGTCCATTTTGGTCACGAAGTGGCTAAGCCGACTCTACTGCAATTTTCCAAATCCCTTTTTCCAAAAACGCGGGGATGGTCTGACGATTTGCTTTATTGATCAGATTGGCATGGGACAATTTATGAGTCTTGGCGTAGGCATTTAAGGTCACGATTTTTTTACCTTCCAAATAGGCCAACCGCTTGTGGTAGCTATTCGTCAATGCTTTTCCGACAATGTCCTCCATAAGCTGGGTACCACCGCTTTCGTCATAGGCCTTAAATGCGGCGTAATACAATTTGCGGTCCAAAAATTTGATATTGATCGGTACAAATCCATCTCTGATCAATAAGTAGTTGTTGATAATGCGCCCAATTCGCCCATTACCATCGACAAAAGGGTGTGCGTATTCAAAAGCAAGATGGGTCTTGGCGATGCGCTTGATAATGCTTTCGCGACTATTCCCCTGATACGCCGTCAACATTTCTTGGATGAGCCTATGGAGTTCACTGGGAGGCGGTGCGATGTGATTGGCTACCCGTACATATTCGTTGCCTTGCCTTAATCGTCCTGCAATCTCGTCCCGGATATTAGACAATAACAGTTTGTGAAGAAGCAGTATCATCTCGAGCGTGAGTGGGCTTTCAGGAGCCTTTTTTCCGATGTATGCCACGACTCGCGCCAAATTTTTGGCCTCAAACAATTCACGCTCACTGATATATCTCTCCAAATCGATCTGAAGCAGAATTTTTTCTGTCTCCTCTAACGACAGCGTGCTATTTTCGATGGCGTTGGAGTTGTAGACTTGCTCCGCCACTTCAGCATCGTTAATCAGGGAAATGAGCGCCTCGTTATCAACGGCAGCTTGGTGGTATCGTTCTCGTAACGTGTCGATCTGATGGGTAATAGCAGATACTTTTGCCATAGGGTTATTATAGTATTTTTTCACGGTTTTGGCACCCATAAACGTGAAAACCAATTAAAAAACCAGTTGTTTTCACGATTTTGATCATCATAATTAAGCTAGAAAAGATGTTTTCCAACGCCCGCAAGTTTTTTATCACCGCCCAGCACGATACGACGGTTGCCGATCTTCTGCGCAGCCATTTGCCATCCGGCACCGACGTTCAAACCGTACTTGATAGTGGCGGCGTATGGATGGACCGCAAACGGATCACCCAACTCGACAAAGTGATTACGGCGGGGCTGACCGTGGTGGTCTATGTAGCCCGAAATCAAGGGCGACGGTATGGGGTACCTCCGGAACACATCGTTTACGAAGACGCGAATATGATCGGCGTATATAAACCGGCCGGTGTGACATCACAATCCGACCGATCGGACATGCACTACAACCTCACTGCCGGGATAGCCAATTATTTTCGGTCGCGGGGAATTTACTATACCCCCCCGCCAATCAACCGTCTGGACTATATGGTGTCGGGCATTTGCTTGTACCCCAAGCACAAAGCCGCTGAGAAATATTTGTTCCGGCTGACGCGCGAGCGGGCCATCCATAAGTGGTATTGGGCCTGGTTGCCCAAACAACCCGGTCTGCCCAACTGTCTGCGGGTGAAAGACACTTTATCTCACTTGGGAAAAGCCTATCTGGATCCCTCTGGCCAACCGGCTCACAGTTTGTTCATCAAGCAAGCCGAATCAGAACATGCGGTGTTGTATTCCGTCTTTATCTTCACGGGCCGCCGCCATCAAATCCGTTTTCACGCGGCACAGTACCTGGCCCCCATCATCGGCGACACGCACTATGGCAGCACCATCAAAACGCCAGATGAGTCGATTGCCTTAGTCGCATACGGTTACAATTTTTTCTACCGGGACAAGAAAATCCGCATTCGATTGCCAGATAGACTAGGGCGCCATTTGATAGATGCAAGGCATTTTTGGGCGTGGACTATCGTGAGCGGAGCCTTTAGGCGTAGCGTATAGTTGAGCTCAAAAATAACGCCGCAGATATAAATGAGGACATGCCCTAAAGGCATTGAGCGCCGTCGGACGCTTGCATTCATAAGGGATGCACCATACTATTTTAGGCATGGATAGCCTAGAAAAGGAAATTGCAGCTTTTGAATCTAAGAAAGGTGAGTTAGAAAAGCACCACTTGGGGAAATTCGTTATTTTCCATTCAGGCGTCCTCGAAGGCGTATATGACACGTTCGATGCGGCCGCAAAAGAGGCAATAAAAAAATTCGGTAAAGGTCCCTTTCTTATTAGACAAGTTGGAAAGGATCCCAGAGTCAGTCTCCCGGCGTCTGTGGCCTATAAAATATATGCCGCTAATTGAAGCAAGCTTTGTCGACAGCAGTGGCAAATCTGACAATCAAAAGCTGCTCAATTTTGGGCCAACCGTTCAGACGATAGTCTCACCGTTTGAGTTGCCAGAAAAGCCAGAGGACCTCCAATTTAGATCTGTATTTTCTCTTCTGGATACCGGGGCCAGTCATAGCATGATTGATTTTGCTTTAGCAAAAGAACTAAATTTGATTCCAGTTGATAAAGTCAAAATTGCGGGTGTCGCAGGGGCTCAGGATCATCTTGTCTTTTTGGCAAGAATACTGGTGAATCAATTGGATATCGAACAATATGGTCAATTTGTTGGAGCCAATCTTCGTGACGGAGGCCAAGAACACGATGTTCTTCTGGGTAGAGATTTTTTAAAGAATACGATTATGATTTACGATGGCATTCGCGCTCAAGTTACTATAGCAGCTCCTAAGAAAGCTTAACCCCTTCAGAGCCGATCGTTTCCTAAGCATGCTGCCCTTCCCCCACGTACGCTTGAGATACCCCGCCCGCCCGGAGCCATACTTGTACTGTTCATAGTGGAAAGGATTCTTCCTGACTTAGGACATTTAGTGTCCCAGAGCAGATAGTTGATCAATTCTAGCCCCCGCACCCATAAATTTTACCTAAAATTGCCCTTAGTGTCCCCAAAGCCCACTCTTTGTACTCAACCGCTTAGTGGTGTCCTAAGTCAGGAGGCGTCAGGCAAATAGCGGTCAATCAACTCTTTTTTATCGGACGACTCGTTGGCCCATACTGTTGCATATTTGTTTACTAGCATTACTGCATCGAATAACTGATCCACATGATCCAAAGCCCAATTAAGAGACACAATAGTATTTTTCTGGCGATTAAAAAAAATGCCATTTTCTTTGTCGTAAGAAAAGCCTTGGTGCTGAAAAAATGGAGGAAGCGTATCGAGAAATTCCGTCGTGATCTTTCCGTTGGGCAATTGATAGTAAATAGATCCGTTTTTGGAATAGACGTTGGCCACACCCATTTCCAAACTCGATTGCTGAGCCTCTGAAACTGCTTTTCAAGCCAAAAAAAGGCCTCACTCGCCGTACATTGGCAAACGCCATCGATATCACTGAAAATGGCCTCTACAAAATTGAAACCGATCAACGCACGCCATCATTCACAGTTGTTGCTGCCATTGCCAAGGCATTGGGTGTTGATGTGGGTGAGTTTGTTTAAGCCTTAGGTAGTGTTATCCAGAGACAGTATTTACATTTGTAAATATATAGGCTAACCTATTTACAATGTCTGCTGGCCGCCATTTTGAATGGGATCCTAAAAAGAACCAAGCAAATTTCAGTAAACATGGTATTCGTTTTGAGGAAGCCTGCCTGATTTTTGATGGGCCTGTACTCACACGGATCGATGATCGATTTGCTTACCATGAAGTGCGTGAGATCAGCATGGGGTCAATCGAAGGGCTGATAGTGGTGATCGTCATCCATACGGA
>CAYINU010000023.1:18792-21728 GCA_964364855.1 uncultured Candidatus Marinamargulisbacteria bacterium | reverse complement strand
AAGACCTCACCCCGCTGGTGAGCGTGGAAGCCCGCAAAAACAAACTGACGTGGTCTACGCATAGCGAGGTGGGGGATACAGCCATGGCCACGGTGAATCCGGTGTTCATGCACCAGGCCTTGCTTAACCTGGTGGTGAATGCGATCAAGTACACGCCGGAGGGGGGATCGGTGTCGGTGACCTTGCGGAGGGCAGATATGCCTCTAGAAGGGGATCAAGACCCCTTGAATTCAAGCGACCCGATCGGGGTCCTGTCACCGGGTCCATCTCCCCAGAGCCTCGCTCGGGGTACCTCGGCTCGGTCTGGGGACCCCACCCGGCGCCACCCCTCTGGTGCCCTCACAACTGGATCTCAAAACGGATACGTCTTCGAAGTAACGGACACAGGCGCCGGTATCCCCGCGGAGTCGTTGGCGAAGATCTGGGAGCCGTTTTACACGACGGGGGACCACAAGGGCGTGTCGCACAATGTGGGGCTGGGCCTGGCCTTTGTGAAAAATGTGATGACGCAGCACCACGGCACCATCACCATCGACTCGGAGGTCGGTAAGGGTACGCGTTTTAGGTTGTGGGTGCCGGCTACTATTGTCTAAGTAGCCGCTTTCAATTGTCCCGCATGCAGTAATTCCATTTCCTAAACAAACATGAAACAATATAAGCATCCTGGAGAAGAGGGGTGTATGGAATGGCAAGGAGGGCAAGCGGGGCGAAGGTGTTGGTGGTGGCGGAGAGGGCATTGAAGGAGGCGCAGACAGCGAAGGCATTGCGACGGGTGAGCTTGTCCCACAAATTTAGACCAGAAATAGAGATAGAAAAAGCGGTGTAAGACGGGCTAAAATCTCAACAATCTGGAGGGCAAAAAGATGGGCAAGGGACGAGCATTCACAGCGGAATTCAAATCGAGGGTGGCGCTAGCGGCGATACGAGGGGAAGAAGCGATCGCGGAACTGGCAAGCAAGTACAAAGTGCATCCGACACTATTCTGGCAAAATTGCCACAAATTTGATGGATCTGATAGGCTGTGGATTTGTGGAAAACCCTTCGGGTTTACACACAACCCCACAGCCACTACTACGATCTTGATTTTCTATCTCTAAATCCACTCTTCGTGGTCTAAACGATGGGGGCTCAGACAGTCTTCATTCCATCGTTGCTTGGCCTTGGATTATTAATTCACTTTTGAAATGAAAATGGAATTAATGGGAGTTGTCATCCTCGCCCCCGATCGGAGTCGAGGGTAAACTCCAGAGGGGATCCACTCCAAAAAGATCCTGGATTCCCGTTTTCACGGGAATGACGAAACTTTGCGGGATGAATGAACTGTTAAGTTAGTGCCATTACGCCTACGCGGGGATGACAGACACTCTACAAAACGCCCATCTCGTGACGACACTACCTAGATCAGGGCAGATAAAAATTTATTGGCTGACATCACGCGGATGTTGTGATCGTCTTCGTAGTCCACATCTGGTTTTTTGAGTACCTGATAAACAAAGGGTACTTTGACGATGTTTTTTAAACTGCGTAGTGACGACGCAATTTGGGTATCTGTGGTCTTTACCTCTACGCCAAACCAAGGCTTATCTGCCACACAGACGAGAAAATCCAACTCTCTCTTGTCCTTGTCACGGACAAAGTGAAGCTGCATATCCAGGCCCTCATAGTCCCTCAAAAAATGGCAAAATTTCAATAAATGTCCTGCGATCATATTCTCAAAACGGCTACCTTCGTCCCTGACTTCTGACCAATCCCACAGATAAAGCTTAGGCTCTTTTTTAAGCGATTTTACAGTGTTGGTTGTGTAAGGATAGATACGGTAGCAATAGTAAAACGACTCCAGAATATCCATCCAGTGGGAGACACCCGAATAACTGGCCGATACATCCTCTTTTAATGCGTTTAATGACAGTAACTGCCCCGCGCGATGAGGTAGGGCGTGATGCAGCATAGCCAGTTTTCCGATTTCGCGAACAGGTTCAAGTTCGCGAATGTCCTCCCGTAAGAGACGTTCGTTTCGATTTTGCTGCCACCGGCCGAGGGCCCTTTGGCTTTGTTTTAAAAAGGGCTCGGGGAATCCGCCAAACCGATATAGCGCGTCTATTACCTGTTGGTCTATAGTGCGCTCAAATTGAAGCGCATCGAAAGGAGAAGGACGGGTTTTGTTTAGACGGCCTATTGCCACTTCCTGCGCACTAAAGGGGTGAAGGCGGTAATAGAAATAACGGCCTTGAAGAGAGTCTCCCCCCTTCCGATACAGATCCAGCCTTGCGCTGCCCGTGATCAGAAAACGATGTCTTTTTTTTTGCTTATCAAAGACCCCTTTAACGAAGGTTTTCCAGAATGGATATTTATGAATTTCATCCAAAATAATCAAGTCATTATCCGGACTCCATCTTTTTTGCAGGATGGTTTCTTTATCTGCCAAATCATCCCAATTTAGGTAAATGGCGTTATGACATGTTGTAGAAATAAGATCTGTGGCGAGGGTGGTCTTTCCCACTTGCCTGGGCCCACCGATAAATACCATTTTTTCATTCAGATCTTCCGAGACAACGTGGGTTAAATACCGTTTATTGGTCATGGACCTATTGTAGGAGATTTACCCAATAAACAGAAGTACTTTTTTCTTATGAAAAGTAAAATGGTACGTACTTTTTTACTTTTAAGGATAAAAAAGTACGGGTAGTTACCCCTTAACCAGCACGTCTGACTGGGCACCTTTTTCTAGCTCGATCACGCTGGTAGTGCCCAGTGGCCTATTATAGAGATTTGGCGATGGGCGTTGTCAAACTGGCACTGTCTTTTTTTCTTATCCGTTTGGAGGCTTCCCCCCCACGCTCTACGGCAAAGCGCATGGCAAAATACACAAACCCAGCTTCTAGCGGTATGGTCGCAAAAGGACGGTTAAACAGAAACAAAAATACGGTGAAAATGAT
>CAYINU010000023.1:0-18692 GCA_964364855.1 uncultured Candidatus Marinamargulisbacteria bacterium | reverse complement strand
GCGGTATGGTCGCAAAAGGACGGTTAAACAGAAACAAAAATACGGTGAAAATGATTGCGCAAACAGGGGTGAGCATGTCAAGTGTAGACCAATAGCGTAATAAAAAAGCGCGTGGCTTGGTGATGATGATGGCCCCCAAGATAGCCACACTGATGACAATAGATGACATCCTTATCCACTCCCATTCAATCTGAGAAACAGCCCATTGGTGAATAAGGCTTCGAAAATAGCCTACCAAAAGGGCAATACATAGTATAAAGGCAATCTTTCCTACCGGATCCTTCCTGCGCATCCAACAAAAACTACCTAGTAGAAACGTGGCCGTGAGCAAGAGAAGCGGCTTTTCAGACCAATGCCATGAAGGTGAAAATAAGGCCCACAGTAGACTGGTAAAGTAAATGAGAAGGCCTAAAAATAACCAAGGCTTGAGTAGACTCCCTCGTGGCAAAAGGGGTGCCCGCCTGACATATCGCCGCACACGAGCGGATATCCATGAGGCTGTCCTGATAAAGCCGTCTTTAAATGGAGGAAACACGATTTTAAGAGTAACCAACACCAAATAGATCCACATCGTGACGGCTGTTAGCCTAAATGCTTCTTGAAAAAGAGCCAGTAGTACCACAACCGCGTTCATCGCATAAATGATTAGAAGTGTTCCGTTGTAAGACAATGTGCTTTCCAAAAGGCCATGGTGAAAATGTTGCTTATCGGGTTTCATCGGATTTTTCTGGTGACGCAAGCGCACAAAAAATACCCGCAAGGTATCCATTATTAGGTACGTGGACAATAGAATAGTCGGCGTGATGTCCAGCGCCGGGGTCGATAAGGGTGGACGGGTGGCAAAATACAAAATGGGTAAAACAGCCAGGTGGAATCCCAAAAAGAGACTGCCCCCATCCCCCATAAAAAATTTGGCAGGACGAGAATTAAAATGTAGAAAACCGGTCAGTGTTCCAGCCAACAAAATATTAAGTAGGCACAATTGCGGCCGGTGCGTAATAGCACCCAACAAGGCAGCCCCGAACACAAGAATCAGCATCGTGCCACCTGCAAGACCATCCATGCCATCAATAAGATTGACCGCATTTACAATGCCCAGAAACCAGATCAAAAAACCGATGCCGATAACAAGGGATGGCAGATGCAACGGAAGGGAAAAGAACGCGATCTCGGTAATGGTTTTTCCAATAACGCACCAAATTGCACCAGCGGTAATCACTTGTGCACTTAGTTTTACTTGCCAGGCCAATATCCTGGCATCGTCGATGGTACCGAGCACGAATAGCAAAAGGCCACCCAAAAAATACCAGGCCAAAGACATACCGTCGGTCAGCCACAATGCAAACACCAAATAAACGCTTACAAAGGCAATCCCCCCATAACGCGGTGTAGCGACGGCGTGGATTTTGCGTGCGTCAGGGCGATCCAAAAAGGCGCGGGCACCCACATGAGTCAAAAGTCCCCAGGACACCCACAGCGTGGTTCCCAAGCAAGCAAAAAACAAAGCGAGAAGGTGGCTGCTCATTCCGCGCTCCTTAAGGATTTCGCGACCTCTAGGCCGTGCTTTGCCAGCAACGCCGCAGTTGCAAACAACGACAAGCCCACGATATTAAAATAGTCTCCATCAATTTTTTTAATAAAAATGGCTGCTTTTCCCTGGATGCCAAAGGCACCGGCCTTGTCCAGCGGCTCTCCCGATGCGATATACCATATCCGTTCCGTGAGCGAAATGGCCCGAAAATGAACGGTGGTTCGGACGATGGTGTGGTCCAACCGGCCCGATGGACTCAATAGTGCCATTCCGGAGATGACTGACACAGCCTTCCCGCTGATAAACGTTAACATGCGGTCCGCATCCAGGACTGAAGTTGGCTTGCCCAGAACCTGGCCGTCGCAAGATACGACGGTATCTGCGCCCAGAACGGGCAACGGGAAAGGCAAAATAGCCTGTTTGGCTTTTTCTATGGCATGGGTTTCGACTTGTTCCGCAGGAGATCGGGTCGGATCAAGCGGTGGTTCGGTATATCTGGAGGGTACGATAATAAAAGGTAGCCCTAAGATGGAAAGCAGTTCACTGCGCCGGGGAGACGCAGACGCCAAGGCCAAAACGGGCCGGGCATCGGTCACCGTCATGAGTGATCTATTTCTTTTCTTTGTACAGGGCGTGTTCACGAACGATGGGGTCGTACTTCATCAGTTCGAGTTTTTCGTTCGATGTCTTGGTATTGCGGCGCGTATGGTAGGAATGACCGCTTTTGGTACTGCGCAAAATGGTGAGTTTTCGATTGTCTTTTCGGGCCATGACTAGACTCCTTGAGAAGGTACTGCTTCCCTAATAAAATAAGGAAACACTGGATCAGGCTATCATAGTTTGGCTTAGTTTGAAATCGCGTATTTAATGTCTGTACCCGCAACGGCCTGAATTTGATGTTTCATTTCAGGCGAAAAACAACCTTTTCTGCTGATCAACGGACACAAATCGCCTGCAAACGTACTCGACTATAATGGACATATCATCCCTATTTATCATAAAATAATGGAATGAAGTCCCGAAAAAATGAATTTAAACGGATTTTAAACCTGGATCTTCCGGTAGGGCAATCGGCCTTTTTATGGGGGGCCAGAAAGACCGGTAAGTCGACTTTTTTGGCCGCGCATTTCCCCCATTCGGTGCGGTATGACCTCTTAAAATCAGAGGTCCATTTGGCGTTATTGCGGGCTCCCGAAACACTTCGCCTAGAGGTTGTGGCGCTTCCGAATACCGCTCTGAGATATCCCATTATCATTGATGAAGTTCAGAAAATCCCAGAACTGTTGGATGAGGTACACTGGCTTATCGAAAACACGGAGGCCTACTTTATTTTATGTGGGTCCAGTGCCCGCAAAATCAAACGAATGGGTGCTAACCTGTTGGGCGGACGGGCCTGGCGATACCACTTGTTTCCCTTAACGATCCGGGAGATTCCGCACTTTGATTTGATTCACGCATTGAATGTAGGCCTCATTCCGTCGCATTATTTGAGCGACAAGCCCGAACGTGAGATAGAAGCTTATGTGGATGATTATTTGAAAGAAGAAATTCAATCGGAAAGCGCCATCCGAAATCTGCCTGCTTTTACCCGCTTTTTAGATGCGATGGCGTATTCTTCCGGAGAGTTGGTGAATTATCAAAATATAGCACGAGATTGCGGCATTGATGCCAAAACCGTGAAGGCCTATTTCCACATTTTGGTCGATACCTTACTGGGTTATTTTGTTCTGCCGTTTGGAAAAAAAGGGGGTCGAGCAACGCTCTCCGTGACACCAAAGTTCTACCTTTTTGACGTGGGTATCTTACAATTTTTAAAAAAAACCAGAATCAATGTTCTAAAAGGCCCAGATGCGGGCCATGCCTTTGAACATTTGGTGCTAATGGAACTGAAAGCCTTTTTCTCCTATCAGGCCCGACGTAGTGACATCCAATTTTGGAGAACGGCTACGGGTATGGAAGTGGATTTTGTCCTAGAAAACGGTGCGGTTGCGATTGAAGTAAAATTAACACAAAACCCAGGCTCCGCTGATCTTAAAGGGCTAAATCGATTTTTAGATGACTATCCCACCAGCAAAGGATATGTCGTGTGTTTGGTAGATCGCCCCCGCAAAATGACGGTGGGATCTCACACTGTATCGGTCTTACCTTATATGACCTTTATCGAGCAGCTGTGGATAGGGAAGGTGGTGTGAGGCTCTCCGAATTGATAAACTGAGTCCGATGAATATCGTCATTGCAGGTGGGACGGGATTGGTTGGGTCGGCATTGGTCCGGCACTGGGTCAAAGATGGCCACAAGATCGTCATCCTGACTCGAAAACCTCGCAAAACGGGATTGCCTAGCGGTGTTCGGGATGTCGCGTGGGATGGTCAGACCTTGGGAGCGTGGACGAAGGTGCTTGGCGGGGCCGACGCGCTGGTTAATTTGGCCGGAGCCAGCATTATGGGGCGGTGGACGGCGGCGTATAAACGGCAATTGGTCACCAGCCGTGTCCATACAACGCAACTGCTGTTATCGGCGATCAGGAAGGTGGCGGTACGGCCTAAAGTATGGGTGAATATATCCGCCGCCGGCTACTATCTGGGCCATCCGATGACCGAGAGTTGCACGGAAGACAGTTTCCCGGGACATACATTTTTGGCCAACCTATGTGTGCAATGGGAAGGGGCAGCTGCGCCGGCACGAGATCTGGGTGTACGGGTTGTCACCCCGCGAATGGGCCTTGTGCTCTCGAATCGTGGCGGTGCATTGCCGTTATTATCTGCGCCGTTTCGATGGTTTTTGGGTGGCGTGTTGGGGTCGGGCCGTCAAGGTTTTCCTTGGGTTCACATCGATGATGTGGTTCAGGCCATTGATACCTTTATCCAGACGCCGGAATATGTGGGGGCCATCAATTTGACGGCTCCCCATTTGGTCAATGCCGCACAATTTTGTTTAACGTTGGCCGATGTCCTTAACCGTCCATGTTGGGCACCCATGCCACCTGCTTTGGTGCGCGCCGTGCTGGGCGAAGCGGCAGACGTCATACTCGCTTCGCCGCGGGTCAAACCTCGCCTCATGGTGGACAAAGCATTCCCGTTTCGGTTCCCGTTATTACCGGATGCACTTACTCACCTACTAAAATAGCAGGCCGCCACCATACGACGGCCAACGTAATGGCAAACGGCACGGCAAAGGCACAGACCACAGCCAGGCCCGTCGGCAGGTCCCACAATACCGATGCCGCAATACCAGCCATTGCAGTGAGGGCACCCAGGGCCCATCCCCCGAGCAATTGGGCGCGAAAGGTACTGAACAGGGACTGCGCACAAAACGCGGGTACGATAAGAAATGTGAACACGGCCAATACGCCCGCGAGTTTTACCGACGATGTCACGACCAGTCCCAGTGCCGCGTAAAACACAAAGTCTCCAAGCACGGACGGGGCACTGTTTTTCCAGCGTCCGCGAAACAGTCCAACATGCGCCACGGCGACGAGGGCATAAAAGACTGCCGTCCATGCGATGGCTGGGAGTTGCGCAAAGAGTAATTCGCCACTGAGCATCCGTTGCAGATCGTGGCTGTCCGTGGCGGTGAGATGAATGACCAGCATGGCAGTCGCTGCCGAGAGGGCGTAGATAATGCCGATGATGGCTTCCATTGGCAGCGCTTTTCTTCGGTGTGCCAGAGCGGCAAAAAACCCGGCCGCAACGACGGTAGCGAAGATCGATCCTGCCCAGGTCATACTGCTCGATTCGGTGCCCAGCACCAGGCGGGTGAGTAACCCGCCCAGTGCGGCCACTTGAGCCAGACACAGATCAATAAAGATGATTCCCCGTTGGATGACCTGAACGCCGAAATAGACGTGAATGCCGATCAATACCAGACAAGCCAAAGCAGGCACCAGCATCACTTCTATCATGGCAGGGCCTCCAATTTTTTGGCGATAGTGTCAAACAACGCCGGATAGCTGTCTTGAGGACCTGTGGAAGTCGGAATGATGACCGTGGGGACGCCGGATTTGGCAGAAAGGTCTTTGGCCATGTCCATCGGGTAATAGGGCTCCATCACGATCAGGCTTACCTTTTTGGACTCGAGTAACCTCAGCAGACGCAACAGGTGTCCCGGTGTAGGCGGAATGCCCGGCTTGACTTCGATGGTAGCGGGAAGTTCGACGCCGAATCGATGTGCCAGATAGACAAAGGTTGCGTGGTAAGACACCCATTCTTTTCCTTTGAATCGGCCGATACCGTGCTGCCATGCGGGTATCCGATCATCAATGGATCGGCAGAAGGCGACATATCGATCTTCAAACATGCCCTTTTGACTCGGAAGCAGCATGGACAAGCGGTCCTTGATTTCCCCAGCGATGACTTTGCCGTTTTCCGGATCCAGCCAATAATGTGGGTTTCCTTCCAGATGGATGTCGCCCTGTGCGCCGCTGATGGATCCAGTTGGCACCTGTAGTTTACGAATATCTTTTGAGGCATCCAGATAGCCTTTCCCGCTGTAGGCAATTCGCGGGTTGTGGGCCGCCATCACCAGACCATCCACCCAGACATCCAGCTGCATACCGATGCGGATCAGCATATCGGCATCGCGCAGTGCAAATGCCATCGAGGGTCGTGGTTCGATACTATGGAGATCCCGGCTTCCCGACACCATGGAACTTACCGATACGGCGTCACCACCAATCGCGCGCGCGATAGCGGCAAGATCGGTGGTCGTGGTCATGACTTTCAACTTTGGGGGCGATGCCCACAACGCTGAACCCCCGACCAACGCCAGCCCTATCACGAGGGCTGACAGCCAACATGCCTTACTGCAAGACATGAGAGTGAGGCCCCATGCCAAACACCAATTCGATCAGAAACTGTGCGGGAACTTCGGTTGTACCCAGGGTGTATTCCAATCGTACTTTCGACGTTTCCGTGAACTGTCTGGCGATCTCCACTGACCATGAGCCTGTGGTTGTAGTGGTGTCCCCGGCTGTGCTGACCACGTCGTAGCGCAGACCGGTCATCCATTGCCTGTTCCATCGGTATCCGACGAAACTATAACCACCCCATTGGTTCAGCTGCAGACCATCTTGTGTATAAACCGTGGACAAAATCTCGTTTTGAAAGAGCAGGATGGACCAGTCGCTGATGGTAGATTTCCACGTGATATCCAAGCCCAAGACTTGGCTGCGATCCAATGGCGCTGCGGCACCTGGATTGGCGTAAATGGCGGACCATCCCCATTCGAGCTCGTTGGTGTCCGACAGGGCATGGCCGTTCCACCACCGGGCAGTCAATACGGGACTGGCCAGGCCGATACCGGCATTTGCCGTATTGCTTTGCCATGCGCCAACGGCCAGTTGGCTGAAAAAGGGAAGCGGTAATGGTGTTTCCAACTGGCCGCCTTCCAATGCCAGTCCTTCATCACCGAAGAAGGTCGTTAACACGGTAGGCTGAGAAATCGTCCAACGTTGCTCGCTATGCAAGGGATTGACCTTGCCGAAATCCAATTTTTTGCGGCCCAATTTGGCACTCCAGTGGCTCAAAAAGGAGCTGTCATCCGGTGCGCCGGACAGGGCTTCTGCCAAATTTAGCATGGTTACGTAGGCCTCTTCGACCTCAATTTTCGGTGCGTTGTCCTCGCGTGCGATGGCCAGAAATACGTCTGCTCGGATAGAGGGAAACAGATAGTGCTGAAATGCGATTTCGATTTCGCCCACGGAGAAGCCCATGGGCTGACCCCCGCCGCTTCGCCCCAAGAAACTACCAATCAGGCTGATATCGGGCAGATCGGTTGCGGGGCGGGTCGGAATGGCTGCAAATCCACCGGTTGGCAAAGCGATACATAAGGCAGCGGTAAAAGCCGCAGCAAAAAAACGCGTCATAAAAACTCCTAAAAAATAAAATGAAAAAAAGGGGTAGTTAGGAGAAAACGGGGGGCGGACGGCGCCATCCGTTTTGGGAGTAGACCATGATGATGGTTCGGAACCGCGGAACAAAAACAGCGGCAAAAAAGCCCAGAAGAAGGACGACAATGGCTGCAGGCAACGTCGGTGCAGTGCCCGCGGACGAGGCCTGATAGTGGCAGATGATGCAGTCGGGCTGAAAGTCCGATGACGTGTGAACGTGAAAGACGCCCACCACTGTACTCTGGGCAAGGAGCAGTACTGCCAGCGCCCACATCCAGAAAGGTGCTTTGAAACGCATGGCCAAATCGTAATGGCACAGACAAAAGATGGTCAATCATTATTTGGGCTGATATCGTAAGGACATGTCCTCAGGATTGGTAGAAGTGAGGCTGTTTTTTGACATCTCGCCATCGGACTGGCAGACGGTGGCGCCGCATTCATTTTTACCCACCGTTCTTCCCCTAAATGAACCGGATCTGTTTTTGCAAAATATCGAAAAACGATTGGGAAATTACTTCAAACAAGATCCGGCTATCGTGCGCATACACTGGCGTCTGACCAGTCCGCCGATGGAGGGGTGGGTCGAGCGTTTTGGCTCTTAATTTTTTATTAACAATTCTTTGATACCCTGATGCACAAACGATGCAAAAGGAGTTCAGAATGAAAAATGGGTTGCGCGCGGTTATGACCGTTGCCTGGGTTGCCTTGGGGCTGAGTGTGGCGGCAATTGCAGCGGAAGAATTGCTGGGTGCGGGAGCGACGTTTCCCTATCCGCTTTATTCTAAAATGTTTTTCGAATACAACCAAAAATATGGCGTGAAGGTCAATTATCAGGCGATTGGATCCGGTGGCGGTATTTTGCAGGTGGAAAATCGCACCGTGGATTTCGGTGCCTCCGATGCCTTTATCCCGGATAGCGAATTGGCGCGTATGGGTCGCAAGATTATTCATGTTCCGACTTGTGCAGGTGCCGTGGCCATTACCTACAACCTGCCCAAAAAACCCGTTCTTAACCTGCCACCCGAAGTGCTGACGGCCATATTTATGGGCAAGATAACCAAGTGGAATGATCCCAAAATTACCCAACACAATCCGGGTATTGCCTTGCCCAACCAGAATATCGTAGTGGTGTACCGGTCTGACGGCAGCGGTACCACTTATATCTTTACCCAGTACCTTGCACAGGTCAGCAACATGTGGAAAACAGCGGTGGGTGCCGGCAAGTCCGTGCGTTGGCCCGTTGGCGTCGGTGCCAAGGGGAACGCCGGTGTAGCAGCGCTAGTGGGTCAAATTCCCGGTAGCGTCGGATATATCGAAACCATTTATGCCCGGCAAAACACGATGCCGATGGGCCGGTTGCGAAACAAGGTCGGCGTCTTTGTGGCGCCTGATTTTGCGGCCATTTCCGCTGCGGCAGATGCGCCTGATGTGCCGGAGGATACCCGGACGTTACTGATCAACAGCGCGGCCAAAAACAGCTATCCCATCGTGGGGTTGACTTGGATTGTGGTAGACCAAGAGCAAAACTTCAAAAACCGTAGCCGAGCCCGTGCCTTGGCTACGGCCAAATTGATTCAATGGATGGTGACCGGCGGTCAAACCTATGCCCGTGAGCTGGGATTTGCGCCGCTGTCTGCGGACCTGCAAAAGAAGGCCTTGGCCAACCTGAAAAAGATCAGCTACAACGGCCAGCCTTTGTTGTAACCCATGCCCCAACGCTTTCACCCCATTGCCATCGCGAATGCCAAGGAAGTGCTTTTCCGGCGCGCGCTGATCGGCTGTGGGGTGTTTGTGTTTGTGTTGGTAGTCCTGGCGGCGTTGACATTGGTATGGCAATCCGGTCTCGCGATTCGGGACCTGGGACCGGGATTTATTTTGGGGCGGGTTTGGGACCCCGTTGCCAGACAATTCGGGGCGTTGCCGTTTCTGGTCGGAACGCTATTGACCTCGATTCTGGCGTTGTTAATCGCACTGCCGTTTTCTTTGGCCCTGTCTGTGTTTTTGGGTGAATTTTTCAAAACAGGGTGGCTGGCTTCCATTTTGGGAAGTGCTATCGAATTACTGGCCGGTATCCCGTCGGTCATTTTTGGATTTTGGGGTTTGGCGGTATTGGTGCCCATGGTACAAGCCTTGGAAATTCAATGGGGCTTTGTGCCCTATGGGGTGGGTATTTTTTCGGCTGCGTTGGTATTGGCGATTATGATTATTCCGTTTTCTGCCAGCCTAGGCCGCGAGGTCATGGCTTTGGTCCCGCAAGACCTCAAGGATGCCGCCCTTAGTTTGGGTGCCACGCCTTGGGAGGTCTTTCGTTATGTGATTCTTCCCTATTCCCGGTCGGGACTGGTGTCCGGATTGTTTATGGCCTTTGGCCGTGCCATTAGCGAGACGATGGCGGTAACGATGCTCATCGGAAATGCCAATTTCTTACCCACTTCCTTATTTTCTCCGGGGAATACGCTGGCGAGTTCGATTGCCAATGAGTTTGCCGAGGCCTCGGATCCGCTGCTGCGTTCCAGTTTGGTGTATCTGGGTCTGGTGCTGTTTATGGTCACCACGGTGGTCACGATCCTGTCGCGCATGGTCATCCGGCGCATCCAGGTGAAGGTACAATGAAACACCAGCACATCCGCCAACGTCTGGCCGCGACGTGGACCTACAAAATGGCTGTTATTTTGCTGGCCATGTTAGTAGTGGTGCCGTTGGTTCTGATTTTGGCCAACGTGGCAACCAAGGGTTTCCCCGCGTTGCGGGCGGCCGGCTTTTTTACGGGATTGCCGCGTCCGGTGGGCGAAGTTGGCGGTGGCATCATTCACGCCATATTGGGCAGTCTTCTGGTGGTGGGGATCGCCGTCATGTTGGCCGTACCGCTGAGCGTGATGACCGGTGTCTATCTGGCCGAAAACCCACGCGGACGTTTTGCGGAGTGGCTTCGGATCAGTATCGACACGTTGCAAGGCATACCGTCTATCGTGATCGGACTGATTGTCTACGCATGGGTGGTCAGACCATTGGATTTTTCTGCCCTCGCCGGTGGGGTGGCATTGGCCCTGATGATGTTGCCCATTGTGACTCGCACGACCGAGGAAACCATCCGGCTCATCCCCGGTGTGCTAAAAGAAGCGGCCTATGCCCTGGGCGGGTCCTACTTTTCCACGATGACGCGGGTTATTATCCCCGCGGCGCGCAGTGGAATTGTGTCCGGGATATTGTTGTCCACGGCGCGTGTGGCGGGTGAAACGGCGCCTTTGTTGTTTACTGCGTTTGGGAATGACCATATCAATCTCAATCCGGTAAAACCGGTAGAGGCCTTGCCCCTGCTGATTTTCAAATATGCCACGAGTCCCTATGAAGGGTGGCAGTCTCTGGCCTGGGGCGGATCGTTAACTTTAATTTTGATGATATTGGGGTTAAGCTTGGTGGCAAAAGTGATCTTAAAAAGATGAAACCCAAGGTTGTTGTTTCCGTTTCCGATTTGTGTCTATCCATTGGTGGACACGAGATTCTCAAAGGCATCACTGCTGAGTTGTACCGCAAGCGGGTAACGGCCATTATGGGTCCGTCGGGCTGTGGCAAATCCACGCTGATTCGCTGCCTTAACCGCATGAACGATGCCATCGAAGGCATCAAAATCGATGGCAACATTTCGCTGTACGGTCACGACATCATGAAAATGAATGCCATGTTATTGCGCCAAAAAGTCGGCATGGTGTTCCAGCGGCCCAATCCGTTTCCGACCATGAGCATTTATGAAAATGTGTTGGCAGGGTATCTGCTTAGTGGTATTCGGTTGTCGCGTTCAGAAAAAGACCGCGTCGTCGAAGAATCGTTGACCCAAGCTGCACTATGGAAAGAAGTCAAAGAACATCTCCACCGAAAAGGCACCTTCTTATCCGGTGGCCAGCAGCAACGCCTCTGCATTGCCCGAGCCTTGGCCCTGAGGCCTCGCGTGTTGTTATTGGACGAACCGACATCGGCTCTGGACCCGCGTGCCACTGCCCACATCGAGGAATTGATTATCGAGCTCAAAAACAAGGTTACCATCATTATGGTTACCCATAACATGGGTCAGGCCTCCCGCGTGTCGGACTACACCGCGTTTATGTACCTGGGTGAGCTGGTTGAATATGGCCCCACCGAAGTGCTCTTCACTGTTCCCAAAGACAAACGCACCGAAGATTACCTCACCCAAAAATTCGGATAATGGTCACGACCATTGCGATTATCGAAGATGAAGCCGACATCATAAAACTGTTACAGTTTAATCTGGTCCGCGACGGGTACCGCATTTTGCATTGCCAAAATGGCAGAGAGGCCGTCGGCTTTATTCGGTCCCACCAGCCGGACTTGGTTTTGCTGGACGTCATGTTGCCCGGGCTGGATGGGGTATCGATTTGCCGCTTGCTTCGCGAACACACCGATACGGCCCATATTCCGGTGATTATGCTGACGGCCAAAACCGGCCCCCAAAATGCGACGGCTGGTCTGGAGAGTGGGGCGGACGACTACGTGGCCAAGCCCTTTCATTTGTCGGAATTAAAACTGCGCATCAAGGCCGTGCTGCGTCGCGCTGCCCCTGCCGAGGATGAAGAACCCATCACCGTAGGCCCGCTGCGGCTTTGGCCTTCTCAATACGAGGCCCAAGTTCAGGGGAAACCCGTGCCCCTCACCGTATCCGAGTTTTTGGTCGTGCAGTGCCTGGCCCAAATACCGGGGCGCGTATGGTCCCGGTCCCAAATTATTGACCGTGTCCAAGGCGAGGACCATATCGTGACGGACCGTGTGGTAGATGTGCTCATTGTGTCGATTCGCAAGAAATTGAAAAAAGCAGGACGGCTTATCCAAACGGTGCGGGGAGTAGGGTACAAGATTAGCGATGAATAGACGGTTTTTTTACCAAATTTTCGGGGGAATGGTGGTGGCCATGGTACTGGCGGCCATCGGCGTGCTCGTGTCGCGTTGGTTGTTTCACATCAGTTTGCAAGCCTCCGCAATGGCCTTGGCTCTGGGGATTGTCGTGTCGGTTCTGTTGGCAGTGGCCTATCTGGTGGCCCGGTATTTGGCGTCGCCTATCGAATGGCTGTCTGCCCAGACGAAGCGCTACTCCCAAGGCAAACTGTCCCACAAAATGGTCTTGCCCGGTGAAGGTGAAGTCAGTCAGTTGGCCGGCGCTATCACTGACATTGTGGCCCAGCTGTCCGAACGCATCCAGGTGCTGTCCGCAGAGCGCAATGAGAAAGATGCCATTTTGTCCGCGATGGCAGAAGGTATCATCACGTTTGACGCCGAGGAGCAGATTACCAGTGCCAACAGGGCCGCTGTTGCACTCCTGGATCTGCCGGAGGCGCTGGTGGGCCGCCATATCCAGGAGGTGCTGCGATATTCCGAAGTGGGCGCTATGAGCCGCCAGGTTCTCAAATCCAAAGCCAGTGTGGAACGCCTGATTTTTGATCCCCGCTCCGAGCGACACATTCAAACCTATGCCGTTTCTCTGACCGATGGAGCCGGACGGGTGTGTGGCGGACTACTGGTATTCCACGATGTGACCCGCCTGCAAAAATACGATGCGATGCGCCGTGAGTTTGTGGAGAATGTCTCTCACGAACTCAAAACGCCCATCACCCTCATCCTGGGATTTTTGGATACCCTCATTTCCACAGAGGACCTCGATCCCGCATCACGCTATGACTTTCTGAGTGTGGCCCGATCTCATGCCTTGCGCATGAATGCCATCGTGAATGATCTTCTGCAGCTGGCCATCATCGAGCAGGGCGAAAGGCTAGGGGATATCGCGTTGGTGGACGGATCGGTATCCACCGCCGTAGAGAAGGCAGTCGGATTTTGCACACCTCGGGCTGTGGAAAAACGGGTCATGTTAACCCTTTCTGGTGAACGGGATTTGCGGGCACAACTTAACGCGCCATTGCTTGAACAGGCCCTGATCAACCTCATCGATAATGCGATCAAATATTCTCCGGAGGCATCTGCTGTGACCATTCACATCCAAAAAGAGGCGGCGGGGGTGACCCTATCGGTTACGGATCAAGGTGAAGGAATCTCCACCGCGGATCAGGCGCGGATTTTCGAGCGGTTTTACAGAACAGATAAGGCCCGCTCCCGTGCATTGGGTGGCACCGGTCTGGGCCTGGCCATTGTCAAACACATTGCCGCCATTCATCATGGGCAAATCAAGGTCCATAGCGAACCGAAAAAAGGCAGTACCTTTACCTTGTACCTACCATCCCAACCTGTTATCGGAGGCCATCGATGACCACGTACCGCGACCGGTTTATGTCAACATTACGCAATATGTTTTTGTCTCTGTCCGTGATGGTGGAGGAAAACCTGCAACTGGCCACCAGTTCCGTGCTGCAATCCAAGCCTGAAAATATCCAACTTGTCACCGAAAAAGACCGCAAAATCGATGAAATGGAAATTACCGTGGAGGAGGAATGCCTCAAAACCATCGCCATGTACCAGCCCGTGGCCAATGAACTGCGGTTCATCGTCTCTATCCTAAAGGTCAACAACGATTTGGAACGTATCGGAGACCTGGCGGTGAATATTGTCCGCAAGTCGAAAGTGTTGCCCGCCAACACCGAATTTGAGGACTTTTCTTTGCCCCAGATGGTTGAAAAAACATTGGAAATGTTTCACCTGAGCTTGGATGCCTTCATCAAGATGGATACCGACTTGGCCACGCGGGTTTGCCAAATGGATGATGAAGTGGACAAGCTCAAATTCGAGATCAAGCAGCTGGCGGTTCGGCGCATGACCGAGCATCCCGATCAGATCGAAACCTATTTGGGATTGATGCTCACGGCCAGAGACTTGGAACGTGTGGCTGACCTGTCGACCAACATTGCCGAAGATGTCATTTACACCGTCGAGGGCAAGATCATTCGTCATCTTTTTAAGGCCAAAAAAGTGTCGTAGCCAATCAGATGCGTGACTCAGCTCAACGCCGGAATGCCTCATGTTCTTGCTGAGTTTTTAACAGCTGGCTCCGCTCCGCCATCGCTTCCCCATATTGATCAACGGTCACTTCTTGGAGGCGTTTTCCCAATCCAAACCATCTCCCTACAAAACGGGCGGGTGTGCCGACGACGGTGTCCCCGGCGCGGTATAGATGATGTCCCACAAAACGAAAGGGTGCACTCACCGTGGAGGTCGTTGTGGACATCACCTGCGACGCCCGTTGCCACAGGCTATAATGAGCGGGTTCCGACGCGGAAGGCGGGAGAGCTGCATGTTCTGGAAGGAAGCTTGCAGGGGCATGGGATAGACGGCGGTAGGCTTCAGTCATCTGTTGAAAACGGGTCTCCATTTCCTGTTGTTGACTGGTCGGAAAATGGTCTGGATGCACCTCTTTGGCGCGTTGCAAATAGTGTTTATGGAGTTCGGTCCGGTTCAGTAGTCCGGTTGGGGGCATACCCAGCAACTGGCGATCTTGTTGTTCCAATGTCAGAGGATTTGCCTCGGGTTGCTCGGGTGGGGGGTCTGAAAGTCGAAGCGACGTGTAGCCTCTTATGGCCCCCTCCTGAAACCCGACAAACACTAGGCCATAGGTCCATTGATGCACCATGGCTTTCATCGCCGCAAACGCTTCCCGATTCATTGTTTGATCTAGGCCGGTACTGGCCATGAGTTCATTGACAGAAACATCAATGGCCCGGTTGACACCATCCGCGGTGACATGGGCCATGGCGCCGATGGCAAAGACAGCGGACTGAGCACCTGCGGTTACCAGCTGAGACATGTAGGACATCCAAGCGGGGTTGGCGTAGGCATTTTCGCCATCCATGGACAGGTATTTAGACATCAACGCGGGGGCTAGAGAGGGGATATGCCGGTAGACCCATTTTGTTACCGGCGACAAAAGTCGAGATACTTTCTCATGGGCATGTTGGAGTCTGTTGGGCCGCAGTCCCAAAGCCCTGGCCACCCGTAGGCCCAGCATGGCCGGGCTGATCAGCAAGGCGGATCCGATATCCAGTGTCAACATGACTGCGGTGCCAAAGAGCTGCCCCAGTTTTCCGGCTGCGGATGTGGCTGTTCCCATATTCGCAGCCACGGCCAAACTGGGAAAAATATCCAGTGCCCCAGCCACCACGCTGGCCAAAATGGGTGCACTGACTCGTGACCCAAAAGCGTCGGAGGTTTCCAAAGGTTTTGTGAGTTCTTGCGTCAGATCATGTAGTTTGTCACTGGTCTTGCCTTCGACTTCGGCGAGGCGAGCAAGGGCGGTTTCAAGCGTAATCGGTTCACCCGGTCCGCCAAACCAACGTGCCATGCGAAACACGATTTCCTCGGTGGTCAGATTCCGATAGCTGGCGGACATGATCGTCATTTCCGCTTGGCTGAGGCGGTAGAAAAATAGTGCGGCATCCCACCGTCCCAATTGAGCAGGTTGATCGGCGGGTAAATGGGGTTGATTTTTGGGTAAATGCAGATATTCCACCCCGTGCTTTCCCAAAAAGTTAACCCAGCGCTTTTGGGCCATCACGTTGCGAACGCGGGAAATGATGTCCGGCAATTGTTCCCCGAAGAGGTCTTGTAGATGTTTCAACTCGGCATCCCGCCGCTCGAAGTATGTTTTTCCCGCCGCTGCCGCATTCGAGAGGCCTTGTAGATGTTTCAACTCGGCATCCCGCCGCTCGAAGTCCGTTTTTCCCGCCGCTGCCGCATCCGAATGGAACCCTAGTCCTTCGGCCACTTCGGTCACGGCATTGGTCAGGGGAGCTGCACCCAAACGACCGGACGTCAACGTCCTCAGCTCTTGCTCTTGGGTACCGATTTCCGATACCAGCTCGCTGTTCTCTGCCAGCCATGCAGCCTCGACAACCTGGGCATCGGGCTCCTGGCGGATCGTGGCAAAGGTCTGCTTCACCCTTTCGACAGTGTCCACCAACTCCTTACTATTTGAACCGACTGCTTCGACGTTGGTGGCGTGGACAGTGGTGCCTACCTTATTTACGACGGTGGCTAATTCTGATGCGAGTTGGTGAAGGGAAGTTTGAAGGGCAAGTTTCTGATTTTGCCACTTTCCACCAAAAGCGGCTTTCGACATGGCGTCAAACACAACATTCATATCTATTTGCAAGGCATTCCATGTGTCGAGTAGTAGGGTGTAGTTGGCTGGTTCGGTAATCGGCCGGCCGGCCTCCTCGTCTTTTTCGAAGGCTTTTATGATGGGTTTGAGTTCTCTTTTAAGGTTGTGCAGGCGCTGGCAAAGACCATGCATCCTGGTCGATACCAATGGCATTTCGGTTTCTAATACCTCAAAAAATCGGTCAAGGATGAAAGTCGCAGTCAACATGGCATCCAAACGGTGCCTGGCGATGTAGGCGGTGGGCAAGTCCGTTGCGGGTTGGTCTACTGCGACTATTTTCTTCACGTGATGGTATCCCCTTAGGATGGGTTGTAAAGGCACAAGGGGTTATCGCGCGCCAGCATGCCTTTCTTGCATCTTTCCCGCGCCGGGTAAAAATAATGATGTTGAAATTGGATTGGGCACCAACCGATACTTGTTCAGGCTTTTTTTATTAGAACCGGTCTCATAAATCCCCAAGGTCGTCTCAGAATGGCGTCAGGGGGTTCTCTGTGAGCACAAAACGCGGAGCATAGCGGCGCTATGTGAGCATTTTGAGCGGAGCAGAGGGCGCCATGGCGGTATTATGAGATGGCCTCTAAGGTGTAAGCCACAACACTGCGGGGTATAAATGCATGCAAGTCCCGTGATGTATTTACCGATCTAATCCTTTAAGAACTTTTAATAAATTGATTATCAGGGAGTCACAATGCAGCAAGTAACATCGCAGCAGCCAGTAACACCGCCAGTAACACCGCCGGCATCTTCGAATGTACACAAACCTCCTACTTCTGCTAGCTCACCCCTCCTGGAAGTCGTTGTCCACACGGGTCATCAGCCCCTTTTACCTGCCGAGGTGCAACCTTCTGCATCTGGATCTCGCCTATGGGGCCTTGTCCGCCGGGTCGGCCTTGGACTGCTCGCGGCCGGAACGACAGCAGCGGGGCTTTATTCGCTGTTTCGCTCTACGGGAACAGAATCTACGGCTATAATGCCGGCCGCGACGCCGGGTGCGCTGGCCGTACCCACCGATGGTGAGGCTGTTGGATCATCGGCCCGCAGTATGCTGGCCCCGGTCCAGCCACAGCAGGTATCAGGTGCGATGACCGGTATATCGGGCCGACTGGCAGACAAATTTTCCACGGGCCGGCAGCTGGGCCGGCAGCTGCTGGCGGTGGCAGTGGGCTCCCCAACTTCGTTGGGCACTACAACGGCCGTCAATTCACTCTATGTTCCCACGGGTAGCAGCGACGTGACTGCGGTTTTTCCGGTGTCCGGTGGGTTTCGTTTGGTCCAGAATGGCACCGTTACGGATCTGACTTCAACCGCCTATTACGCCTATGGTGTGGCCCGTCCTTCCGGTGGCCAGGATGTGATTCTCTATCATGCGGACTCGACGGCCACGATGGTGCCTGTTAGTGCGTCTGGGGTGGCCGGACCTGCGATTTCGCTAGGTGCCCATAGCTATGGCATGACCGTGTTCGAACAGCCGGATGGTTCCCGTGTGGTTCTAAGCTTGATCGGACCTGGCGGTTCGGTAAAATTTCAATCCTTCACGGTTGCGGCCAACGGAACGGTGTCAGCCCGACAAGATATCACTGGCCCGCAGGCGATGTCATTTTGTGGTGCCCAGGTATTGGGCAACACTACCAATCTGTTGGCCTACCGGGTTGCCCCCAACACCTATGCCCAAGTGATTTCGTCCACAGGTGCCCCGGTCGGGTCTCCTGCCGTTATGACCAGCACGTCGAATTATTCTCCACCACAGTTTTCGATGTCTGACGCGGGTAACGGCATGGTCCGGATGGCGTGGGCCTCAGGGAATGGCTTATATACCCAGCTATACAACTCTACCAGTCAAACCCCCGTGGGCTCTCCGGTGCTGATCGCGTCTACCACCGGTTCCTTCCCTTATGCTGCGGTAACTCTCACCAAAGGTGCCAATGGCGGTTTTATCGCCACGGCCATTGCCAACAGCAACACGGCGGTGACCATACTGCTGGATGCCAATGGCAATACCATGTCGGGGTTTCCAAAAACAGCGTCCATTAGCGGATCCGGAACTTTGGCGACTTCTGCGGCACAAACGGCCAGTGGTGTCGTCATGGTGTCGGCTGTGAAAGGATCTACGTCCACGTTGCTGACCTACTCCAATACCGCCACACAGCTAGGGCCAGCCCAGACCC
>CAYINU010000022.1:0-22051 GCA_964364855.1 uncultured Candidatus Marinamargulisbacteria bacterium | reverse complement strand
GGATAATTGATAACATTGTCCACCTCGAGACCCGGATCCAGCTCGAACATACCGGATGTCGTGCTGGTGGTTCGCATGTTGCCAGTGGAAATTTCCACCACTTCCCAGCGCCAATGACCCGCAGGCAAGGCATCATCGGCATTCAGTTGATAGTGGGCCGTGTTGCCCGTCACTTGGATTTCCGCAGGAAGAAGTCGGATCACAGTATCCGAACCGGACTGGGTAAACGGTGCGGTGTCCGAGCTGCCCGCAATCTCCTCACGCGCAATCAGATCAAGCCCGGTAAACCCGGGGTCTCCGATCTGCCAGGAGAACGTGGGTTTGTTGGTGGTCAGTACAGTGTTCCCGGTTGGACTGACCAAGACAGGTGCAACAGTCGCGCTGGTCGTCACCGCCATGGTGGCAAATCCCCCGGAACTCACCCGCGTTTCGCCCATAAAGTTCACATAGACTTCCCCGTCTTGGAAATCTCGGTATCCGGGCCAAGTCCCGTTGGCGTTGCGGCGTTGGACCCACATATGCAAAAACGCCTTACCTTCGTTTTCCCTGTGATCCAGCCGGATACTGTGGAACCCCTTGGTAAAAAAGAGGCCCTCAGCACTGGTTTCCCCGATGTGCGCGCCGTCGGCCATCCGGTCCCACAGGGTCACCCCGTCCACGATCAACCGGTGCCCGTCATCTCCGTTCACCTTGAACCGGTAATACCCCTCTTTCTTCACCAAAAACTGCGTCACGTGCGAGCTGGACCAGTTGTTGCCTTGCTGAGAAACGATACCGTAGCGGCCCGGGGAACCGGAACCGTTGTCCGAGATATTCTCATTAAAAAACCCAGTCCTATACTCCCACCCCCAATCATAGGCCCAAGGCATGACATCTTTGACATCCGAGAACTTCAAGTTTTGCGTGAGTCCGCTCCAATACGTACTGCGAATCCCCCGGCCGAATCCATTGATCATCGCCCCCATCATGTCCGACACGCGATCCACTTTGAACCAACTGGCCGGCATCCGCGTAAACTCCGCCCCGCTTCCGGACACGCGATACTGCCATTCCACGTATCCCTCGCCTCTCCCCGAATTCCAGCCATAAAGCATATAGGGCACCAGTTGCCCCGCCGCATAACGTAGCGTTTCGGTATTACTCCCCTCCCCAAGACTGCTCAGCACCGTCCTGCCACCCAGCCACAACCGCGCCCCGTCGTCCGCCAATAAACGGACTTCGTAGGCCCGATTGTCGGGAAACCGAATGTAGCCATAAATCATGACCGTTGAATCTTGCCCCGGATACCCCGGCAACGGATTGCGCCCCGACCCGTAGGCAAAATCCCCATCCACTGTCGTGGTTTCCATCGTCTGGCGAGAGGGGTCAAAGATACTCTTGGCGCTTTCGTCATAGCGATACACCCGAGCATGTTTTCCGGTACCCATGGTAAAGGCGGGGGTCGTCAATCCTTCGGTGTTGTCGGGCACTTGAACGCGGATACGCTGCCCATCTATCACCCGTGTGAAATCCACGTAAATCCCTCGCACCGGACTGGTCATTTCGGTGTATTGAACGTCCACGATCACACCATCGCTAGGGCGCCCATCTGCGGTGATGAACACCCCGGCTGCTCTAAATCCGATGCTAAACCCCGCTATGGCACTCCATTCCACCCCATTCGACGACCGTCGAACCCAGATCATGCCACCTACGTTCACCACCGCCCATTGCACACCCCGGCTGTCTCGGAACATCGGAGACGCACCCAAAGCGGGGTTATAGGCATTTGCACTTTGCGAATAATACATGATGTAGATGGGATCACTTTGCACCGTACGCGTATTGCCCAAGGCATCAGTGGCCGTGATACCAATGGTATAGTTGCCTTCCGCCGCATACCGCCCATCTGGCCATCGACCATCCCAACTCACAGTATGCGCTGTGTTGAGCGCCGTTTGCCCGGACCCAATGTCCATCATCCGGACGCCGCCGGCTTGGCTGACAAAGGCCGTGTAGGTAATGGGTTGGCCTGACACATCCGACCACTGGTTTTGGTAGGTGATCACCTCACCCTTCAGTGGATTAAATGACGCGGTGCTCAGCTGGGTGCCCGATCGTTCGGGGGGTGCGGTATCGACCTTGTAGGTCCATTCTCGCGTCCGCTCATTGAGCGCGTTGTCTCTGACTTTTATGCTCAAAACATGAACACCATCCGTCGCAGGCGATGGCACCGTCACCGTCATGCCATTGTCCACATACTCTCCCACGCCATCCCAGCGATACAAGATTTTAAATACACCGGATCCTGTCCCCGCATTGGCTCCCTCATCACCGACCGATACCGATATGGACGGCCAGGATTTTTGCCAATTGCTCGGTACCCCACCGCTTACCGACACATCCGGGGCCAAGCGATCCACCCGGTACACCCAGCTGTTTTGACCCACATTTCCTGCGACGTCTTGCGCCTCGATCTCCAGGCGGTACTGGCCATCGTTTGCCGGAACGATCAGCGCTCCGGAACCGTAGCTGATCCAGTCTCCCACGGCACCCGTGTGAACGTTCACATACCGATACCGCATCCATGAGATCCCAGAACTCCCTTGTTCTACAATTTCCGGCACAATGGTCGGATATTGGGTCATCCAGGTTGCCGTTGGTTCGCCGCGGTTCAGTCTGACAACAGGTGATTGGCGATCTACCCTGACTACTACGGTATCCGTTCGCTCGTTTCCGGCATGATCTATCACACGAACATTCAAAACAGTCTCCCCCTCAGGCAATGATCCGCCTGGCAGTGTCACTGTTCCCGAAAAGGCCTGCCAAGCGCCCGATCCCCATCGATATCCCGCCGACTGGACGCCGGACATCGCATCATTGGCTACCAAGTCCAAAGAGGCCGGATCGCGTTGCCAAGCCGCATTCCAACCTCGAATTTCGATGACCGGTTTGGTGGTATCTATCCAATAGGTGTAGCGAACATCGGTTTCGTTCCCCGCATAATCATTGGCCCAGACATGGAGCACGTGCTGGCCATCGGGCAGGGTTTGGGGGAAATCGGTTAGATTGAGATTGATCCAGGGCCCGCCGTCCCACTGAACTTGTCGATAAAACGAGCCGGATCGCTTTTCCGGTACATTCGCGTCTTGAACGGATAGGTTGATGGCCGGCCAGGTATGGGTCCATCTTGCGCCAGTCTCGGTGGCCGATACCAACGGCGCCTGGGTGTCAATACGATATCTCCCGGATCGGATGGTTTCACTACCCGCGCCATCCCGGACTCGCATCGTCACTACGTGATCCCCATCTTCTCGGGGCGGCAGCGTCCGCGACGCCGGAACGTCGAATTCGGAACCGTCCTGCCATCGCACTTTGGCCTGAGTAACCCCCGACCCACCAGCGTCGGAGTAGACCAGTCCCACAGCCGGCCAGGATTTTTGCCAATGATCACCGTTGTTGTTGAACCCGACCTCCGGTGCTGTTCGATCGATGTGATAGGTGCCGGTCCACTCCGCAGAGTTGCGTGCGTAGTCTTGCACCAACAGGGTCAAGGTGTGTACCCCGTCCGCTGCCGGGAGCTGCAAGGCGGACGTCAGATCCCTTCGACCTTGAACATCGACGTAATTCCACGTATTGCCATTCCATTTATACGCCGCCGTACGCAGCCCCGGCCCCGCCGTCCCGGTGTCTCTGAACGTGGCCTCCACATGGGTGGCCCGTTGCCACCCGTTCAACACCGTTGCCGACGCCGCAGGTACTTGCGTGTCGATGTAGCGCTCATACACCACCCAGGTCTCGTTGCCTGCTTTGTCCCACACCCGTATAAATACCGCGCTATGACCTTCCGGTACAGGGATGTTGGCAACCGAGGTGTCACCGTCCACATTGATCTGGGTGTGGTGACCGTCATCCGGCACCGCACTCCATTCGTACCAGATTTTGTCTAGGGCCGATCCGCCTGCATCCGTCGCCCGGAAGGTCAGCGGCGTATTGACATTGGACCAGTTTCCGTCAAATGACCGTTGTATCGAGCCGGGGTTAATCACAATCCGCTGCGCGTTGCTGTTGTCCAGAACCGGGGGGGTGGAATCTAGCTTGGCCACGTAAGACACCCGAGTCGAATGACCCGTTTCATCCACCACCATCACCCGCAACTCCCGTTCGCCATCCGTCGTAACCGGGATACTGGTACCCGCCAAACGATCTGCGGCAGACACTACGGGGTCTCGACCCCAGGCGGCATAGTAGGTCAGACCTCCCGACCAGGCTGTGGAATTGTCCGAACCCACTACTTGGATGCTGTAGGGCCGATTGGACCACCCGGAAGGTGCATTCTCCAAGTGCAGCTGTGGAGGCACTGTATCTTTATAGAAGGTGCGAGTTTGCTCACGCGAATTCCCTGCCGCATCAGTGGCCACAATGCGCAATTGCCATATACCATCATCAAACCGGAGTTTTCCGTCTGCCGGCACCTGGCGTAATGGATCCTCGTTAAACGCATACTGGATTTGGCTAACCCCGGCAACGGCATCCTCGGCTTGGACCGCAATCACCGCCTCGGGCTTGGTGTACCATTTTCCCGCTTTATGAGCCGCATCGGGTTCCAAAACCGACACCACCGGCGGCGTAAGATCCGCCACCCATGTCGTGCTGAAAGTGTTGAGATTACCCAGTCTGTCCCGCAAGTCAATTGTGATGTTGTATCGGCCCTCGCCAGGCGCACTCGCCATGGTTTCGTAGGTACCTATACTTGCCGCGATCTCGGCTTTGCCTACCGTCGAACCGCTTCGAAATACCGTCACGGCCATGGGAGTGCTGGTGTCCCGTCCCTTTATGACGACAGGCGTCTGTAACGCACGGGTAAATCCACCTGCGGAGACTCGGTCCACGGTAGGCGGTGTTTTATCCACATGCACGGCCTGATTCACCACAGTCGTATTGCCGGCCAGATCGCGAACGACGGTTTGCAAAACGTAGTCACCATCAGGGCCTCCGGACAGCCCAATGGTATTTTGACCGGCACTTAAGGGAATGGCAGCGCCCATCCATGCAGCGGTCCCAGTGTCATATTGCGCATCGGTCACCGTGATCATAACCTGGCCATTTGCAGAAACGTCTTTTCCTCCGGCGCCATCCAACGCCCCAGTCCAGCTCAGCGTAGCCACAGGGGGCTGCGTATCTCGGAATACAGAAAGTATCCGAATATTGGACGTATTGCCCGCCGCATCCACTACCGCGATCGCGAGCGTTTGATCCCCTTCTTTGTTGTCCAACGGCAGGGGCCCAGCTGCTGATGTCCAAGCACCCGTGTTGAGACGATATACCGTCCGAACATCTGCCACATCCGAGCCCGTATCAGTGCCCAATACAGCCATCTCCAATTGGTTTATGCTGGTCACATAGGCTCCCTGGCTATTTTGGGCTATCCCCGGCACATGCACCTCCGATAGCACCGGTGGGGTGGCATCCCACTGGATCTCCAAATCGTTACCCGATACATTGGTCGTCGCCGCATTTCCCGCATTGTCCGAAACAATCACTTCAACAAAATACCGGCCCTGCTGCGGCACGTTTCCCCTGTCATCTTTGCCATCCCATCTCATGGTCTTAGGCACAAAAAAGTCGTTCACACGCAATGGTTTTTCTTCAAGCGTGCGAACCACGTTTCCAAAGCCATCCCGAATCACAGCCCGATACTGACCCACTTTGGGCAGGGTCGAAAAGGCCCGCAAATTCCGCGTGGGATATTTTTCAAAAAAGTCCGCACTGGATTTGATGTCGTGGCTATATACCGCAAATACGACGTCCGTCTCCACCGGTTTTCCGGTCAGCGGCGAGGCAATTGGGCTGCGGTTTTGCACCACGTGCACGCCCACATCCATACTGCGTACTTTGATCAGACCTTCCAGGTTTTGCACGGCCCAATTGCCAGCCCGGTCCCGCGCTTCGATTTTGACGCGGTAAAAATCATCGCCGCTACCCCCCACCAATTTTCCCTGGCCGTCTTTCCCGTCCCATTTGAACTGCAACCCGTCAAACGCAGCACCCAAGGCTGCACGCTGGGCAGCCGATCCGCCCACTGAAAAGGCCGTATCCAGATTGCCTGTCACGTACTTGGAAGTCATATCCAATTGACGAATCAGGACATCGTCCGCTTCGTTTGCGGCAACACGATAAATCTTAATGACCGGTTGATAGGTAGGCTCTGAAAATCCGACCCAAAACCGCAATTCGTCTTCTTCCCCACTTACGCCATATGGCTTGATGACGGCATACCCTTCGCCATCCCTTGCCCCGCCATCCACGCCCCTCTCGACCACCTGAGGGGCCTGCACATCCAACGCCAGAAACGTTCGTGGCATGACCACGGCGTTTCCGGCCAGGTCCATGGCCACAATCACGGGTTCAAGGACGATGGCGTCTTTGAGGGGCTCAGCTGTCCAATCCGATCCCAATTGGACGGTGGCCGTACTGGTCATGCCGTCGTGAGCCGCAAGCGGAACGGCTACCGTTTTTCCTGAAAATCGTGAATGAAGCGCTAGGGTCGGCGTGGCGATGGTTTCTGACCAAGTGAAGGTCAATCGGGCACCCGATTCGGACAGTTTGTAGCGCCCGTCTTCGTCAAATACGGATTGCGTCACACCAAGCGCCGTACTTTGCCAGATGCCTTCCGTTAAAACAGGTGGTGTCGTATCCACTTGGGCCGTCACCACGGCCGCCGTCATACTGTTTCCGGACCGGTCAACAAAGTTTGAGATGGCAAGCGAGACGTCACCGTCACCCAACCCCTGCCAACTGGCCGCTGGCCACATGGCCGTCACCTGATTCCCCGACACCGTCAGATCTCGGGCAGGCACCTGCTGTTGGCCAGCTGATAGGGTCAGTCCGGCCGTCGCCGAAGCCGTCACCGGTTCGTCAAATACCAAGTTGATGCGGGTATCCCGGGCACCCAATACCGGCCTTTCCGTTCCATTCCACGTCGCAAACCCGTTGGTCATCACCACGGATTGGACCGTGGGCAACACGCCGTCCCACACCCAGGTCAAGGGGATAGGCGTTTCATTGCCGGCCACATCCGAAAGCGAAACCGTCACGGTTTGCGGGCCTTCGGCCGTTTTACTGAGTACAAGGTAAATCGTTTTTCCCGACACCGAGGCCGTCGCCGTCAGGGGAAGCCCACTATTAATCTGTGCGGGTTCAGACAAGGCCAATGTCCAGGTAATGGCATCACCGTTGGCAAACCATGTTTCGTCTGCACGGATGGCGCCAGACAAAACCGAGTCCGTCGCAACCGGGGAAATGGTATCGATTTGCAGCGGTCCCGACATCGCCAAAAGGACATCATCAGAAACCACAATTTGGCCGGTCGTATCCGGAATCGAAAGCGTCACAGTCGCCGTGCCTTGGACATCGTCGGCCAGTACACGGTAGGTACCGGAAAACGCCTGACTATATCCGCCGGCGTCTGTACGGTCCGTCCACACCACAGGCCGCGCATGGATCACCATATCAGGTGTCACCGGACGACCGTGGGTTTTGATGGTTATCGACACAGTGCCTTCACGGCTAATTGTTGGCGTCATGGCGACAGCCGTCACGTAGGGTCGTAGCACATCGGCACGTAGGGTCCCTTCAAAATGACCCGCATTTCCTGCCGCGTCCGTCGCCTCCACCATCAGCCGATGTGTGGTCTGGGCCGGATCCAGGTCCCCCGTGGACAACGCGGTACCGCCTTCAATCGCCTGCCACGGACCGTCATTCCAAGCATAGCGCACAGACAATGCGCCCCGATTGTCAGTTGATGAGACGTTTAACGTCGGCCACTGATAGACCATTTGACCGGGTAATCCCGTCACCAAAACCGTTGGCGAAACGGTATCGGTTTCCAATCTCACAGGCGCTGTTGCCATATTACCGGCGATGTCGGTCAGGGTCATCCATACCGTCGCGTTGTCCGTCGCCCTCGCATTCACCGTCACTCCCAACACACCGAGCACCTCACCACTGTCATTTAAGGCAGGAATCAGATCCCATTCCGCCTCGATACCACCAGCCACACTCAAGGTGGGACTCGCTTCCAGTGCCTCTGAGATATTAACCGTGACGCGGTAATGGCCTTCGCGCAACACGGCCTGAGGTATTGATAAACTGCGAATATATGGCGGCTCGGTTTCGTAGATCACCGACCTCGTCACCATCGCACTGGAATTGCCCACTTCATCTAAGGCCATCAATTGCAATTGATTAACGCCCGATTTTAATGATACTGACACAACCCCACTGGGACTGAGTTTTGCTTTGGAGACAAGAGGGGTGGCATCGATTGGGGTCCCCGCATCGAATGAGGTATTCTCCGAATGAGACTGTGGGGAGTTGGAATCGATGACAGGACCCCGTTGGAGGAATTTGTTCTCTATGGCAATCCATCCCGGCTCCGATGCCGTGACGCCCACCAATAGTGTCTCCTTGTTCGTCGCAACCGGTAACTGGGTGTGTAAAATCACGGGACGAATGGCATCGACTGTCGGGCTTTCGGGCAGTGTCACGACGGTTCGATGACCCGCCAGATCCACGGCATCCAGCACAATGCTGACCGGGGACGCCATCCCCTCGGGGACGCTCCATTCGGCCGCAGCCATGTTGGCTGATACGCGCGTCGGCAAAGACTGGCCACCCACAGACAAGACCGCAGCCGAAAGCGCTTCTGTTGTCGATATGCGGAACTGAACCGGTGTGGCGATTCCGATCTGACTGCTGGGCACGACGTTAACCGTCACGGCTTGCGGCGCCACCGTATCCACAACAATGCTTGCGCTTTGGGAGGCCACGTTACCCGCCCTATCAGTCGCGGTCACACGCAGGTCATAAAATCCATCGGCCAACCGAGAAGAAATCGACGTGCTTCCCACCTGGGCAGACGCCGTCGCAATCTGCTGCGCCCCGGCCCACAGCGTCAGCAGGCTTGCCGGTTCGGCATGGAGGCTTACCGCCACCTGGTCTGTCGGCACGATCTCCACGGCATCCGTGTGAAGGGCGTCTTTTACCTGCAAACCGCCCAACTGCGGCGGCGTCCGATCGACCCATACCGTCCCCACCGACGCCGAGGCCGTGTTTCCCCACACATCGCTAACCGTCATCACGGCTTGCCATGATCCGTCTGCACTGGCCGTTTGCGACACGCTCGCCGCATCAGGTACCAGCTCCACACCCTTGTTCGCGGGTAAAGAAAGGGGTCCAAAGGGGATAATCACACTACCCGTCGATACCAGTTGCCAGTTCGCTTCCACGGGCGCGTCGGCAAGGGCAGAGGTATTGACTTGCACATTCAGTGTGACCAGATTTCCGCGATCCGGGTTCCAATAGATCGGCGTTTGTTGGGCCTGGACGATTTGCGGCCGTTGCGCCACCACCCAAACCGGCCATCGCTTCTCATCTAACACATCCCCATACGGCGAGGCCATGCGAACAACGAGGCCATACTTACCATCCGAAACACCTGTATTTTTGGCCCCCTTCCCATCCCATTTTAAGGAGACAAGAGGGGTGGCATCCCCGGTCATCCCCGACTCCGATCGGGGATCCAGGTTCCCAAATGGATTCCCGCCTTCGCGGGAATGACCTTCTTTCAGCTCCGCGGGAATGACCTGGAGCTGCACAGGGGTGACTTTTAGAGCAATGGCTAATGTCGCAATCTGCTCGTCGGTTTCAGACACGATCCACGCACTCACCTGGCTTTCTTTTAATACCGTATCCACCTGAAGTTGGGCCGAAAAAATATCCGCTTGCCCATCGCCATTCGGCGTCAGATAGGCCAATTGCCCTCCGGTGTCGTCCATAGGACGCAGGGGCGTCAGAGCGGCCATGACGTTTCCGGTCACCGTGTGCTGGTAGTTAAACGTCACCATGGACGCAGCCGTCACCCCCGCATCCGTCTCAGTCGTCACCACAATCCGGTAGGTGCCTGTGGATTGCACATCCATGATTTCGGCCGGTACCGACAACGTCGCAGGTACGTTTTCAGTGCTATACAGCGCCTTCTGATACAGCGTGCCGATGGGTTGCCCCTCTGCCGTTTGTAACGTCGCCGCCATGGCCCAGTTGCTTTTTGCAGATAGGTTTTGAACAACGTACGGCGTTCGGGAGCGGATCCACAAGGTGTCTACTAACCGTGGAATGACCACAGGCACTTCACTGTTGACGCCCAGTCGCACTTCGCTTTCCAGGGGTTTTGATCCCGCCCGACTGCGCCCGATGGCCCGCACAATATATCCCCCATCGCGCAGCGGTGTCGCAGTGCCATCACGGCCATCCAGAGTCACCGCATAATTGCCCGCCCCAATCTGTTGGATGCCCTCGTAACCCAGGCTCATGACCCGAGTACGATTGCCTTCTTGCAGCAATTCGACATCCACATCAGCCAACGTCTCCTCGACATGCACTACGGCCATTGCTGTCGTCACTCCGGGAGCGACGGACTGCCGTCCGGGCAACTCCACCCACATTTTTGGCACAGACATTTCGTGGTTCACCCATATCCCCACCGTGGAGGGGTTACCAGCCAAATCCACACCCGTTACCTCTACCCGGTAACGCCCATTCGGCAACAGGTTCGCCGCATCCCGCCGGCCATCCCACACCACCGTAACGGTATCGGATGCCACGCGCAGTGCCAGAGCCGCCGGTGTGGGAACCCGGTCTTCGGTGAGCACGATCACACTGGCCAAAGCCAGGGTTTCATTGGAGGTAGCGGCAAATTCCAAGACCGGCTTTTCCAAGACGTGCATCACGGCATTGACTAGGGGCGAGGAAAACTGCAGCACGGGCGGTGTGCGATCCACCACAAAAGACCGATTCAAAGTGCTGGTGTACCCATATACGGAGCGGGCAACGGCTTGCAGTGCGTAGTTCCCTTCGGGAAGGGCGCCAGCCGATTGGTGCCAGCCGGAAAATCCGCCCAGTGTATCCGTACCAGCCAGCACCGTATCACCCGATGCGGCGGCCACAATCCAATCGACATCCACATCCGGATTGGCATCCGCCAGGACTGTTCCCGTCACGGCCACATCGCCTGTGGCCACCCAAGTTCGGGACAAGATGAGCGTGTCCACGGACGGCGGATTATTCCACACCCGCACCGGCCAGTCGACATATACGGTTTGGCCAACCTGTTGGGTGCCCCTGCGGTAAGTGGTCCGGAACGCGTAGGACAGACCATCCGGCACAGAATGACGATTTAATATCCCTTGCCATTGCGCCATCTGGGCAAGCGGGCCCGACTGGAGACGCTGCATACTGACCCAGCCCCCAGTAGAGTCAGACCGCACCAGGTCGATATCCATGCGGAGATCCGGTACGCTGGCAGCCAACGCCCAGGCAGTAGCGGTGTCGGCCGTCACGGTCAAGGGCACCCGTTCCGAGGCATAGACACTGTGTGCGAGTATGGGGGATGGCAAGGACTGGATTACCGTCACCGCCGATACCGTGCTGGCCACATTGCCCAGCGTGTCGGAAACCAAAATCGTGAGGGGAATCGTCGTCGAAAATCCAACACCAGCCGTGGGCAATCCGGACAGCAAGCGGCTCACCGGAAGGGTCACACGCGTCGCGGTGCCTTCTGCTGAGGCAACGAGAAACTCCACGCCACCCTCCCAACGCAATTGGCCAGCCAGTGATCCGCCACTGGCATCCGTCACATTCAGCGTCAACGCCAAGCTCTCACCAGGGAGGTTAAACACGGTCCAGTTGCCCGTCACCGCCAACTCTGGAGGTGTCCGATCAATCGTGGCCGCCGCCGTCACCACGGTGAGGTGGTCCGCAGTGTCGGTTACCTCTACACTCACCACGTATCGACCATCCGCCACATCAGCGACATTAACAGTGGCATTGGTCTCCCACTCTTGACCCAACTCAAAGTCGGCATAGGCAGGTTCTGACACCCCCATTAAACTGACTGCGATGGCCATCCACACAGATGCCACAACACAGTACCGCCACGTTTTACATCGCCAAGTGAAATGATTTACCACATGACCCCGATAATTAAGTTTTATCTCTTACACGTTATATTTTAGATCACTTTATTTGTTTATAACGGTTATGTAAAGGCCCTTGTTTTGACTACGCCTTCGCTAACGCTTCGCGGTCGCCGCCGTTTGTTTTGACTACGCCTTCGCTACCGCTTCGCGGTCGCCGCCGTGCGGCTCCGGGGGGTGTCCATCAACCGGACGGAAACCGAACCTCCTTTCGGGGAATCCACGTCTTTGATCCGCAACTTCACCACCATCACATTCCCCGATGTCACCGCGCTGAGCACCGTCACTTGCGGGGCAAACCGGTCCACCGTCACCGATCCGGTTACCACCGCCACGTTGTCCGCCATATCCCGCAGCGTCACGGTGTACCCCAAACGGGGATCCGATGGCCCCATCAACCCCACCGGCAACGGCAACGCCACCCCTGTATTCACTGTCGCTGTGGTGGTGGCCATCTGTACCACTCTCCCCCCATTGTCAAAGGCCACCGTCACCCCCACCGTCAGGGCCAAGTTGTCATTCACCTGCATCCCCAGCACACCGGGCACCCGGTCACTGGGGGCCGGGGGCACGCTCACCGTCGCCGTCGGCGGCTGGTGGTCGATGAGAAAAGAGAGGGGTGTCATTTCGCCGACATTGCCAAAGGCATCCGCATAGGTTGCCGTCACCATATACCGTCCCTCCGCATTCGCAGAGGCCGGCCAGCCCCAGACTTGTTTGTCACCGACCCCCTCTACGCCATCGGCAATAAAAGGCACCGCCACCGTTTCCCCACCTTCAAGAGCCAACCGCACATTTCCGCTCACGATGGGTTCGGAGAACCGAAAGGCCAGCGCTCCGCCGCCGCCCAGGCCCCGCAACAAGTCACCGGACGTGTCGATGTGCAACACAGACGGCGGCGTCACATCTACCGTCATACTGACCGTTGTCGTTTGGCTGTTGGTTCCGTCAGACCCCGTCAACACCAACTCATACTCACCGTCTCCGGCAAAGGCAGCCTGCAAGGGCACAACCCACTGTATCTGCCCGTTTTCGTCGGTTTGCCCCTCACCCAGCGCCATCTCCTGGCTGCCTCGTCTGGCGGCAAAGCGCACCGGCAACGGCCTGCCCTTTTGAAGATCGTCTTTCAAAACGGCTTTGACCCACAGGCCCTTCCCATTCAATAACGCCACATTGGCTGTGGGGGAGGAGAGGGTTACGTCACGCCATTGCGGCGGATCATGGTCTACCATTACCGGCACGGATGCAGTCGTGACATTCCCCGCCAAATCCATCGCCGTCCACTCCCAAGCATAAACACCCGGTGTTTGAGTGAGACGCGTCCGAATGGCCGGTGTCAAAAGGGTACCCCCGATATCAACAACCGCATCCGCCGTGGTGCGTCCCGACATCGCTACGATGGTAGTGGCCATACCCTCACCTATGGGAGAGCGCAATACCAATTGGGTCGATTTGAGCGCAACACCATCCGACAGCACAGCCGTTCCGGACCCCACACCGGACTGACCAAAGGAAATCCATCCCGGCAACGCCGTCACCGATAAGTGAGGCGCTTGCGTATCCACGACCACCTCGGTGTCGGTCTCAGCAGATATGTTTCCGGCCTCATCAACGGCCCAGAATTTGACAGTGTACTTCCCATCGGCCACCGCCTGTCCCTGACCGGGCCCCACCATATCCGACACATCGGTACTCCCTCCCCAAGACAAGGTTTGATTTCCACGCTCGGCAAAAGCCTCGCGGTCGCCGCCGTGCGGCTCCGTTCCGTTAGGCGATGGCGTGCGCTGCTGCCATTGCTGTAAGGTACGGCCATGACCATCCAATACTGCAATATTGACCACCCCGGCCTCGTCCAGGCTCAAACGCGGTTGCCACCGCAACCCCAGCGTCGGGTTGACCAATCGATCAACAAGGTCAGCGGTCGGTGTCAACCACGTCATGACCGGCGGTGACGTGTCTTTTTCAATAGCGGTGGTCGCATAGGGCCGGTTCAAAATCTTTAAATCGTCTTTTTCATAAGTCAGCGTGTAATACGTCGTCGCTAAGCGCAACGGCACATCACTCAGCCGAAATGTGTCCGAACTCCCCGAAAGCGTTTGAATCTG
This sequence comes from uncultured Candidatus Marinamargulisbacteria bacterium, assembly GCA_964364855.1. Classification (GTDB taxonomy): domain Bacteria; phylum Margulisbacteria; class Marinamargulisbacteria; order CAYINU01; family CAYINU01; genus CAYINU01. The sequence goes on along the minus strand of CAYINU010000022.1, from coordinate 7,932 downwards.
TTCGGCGGACACCGTCACCGGTTGCGGTGGCGTGGCGTCCTTTTCCTCCAAAAACCGCCCATCGTCATCCGCATACAACACCATCCGCAACGGCTCTCCATTCATCTCCGGCTGCCAATACCCCACCAAACTGACCGTGTCCTGGTTCGTCTTCGGCGTTAGCCCGGACAATTTGGGCGTCGCCGGAACCCAGCCCTCCAGCGGCGCATAAATCGAAAAGTGATCCAATTCCGCTGCAATCTGATACACATCTCCCCCACTGCCTTTGACCCCATCCTGATCCAGATCCAACCACCGTGACTCTCGCCCCGGTGCTGTGCGCGCACGTTCCAAATTCCCGGACGCCGAGATGTGATAGATATGCACATTGTCCAAATCCACCGGCTTTTGTAACCCCGGATACCGCTTGCCGTTTTGAAAGGTCAGGGCATCCACTTCCTCTTTCGTGTATTGGTAAATGAGCACCGGTTTTGACGACATCTGAGAAAAATCCGCACCCTCGGGCAACACCTCCACAATCGGCATAAAATCCAACCCCGCGATATCGGGGACATTGCTCACATGCACATCCGCAAGCGACACCGGCGTCACCGTCACCAACGTGTCTTTGCCAAACGACCCTTTGGCAAAATTCAGTTTGACCCGCCCATACGGGCTCTCTACCGTCGCGCTTTCCCCAGCACTCACACGCGTCCCAATCTGCACACTCACAATCCCGGTCTGATTGGCCGCTACATCGTCCACCCGCAAATCATAGGTCCCGTTTAACCGAGACACATTCCAAAACCCAAGCAAATCCGGTCGTCTTTTTTGCAGCTCTTCCGATACCCCCTCGATGGCTTTCCAAGCCTCTCCCTGTCTATACCAGAGCCGATAGGTCCCCGGATTTACAGTCCGATTCGCATAGATCGGCACATAGGAGCTCGGTTGGGTCACCCTGCCCATCCGTAACTCAAACCCCTCGTTTTGCAACGTATCCCGCGGCGAAGGCAAGGCCACCACATCCGGATGCCGTTCCCCGCGCACATCCACCACATGCAGGTCCGTCCAGCGGTCCACGATCACGTGGGGATTGGGGACCCATCGGCCGTTTTGCTTCCAAAGCAAGCTATGTAATGGACCTTCCGCCACCCCTTCTTTAACCCGAACGATTCCATCGGGGTCCTGTCGTCGATTCCGACTCCCCACAGCCTCGCTCGTAGTAACTCGGCTCGGTGCGGGGGCCCCAATCGACGCCACCCCTCTTGTCTCTAATGAAGGAGTTCCCAAACCGGGGTACCCACTCACATAGGCCACCTTGTCCCCACCCAAACTCTGCCGAAATGCAGCCGGCGAAAAACCCACCACCTCTCCTTGCAACCGTCCGCCTTGCCCCCACAACATCGGATCAGACGCAGACGTCCACGGCCGGCCCCACAGTCCCCAATCCACATCTGCCGCCACTGCCCCGTTGGCCCAGTTTAACCGAATCGCAGTCTCATATCCCGGCGGATCCGTCGCCAGCGGATTCTGGGTCATGCTCACATCAAATCCCGATCGGATGATATTGTCCGCACCCAATTTATCCGCCACCACCACCGCCATATTCTCAAACGTGTACCGACTCTTCCCCCTCTCAAATGCAAGGTCTCCCACCATACGAAATTGCGTGGGCCCGTCCGTTAGCTCGGACTCATCGATTAACATCAACGGCGCCGTCCCAAAATCCAACACACTCCCATCCGATATCGTCCCCAATCTCAGCGTGTCGATCCTCGCCTTGTCGTTGATCAGATAATTGGTGTCTTGCGCAACCTTGCGGTTCTTCAGATTCATCCCTAACACCTCCGCCCGGATGGCAGATCCCGGCCAACCCACCAGCACCGTCCCCCGCTTGTCGGTCTTGATCTCATATCTAAGCCCTTTTGCAATCTCCGCACCCGACAACGGCCGAATCGGTGGCAAAATCGTATACCATCCGCTGCTGTTCGTATTGTCCAGATTCACCGGAATCAACTCAAAATGCTCGCCAGACAAATACGTCTCCGCCGGCTGTCCCAACGCCGTCTCAACCGTCATGGACTGACCTTTTATCCGAGAAAGCTCCGCCACCAAACTGTTGATCTTTTGCGACCAATTCCGACTCTTGTCCTTGTAAATCTGCTCTAGCTCTGCATACACATCATATGCCGACTCAAAATATCCCGTCGCCGGGAATCCCAGCACCGCCGGATCCGTCATGTATGGCGCAAAATCCAGCCGCAACGCCGGGTCCCGGGCATTCACATACCCAAAGGCGGGGAAGTAGCGGTTGTTCAATCTGGAATACCGGAAATCTTCTTCCAATGACAATCGAATTTTGAACTGGCTGGCTTGGACCTCGGAACGAATGGCGGTGCGAACGCTTCCGCCGTACCGGTAGTCGTCCAACAGAGTTTGCCATTCTTTTTTTGGCGCCCTAACCGTGACACCCCCCGCAACCGCAAACGCTCCCTTGGCTCTGATATCGCCTTTGGGCAGTCGGCCCTGATCAAAGTCTTCGGGCAAGACCCGGGGCACTTCCCATGTCAGGCTTTCAATGAGCCGTCCATCCGGGGTTTTGATCTGCATGCCCAGCGTGAGTTTTTCCAAACCAGCACGAGGAATGTTGTTGGGATTCAATTCGCTCCCGTTGACATCCAAGATCGTGCGGTTGATGAGCGCTAGGGCCCCCGGGATTTCGAATGCCGTTTGACCCGCGTTTAGGGTCACCATTTCTGCTCCCTCAAACACCTCGGTCCGCGGCTTATTCCAAAGCGCGAAGTGAGGTCCGGAGGGGTTGCCAACAGAACCCTCATCATTGCGTACCCACTCGAGGCGGTCCTGCATCGTGGCTGTCACCCTCCATTCCACCAACAACGTTATGTTGTCATACCACCGATGCGCCACAAACACATACGGCACATACGGATACGCCGTCACCACCTGCTTCACATTCGAGACGCCCACTTCGTAAGTAAAATTAAGCGGCGCAAATAGCCGCCCCTCCGCCTGCACATCCCACCCCAGCCAATTACCCCCCGTCACCAGTCGCGTCTTTTCTCCGTTTACCATCGTTTCCGTCCCGAGTGGCGCCAGCACCGTCGTCGCATCCAGACGTGTCGCACCTGAACTTCGTAACGCCACCGGAAACACTTTCTCTACCGTCGCACCCTGACCATCCCGGGGCCGCAGACTGACCACCACCTCATAACGTCCTTCCGGTAGCGTCTGACTGCCTCGGGTGCCAGTCCAGCGGATGTCATGCGCTGCCGTCAACGCCGTCGGCTGCAACAGCGCCCCATCCGACAGCACCGCCACCGTTTCTCCCGACGCCGCTCGTACCACCGCATGGGCCACGGTGGCTTTCGACACCGTAAATCGCCAGCTCCATACCTCGCTTTTGATATACGGATCTATAAAAGGGGGCGGCGCTTCCCCGGCCACTTCCGTCACCACAAACGGCGTCTCAACCGTCAGCGGAAACGCCTGCTGGGCATAGCCTCTTCCGGTGGCCCCTTCCGCCGTAAACCGCACCTCATAAGCACCCCCGTCTGCCCATCCCGCACCGTTGGCCACACGGCCGTCCCACGCCAACCGCCGCTTCCCACCAGTCCGTTCCGAAATCACCATCGGATTCGTCGCCGCGGGTTTTAACTGTTCGCCGACGAATACCTCTCCCCCGGCCAGAAACGGATCCAACCCTTCTCGAAGGTACTGCACCGTCCACTGCTTCGCCGATGGCTTAAACGACAAACTCCCCGCCGTACCCCGATGGTTCACCATCAACAGCGGCCCCGTGGACGATACCGATACGTTGTGTTGCGAAAGCACCGCAAATCCCTCCGCACTGTCCCCCATCAACATCACCTGCTGAGACACCGCCGTCCCATCACTCACAAACGCCAAATGCCACAACCCCGTCTCATCCTGATACACCACACACCCCGGCTGGCGCGGCAGACTGGCAGGCTTGCCGATATAATCCGGACCCCCCACATTCGGAACCAGCTGACTAAACACCGGCTTTTCCGTTCCCCGATTCACGATCGTCACCGCCACATTCGCCGTCCCCCCTCGTACCTCAAATCCCACCGACAAAGCCTTGCCCTCTCCCAGCGCCACCCCGGGCGGTATGGGGTCAGGTACCAATCGCCCCATGGCCGTACTGTCCTGGGCAGGCAAGGCTTTCTCGGAGATCACCAACACCGGCACCGTCGTCCACGCCGTATACCCCAATCGCCCTTCGCGCACGGCCAACACCAAGGTATATTTCCCATCCTTTAACCCAGCCGTATTCCAATACGCCAGCGTTTGGGCAGATCGCACCTCCCCCGTGTTGCCCTCTTTGAGCCACGGCGGGATCACCAAACGTCCGTCTCGGCTCAGCCCCACCAAGTCCGCCGCCCCTTGGATCGATACCTCGCCGGATATATAAAATACCTCATAACCATCCACCATCGCCTGGTTCCCCACATCCGGATCCAGCACCACACCCCGCACCGCCACCGTCCCGCTCACCAAACTATTCGCCAGCGGATATACCACCTTCGGCGCCTCGCCGTCTTTCACAAAATCAATTCCCCGGACGGTCATATTCCCCAACTTGTCTTGGACCGTCACTGCCAGGTGATAACTCCCCTTCGGCAGCCCCTCCGCCACATACGCCCAGTCGGTCGTACCCGGATTTTTCAGTGTCACCAACTGCGTGCTCAACGGCACAGTCTCCCCTTGCCGATATATCCGCATCTCGGCCACAGGGGCTTTGGGCAAATCCGGGTCCGCAATCGCCACAGACACCGTCGTCTTGTACTGCTGCCGCGCAGACAAAAACAACGGACTCGCCGAAAACGCCGCCACCACCGGCGGAACGCGTTTGACCGCAAATGTCTGGGTGAGGCTTGCCGCATTGCCGGCATCGTCTCTCACCTCGTAACGCACCGTATATGTCCCGTCCGTAAACCAATCAGACAAGGTCTGGGTCACCGCCACATTGAACGTACCGGATGTCGCCGTCGCAGACGGAATGAGGGGAATGGTAATCGAATCGGAGCGGGACGGATGGTCGATCACCACATGGCCATGAACAGGGCCATCAAAGAGCACCTCCAGATCCAAGGTCGTATCGGGCATGGCATACGTATCTTTGCGGGAGTGCATCGCCAGCACCACGGGCGGCGCCCGATCCACTTTCAGCGTTTGCGCCATCCGCCCCACATTCCCCGCCCCATCCACGGCCGACATCTCGATCGTGTAGTCCCCATCCGCCACCCGGTTCCCCGTCGCCGACAACGCCCCATTCCACGTCCAGGTATATGAACCCTGGGTTTTTTTACCGATGATCTGAGTATAGACCGGGGTTGAAACCCCATCTCGATAGACCCTCACCGTCACCGGATCCAACACCGTCGCCAGGTTATCCGCCACCGTATACCCCACAGACAACGGCCCCCGATCCGGATTAAACGCCACAGACCCCGTCACCGTCACCGACGGCGCCTCGGTATCTACCCCAAACGTAAATTGCAGCGCCGATTCCGTGTTGTAGTCATCTTTGGCGTAGGCGCTGACCGTATGCACCCCATCGGCCAGCTGCACCGGCAAGGTCGTCTCCAACCGGTGCAGGTTGTTCCGCGTCACCATCTCCTGCACAAACTCAGAATGCCCGATCTGATCCACCCCATCCACCTCAAATCGCGTCACCACAATATTGTGCGTCACCGAGTCGCTGTACTTCATATTCTGATATGGCACACGCAATACAAACGACGTCGAGGCCACCACCGCATCCGGCGTCGGATAGATCCCATCCAACACCGGTTGCAACGTCAACCCAGACTTGATCACCTTGATCACATCATTACTTTTTTTCCCCGCCATATTTTCCGCCCGAAACGCAATCAGATTCTGCCCCTCCGCCATCACAAACGGACCCAACTCAAACCGCCCATCGTCTTGCACCTTCCCACGCGCATCCGTCCACCCCGAAAAGTTCAGGCTATATGAAAATTCTTTCAGCTTTTTCGGCACTAGGTCTTGAATAACCCCGCGCACATACACTTCCTTCGATGACACCTGGTAGACCTTCAATTGTCCCCTCCGCCCATCCGTCAATTCAATGTCGATACCAGGCCCCGTCCCCTCGCTGGCCACTTCCGCCGCCTCCGTGCGTAGTAGCAAGACTTTCTTGCCTTTGTTTAGCGTCGACACCGTCGTCGCCTTCGCGTTGTCTGTTACCCCATACATCCCGCTCCACGGGCCTTGCTGCGCTTCTTTTTGGCCCCGTTTGACGTACTCGCTATCCTTTAATGCAATGCGGGGGGTGTCTAGTAGCGCTTGGATGATCTCGTCGTGCGCGCCGATGATCTCGCCGTGGGCGTCCATCATCGGTGCAATGTCGCGACTGTACCGTGATGTAAATTCAGCTGTAAAATGAGCGATTACAGCCAGTCGAAGATACGGGGAAAATGATCCCCAACCGTACAAAAAATTGCCGGGAAACGGAAGATAAAACAGGGTGATAAGGCTTTCCACAGCCGCTACTTCCGGTAGCGCCGTGTTATTTAAAAATGAGTCGAAGCCATCCGACTTAAATGTCTTTTTGATCCGCGGCGCATCCGTAAGATATCCAATACCATCCCCACGCGCAGACCACGCCGGTACCGCAAAATCCCCATTCTGCGTGAAACTCGCATTAAACATCTGTTTCCCATTCACCAAACTCATAAACCGTGACGTGCTGCTCGGCAACTGCCAAAATCCCGGCTGGCTCGTGATCAGTGACATTTTAGATGATGCTGACGTGATGCCTTTGATCCCATCTGCACCCGGCAGTTGTAGCTTGAAGTCAAACTGTTTAAATTCAATTTTACTCAGAAACTCGTTCGCCGAATCCGCCCCCTCTACATACCCAGGAAGGCCCGCCGAAATACTCGTATTCACCAAAGATATCGTCCCAGGTCCGTCTCCATATACAATCGCATATCGGGGCTCTTGCGTATCAGGCGTCTTCTGAATCGCCTTTAAATCTCTTAAAATTTGCGATTGGCCTGCCGTGCCGATTTTTCCCATCGGGATCCCATACGGATTCGCTTCCAACTCCGTCGGCATCAATTCGATTGCCGCTTGATGCCACATCCGCGCATCCGCCGCTATCCCATAATATTTATACAAAAAATCCTTCTGCCCCTCAGCCCCCTTGTACTCCCCAATTAACGCCGACATCTCCACAGGCTCCACCATCCACCACAACGGATTCACCTGCCATATCGGCCCCTCCAACCGACCTCGCATATTCCACAGCTCCTGTGCCTTTGCCACCGCTTCCGCCGCCGGTCCCAATGCTTCTGCATAGTTCCCCGTTACTGAAACTCCGCCAGCTATCCCCGTTACCGCCGCCTGCCCACGCTTCCCCGCCTTTGCCCATTTCGCGATCGGTGACGCCAGCGCTATCACCCCCAAATCACTTCCCTCCAACGGCGCCGCCACCATCACCACCTTCTCTACATCCCCTTTGTAAAATCCCTGGTCGAAATATTTTCCCTGGGCGGCTAGTTCGTTACTGTAGATATATAACCGCGCCGCCATGTTTCCCATGCTGTGCGTGATTAAAATGAATTTTGTGGGAACTTCAGAGTCGGGAACGTTTTCTACCAGATGTTTATACTTCTTGCCATCGTTGTTGGCATCGTCCTCCTGCACCAACCACCCCTTATAATTCTCCCGCGCCTGCTCAAGAAAAGACTTCCCCCACGCCACTCCCGTCGGGTAATACTCATTCAACGCAGACACATACGACTCTAACTTGCCATCAGATCTCAACCGCGGATACCCAGACCCCGTTATATATCCCCCATCCAACGCAACCTCCGGCCTATTCATCCCACTCGCCAGTTCTACCCCCACCACTCCCACGCACACCATCGCCAACGGCCA
>CAYINU010000021.1:0-22144 GCA_964364855.1 uncultured Candidatus Marinamargulisbacteria bacterium | reverse complement strand
CGATGATCAAGGCGGCGGCTATGTTGCTGGCTCATATCGGATATGGCGAGCTGGCAGAGCGCTTGGAGAAGGCGCTGGATATCTGTGGCAATTTGGAACGCAAAAAAGTGATTACCGGCCGCGGCCATGGGGTGACGGGTGCCGAATTTGCCGAATACGTGCTGGACTGGGTCCGCAATCCGTCGCTTGAAACGGCTTGGCAGGCGTTTCAAAAGGCCTAAGCGCTAACGATACCGCGGCACGATAGTCCCTGACGCCGTTCTCTCGAACCCCACCGTGGTATGAAAGGCGCGTTGAAGATAGCTATCGGTTAATACGGTGTCCGTAGTCCCATCTGCCACGAGTTGACCGTCACTCAATAAGAGGATCCGTTGGGCACAGGCCGAAAGAATACCCAGCTGATGTGATACTAAGAGGATGCTCACTTGTCGTTTTTGATGTAATGACTTGAGAATAGTCAGCAGATGGCGCACATGCTCAAAGTCCAGATGAGAGGTGGACTCATCCAAGAGCAAGAACCGGCTTTGTTGCGCCAGTACGCGGGTGAGCTGCACCAGCTGTTGTTGGCCTTCACTCAGCGCGCTAAAAGGCCGATCAAGCCATGGTCTAATGCCAGTCAAGGCAATCGCATCTGCAATGGCTTGTCGGTCCGCGTTTCCCAACCCTTCCCACCAGTGCCTATGGGCATATCGGGCCATTTCCAAGACGCGATGGACCGGCATATCAAAAGCAGGCGGAACATGGGTGCCCATCCATGTGATGGCTTTGGCACGCACTGTTGGAGAGAGTATGGCCAGGGGTTGATTGTTCCACAACACGGCGCCGGACGTTGGGGAACGCAGCCCGGCCATGACTTTGAGCAAAGTGCTTTTTCCGCTGCCGTTGGGTCCTGCTAACCCCACAAATTCCCCTTGGCCAATCGTGCAGGACAAGTCCCGCAATACCGGCTCACCATTATAGGAAAAGGTGAGGTTTTGTAGCTTAAGCATGGGGACGTTTTTTCAAAAACAACCACAAAAAAAACGGTGCGCCGACAAAGGACGTCAGTAGGCCGACGGGCAATTCCGACGCCGGCAGCAATACCCTGGCCAAGGTGTCCATTGCCACCAAAAAGGCCCCGCCCAATAGCCCTGACGCCAGGCTCAACGGCCGAAAATCATGCCCCATGACCAGACGCAGGATATGGGGAATGACCAACCCGACAAACCCGATGATACCCCCGCCTGCCACCGCGATCCCCACCAAAAACGATGCGGTTACCAGCATCCATTTCCGATGACGATCCACTGCCACACCGGAGGCCGCAGCAGTGTCATCGCCGAAGGCCATCATATTGGAGGTGCGGCTCAGCAATAAGGCCGCCGTCATTCCTATGACTGCGCAACCCGTGAGCCAAAATAGCAACGTGCGGTCGGTTTTCCCCAAGTCTCCCATCAACCAATACATGAGACTGACCAGTCGGTCACCGGACAAAAAGACAGCCAATAAGGTCATGGAGGAAAAAAAGGCGTTCACCATAATGCCGGCCAAAATAATGTGGGTAACCGAAAAGCGCCGGGAGGCCCGCACGATGCCATAGACCAGGGCGACGGTGAATAGGGCACCGCCAAATGCAAACAGTGGCACCATCAAAGGGTGCAACGCGCCAAGTGGGGTCAACAGCGCCAGAGCTGCCCCTAGTCCGGCGCCGGCACTGACACCCAGAATGTAGGGATCGGCCAGCGGGTTTTGTAGGGTCGCTTGCAAGGTAATCCCGGATGCCCCCAAGCATGCCCCAACAACAAAGGCCGTAACGGTCCGCAGCAATCGCAGGTCAATCAGAATAAACCGTTCGGTCGGTGTCCAGTCCCCAATGGGAAACAAGGGGATCGACACCGTTCCGACAGACAGGCTGACGGCCATGGCTACGACAGCCAGCCCTGCACAAATCAACACGCCTCGGTCGGTTTTCATTGTGGGCGAAACCATTTTGACAGTTCCGTCGCGCCTTGGCCCAGGCGGGGTCCGGGCCGCAAGAAGAGATCGGGAGTCACGGTATCGACAATGCGGGTAGCCATGCCGGTTTTGGATCGGAGTTTCCAGCGCCAAACGTCGCCTTTGAGCTGCCTATCGCCTAAAACAATGATGTCGGGCTGAAGTGCCATGAGACTTTCCCGGCTCAATTTCGGATAGTCCAAAGTCCCGCCAACGATCGGATTTCCGCCTGCCGCACGGATCACATCAGCCACAAATGTCTGCGGTCCCGCTACCACCAACGGCGATGTCCATAACACGACCACAACGCTGGGCTTTGATCGCAACGGACGCACAGCGGCAATTTGATCGCGGAGCTGTTGGACCAAACGCTGGGCCTTTTCTGGTCGATTTAACGCAGTACCGATTTTGGTGATCAGGGCATACACTTCCGCAATCGTATGGGGGCTTTCGAATAGCAGGGTCGGTACACCCAGTGTCTTGAGTTTGATCGCCGCCGGGGTGTTCGGGTTGCCGATCCCCACGATCAGGCTAGGGCGGACGGCCACGATATCTTCGAGCCTAGGCCCTACAAAGTCACCAACTTGGGGTAGAGATTTTACGGTAAGCGGATAGTCACATGCCGTGGTAACCCCGACCAGATTTCCACCCAGAGCAGCAACAATTTCCGTTGTAGCGGGAGACAGCGATACCACCCGTTCGGCCGCCACCGGCGCGACGGCAAACACACAAAAAACAAGACCTATTATCAACCGACGCATGCGCTCAGTTTATCAATGATTGGGAGAAATCGCAGCAGTGTCGGCGGAGTGGTTATCAGGCTTTGCGTGATTCTCGGGCGGCCTCTTTTTGAACTATCCGGAATTTCCGGATAGTACATTATATATGAAATAATTGACTTAAATTGTATTTATTGGCATAATGAATATACTTATGCAAACACAGGCTAAGATTGAGCTAAAAGAAATGTACGAATCATTTTTTAAACAGGCGATGGACTTATGGATCGAACCTGAGATTGCTTTCGACTTTCGATACAACGCCGAACTGATGAACGAGTCGGGTTGCCATAGGCGAGAAAAATGAGCAGAACACAAATATCCGGCCTCGGAAAAGTTTCTCGAGAACGACTTTCCAAAATATTGCGGGAAAGCACCGGGGTTATTACTCCGGTCGTAGTTTCAAAAATATTGAACATAAGTTCGAACAGAGCATCCATGCTTCTAGCCCGATGGCTTCAAAATGGGTGGGTTACCCGGATCAAGCGCGGTGCATACATATCAGTACCGCTTGAAGCCAGTACTAACGAAGTACCAATAGAAGATCCCTGGATCGTGGCGAGCCAAATATTTGCCCCCTGTTACATCGGTGGGTGGAGCGCCGCCGAGTATTGGGACTTTACCGAACAAATTTATAATTCAATTTCAGTAATGACGACAAAACAACCGCGAAAAAAAGAGCAAACATTCAAGGATATTCGCTTTGTGCTGAGAACAATCACGAAAGATCGCTTTTTCGGAACACAAAATGTTTGGCGAGGCAACGTAAAAGTGAGTGTCTCCGATCCGACAAAAACCATCGTAGATATGCTTGATGACCCCACTATCGGCGGAGGCATTCGGCCGGTTACAGACATGCTTTACGCTTACTTCAAATCGGAATATGCCGATGACAAAAAACTTCTTGGCCACTCTGTGCAAATGAAGAACGGCGCGATTTTTAAGCGTCTCGGATTTATTTTGGAGAAAAAGTTTTCCGAAAAAACTGACCTCATCGACGCATGCAAAGTCAACCTCTCGGCTGGAAACGCAAAAATCGATCCCAATCTCAGTTGCGTAAGACTTATTACGCGGTGGAGACTTTGGGTTCCGGAAGGATTTGAGTTAGACGGAAAATGATTGCAAAGCAAGAAATTTTGGAATTTGCCCAAATTGCGGGACTTAGGCCCGACATCATCGAAAAAGACTATGTGCTCGGCTGGCTTCTTGCCGGGATTCGTGCAACAAAGCCAGAAACCGCGCACTGGATTTTCAAAGGTGGTACCTGCCTCAAAAAATGTTATTTCGAGACCTATCGCTTTTCCGAGGACCTCGATTTTACCCTGACCGCAAATAGTCCTGTTACGCTAGAAAGCCTATCCGATGTTCTGAAAAAGGCAGGTAAATGGGTTTATCAGGCAAGCGGGATTCAAGTTCCGGAAGACTCGGTGAAAATCGACATAAACCCAAAAGGAAAAAACTCGTTTGAAGGGAAAATCGGCTATGTGGGGCCTCTTTCGCGTGCGGGATCCATTCCGAAAATTAAATTGGATTTTTCCTCCGATGAAATCTTGGTGCTTCAACCGATAGAGAGGGACGTGGTACATCCTTATTCGGACAAAGAGAGTTCGGCTTTCAAGATCGCAAGCTATGCTTATGAGGAATTATTCGCGGAGAAAATCAGGGCGCTTGCCGAGCGTTTGCGCCCCCGTGATCTGTATGATGTAATCCACCTTTATCGGCACCGTGATCTTCTGCCGGACAAGCCAACGCTCTTAAAAACACTCGGAAGAAAATGCGAATTCAAAAAAATCGAAGTTCCGACCTTCCAAATCATCGATGCGCATACAAAAAAAGAAGAGCTTTATGCCGAATGGAAAAACATGCTCGAGCACCAACTCCAAATGCTCCCAGAGCCAGAAGTCTTTTGGGCTGAGCTGAGACCGTTTTTCGATTGGCTCACCGGCAAGTCGCCTTCCGAAACGATACCTGTCTACAAATCGCCTTCGGCAGGCGAAACGGAATGGATTCCGAAGATAGACCGCTCGAAACCGGCTTTCTTTGGCACGATCCAGAAAATTCAATTTGCGGCCTCCAACAGAGTTTGCGTTAGGCTAACTTATCACGGAAGGACGCGTACGATCGAACCGCTTTCGTTCAGGCAGAGCCGTGCGGGAAAGGTGCTTTTCTACGGACATGAGCGCGAGGCGGGACACCCGAAAGCATTTACAATCAATGAAATTCAAAATGTCGAACTAACACAGCTGCCATACCAGCCAAAATATCGAGTTGAAATTTCCGCTGTCGGACCGATCTCGGCTCCGCCTATATCTCGATCGGCGTCGAATCCCGGACCATTTTTAACAGGCCTCGTTCGACAAAGCAGATTTTCCTCAGGGCCGACCTATGTTTATCGCTGCCCAAATTGCGACAGATTGTTTAAGAGAAAAAAGATGAGCCCGATCCTGAAACAGCATGTCGATTCCGACGGCCGCCAATGTTACGGTCGATACGGGAATCTTGAAGACACGATTTATTGAGGGTTCTTTGGGAAGAACGCCCAAGTCTGCTACGTGGTTCAGTTTGAAATCAAATTGCAGATGATTGGATTTCGCGACAGCGGCTATTTCTCGCGAAAGGAGTTTATCGAGGAGCGGAGCTTTAGCGGAGCGTTATAAATGACTGAAGCGAAAATAGCCGATCTCGCGAAATTGCGCCTGGAGAGTGAGAAATCGAAGATTTCGGAACCAAGCGAACGCCGACCGAGTAGGGAGGATGCAGTGAGCGCGGAGTACAGATAGCCCTGAGCTGAGTGAGAGAGACATCTCCGAACGAAGAGAGGCAAGGCCCAAGGGGCCGGAGAGGGGGAGGCTCGAATCTGGCTTTGCCAGTTCGAGGGGGCGACGCGAGCCCCATACAAATGCGCCTGGAGAGATTCGAACTCCCTACCCTCTGATCCGAAGTCAGATGCTCTATCCAAATGAGCTACAGGCGCCTGGACCCACAGTATAAGACAATCCCTAAACAAAGAAAACGGATGCGAAAAATGAGAGGGGCTTGCACCTGTTCTTGGGTCTTGTACAATAACGTCGATGTCAACTCCGGATTTACAAGTGGTTCGGCGGCCCCAAATCCTGATTGTCGAAGACGATATAGATTTGATTGAGCTTTGGTCGGCGCTCTTGCCTTTGTTGGGATGCCAGGCCTTTACGGCCAAATCGATTGTCGAAGCAAAAGCGCAGCTTCTGGCTCATCCCATGGATGTTATTATCATGGATTTGGGGCTACCGGATGGCTATGGATTGTATGGCATTCGGGCATTGTTGGAGGCGCCATTTTCCGGGACACTGCGGCCGGCCATTGTGGTCATTAGCGGACGTTCGGACCAGAATTTGATCAAGTCCATTATACAAGCGGGAGTAGAACGCTTTTTGGGAAAGCCGGTGGGTAAAGACCAAATCATGGCGGTGATCAATCAGATCATGCAGCGGCGGTTGGCAGCGGAGTCAGGCCCATTGCTTTGAACCCTTCTTGCCAGTGTAAAAGGGAAATGGAATCGATGGTTTTGGCAATGGGGTCTCTGGAGAAACAGTAAGCCTCTGTTTGTTGAGGCATGTCCTTTTTGAACGCACGAAGAGCGCGAATATCCCGTTCATCAACCGCCTTTGCGGATTTGATTTCAATCAATGCTAAGGGTTTTCCGGGTCGCTCTACAATCAGATCGATTTCAGCATCATCTTTGGTGCGAAGGTAACTAAAGCGGTATTCTTTTTCGAAATAACTGTTTAACCGTATTGCTTCTGCGATCACAAAGTGTTCAAAGGCTTTGCCAAATCCGCAGGAATTTTCCGTCAATGGGACAGAAACGGTGCCGTCCAAACTGCGCTTGACTCCCAGATCGAAAAAGTAAAACTTGGGATTGGTGCGTTGGCGTTTACGGATAGAGGCATGATAAGGGTAGAGGAAAAAGCCCATCAAGGTATCTTCTAAGATCTGAAAATAAGATTGGATCGTTAATGAACTCACGCCCACGTCTTGGGCAATATTGGTGTAATTGAGTATTTCTCCATTTTGCTGGGCTGCGATTTCCAAAAAAAGACGGAAAGGATCCAATTTTCGGATCACTTGTTCAGCGGTGATTTCTTCTTTTAAATAGGTTTGCGTGTAACTCCGAAGATACCGATGCCGATCTTGTGTGTTTTCTAGATTAAAAAGACTCGGAAGACTGCCATTTTGCAAACCCGCATGCAAGTCAAATTGCTCCCCTAGTTCGAGGTAGGTCATGGGAAAAAGGTGAAAAATGAAAGCCCGGCCTGCCAGGAGGTTGGCCGCTCCCCGTTTGAGCTTTCGTGCAGAGGATCCCGTCAACGCGAATTTTTTGCGATATTTTTCAATGCCGATTTGAACAATGTCCAACAGTTTGGGAAGTTTTTGAACTTCATCGATGATTACCCAGGCGGTCTGATCGTCCAGCCTTTCGATCTGGTGGAGAAGGGATGCGGGATTTTTTGCCAGGCGCTCTTCTACATCCGGATCCAATAGGTCGATATAAAGATGGGGTTGTTTCGAATAGACTTCCTGCAGCCACGTGGATTTTCCCGTCCCACGGGCGCCAAACAGAAAAAAGCTGTGATTCGGCGAGCCCTCCAATAATCGCTTTAGCATACTTAATAAGTGTACGCCTTTTTTTAAGTATGGTAAAGCGACGCTGGGTTTTAGCTGACAGGATGCAGATCGGCAGCGGATTTTAAGGGAATCTCGGTGGGGATGGTTTCGGTCTGAAGCAAATCGTCTAACGACCACTCGGATTCGATTTCAAAACCACCATCGCGCAGCATCTGCAACGTTGCCTGTAAATGACTGCCTTTGACATTGAGATAGCCATCCAAAAACAATGAGTTGGCTGGATAAAATGCCATCACTTGCATGGACCGCAGGTGCAATTCCCGTCCGGCTGCGACGCGGATCTCGGCGTCAGGGTTTAGCAGTCGGAACACACACAGCACCCGCAGGCAGTATTCGGGGGTCAGAGGAGTGGCGGCCAGCGGCGCGCCGGGGACGGGGATATAAAAATTGATGGGGATAGATTTCACGCCCAATTCGCAGAATTGGGTTGCCAGTTCTACGACTTCTCTCGGGCTTTCGCCCAGGCCGACAATGACACCCGAACAGGCTTCGATACCGGCGTTTTGCGCATTGCGTACGGTGGTTAGACGATCTTCGTAGGTATGAGTCGAGCAAATTTTAGCGTAGTGGTCAGAGGCCGTATTGAGGTTGTGGTTATACCGATCCAGACCGGCGTCTTTTAACGCTTTTGCCGAAGGCGCGTCGAGGATGCCGGCGGACACGCAAATGCGCAGATTGTATTGGGCCTTGATGGTGCGGATCAGACGAGAAAGGCGTTCGACTTTGGTCGGTGTAGGGCCTCGTCCGGAGAGCACCATGCAGTACCGGTAGGCGCCACGTTCATAGGCGGACTTGGCCTCGGCCAGAATTTCCTCATCCGATTTCATTCCATAAGCTGCGATGGGCGTCGTTGATTTTTTGCCCTGTGCGCAATAGCCGCAGTCCTCCGGGCAATAGCCGTTTTGAACATTATTAATAATGTGGATCATGACCCGGCGACCGAAGTACTGCTGGCGAACTCGGAAGGCCTCTTCCAAAAGCGGTAAAAGCGGGATATCGGAGTCGGTCAATAATGAAATGGCACGTTGTGCTTGCACACTAAAACCTCCGATAAAAGTATGCTACAATACCCTTCTGACTTGTGTCGATACTGCTCACTATTTCGTAACGGTATTTGCAAAATGGCCAATAGGCCTCAGGTTAATAAGGCAAGGAATATAAAGTGACCACCTTGATTCATCGTGACCCTGTTCATACCTTCCACATTCCGGTGATGGGAACGGCATTTACTATCGATGCGCCGCTAAAGGTGGGGCGGTTTGGGATTTCATCGGTTGTTTCCATTGGTGACGACGAGCTGGATGAAACCATGCGGCTTCATTGGGCACCTCAGTTTGGTCTCGATGCGACGCCGATTGCCAAGTCCGAACCTGAATACCGATCCCGCAGGATTACCGCCTATCTCAATATGATGCATGACGCACTGGCCATGCAGATCGAAAAGCTGCGTTCTGAGCCTTTTGAGACTGGCACGGAGCTGACCCAATATTTTGAAATGTTAGATGATCAATCCCCGCTCAAATTGCGTTACCTGGATATGCTGGGTTGCATGGACTCCCAAAAGAAGTCCCAGATGCAGACGGAGCTACGGCAATGGGTTCGTGCAGGGGCCATTGATGTCAACATCATGACCAAGATTGACCGCACGAACTACAACGCACAAAACGAACCCCTCCCCGACGAAGACTCTGACGCGTTGTCGGCATTACGGGGGTATGCACAAAGTAAATTGCATTCTTCCATTGTGTTTTCTGCTGGATTTAATCGAAGGCTTTATGCCTATATTTCCAGTTTTGACGACTTTTTCCCTGACGAGAACGGGTATATCAAAAAGCGCGTTATTCTAAAGGTATCCGATTTCCGCTCATCGATGATTCAGGGAAAATTCTTGGCCAAAAAAGGCATTTGGATTTCCGAGCACCGTATTGAGTCTGGGTTAAACTGCGGCGGCCATGCGTTTGCTACGGATGGGTATTTGCTTGGGCCTATTTTAGAAGAGTTTAAGCAGAACCGTTCGGCGATGGCCAAGCAGTTTTATGAGATTTGTAACCAAGTCCTGATCGGAGAAAACCGGCCCACATTTAAGCATATTCCCTCGGTCCGCATTACGGTTCAAGGCGGTATCGGAACGGCCAACGAAGACCGTTTCCTGCGCGACTATTTCGAGGTGGATGGCACGGGCTGGGCGACACCGTTTTTGCTGGTTCCGGAAGTCACCACCGTCGATGACGAGACCCGTGAATTGTTGCGTGCAGCCGGAACCCAAGATTTGTTTTTGAGTGAAATCTCGCCGTTGGGTGTGCCGTTTAACACGGTCCGCAATACGTTGAGCGAGCGTCAAAAATTGGAACGGGCCATGTCCGGTCGGCCTGGCAGCCCCTGTCCCAAGGGGCATTTGGTGTCCAACACCGAATTTACAAAAAAGCCGGTCTGCACGGCCTCCACATTGTATCAGCGTCAAAAAATTCGGTCTCTGGAAGCGCAAGGGTTGTCGCCGGAAGATTTTCAGGCTGCGGTAAATGCGGTGGTGCAGAAGGCATGTCTATGCGAAGACTTGGCTGCCCCTGCATTGATTTTAAATAAGATTACCAACAAACGGACTTTGAGTTCTGCTGTATGTCCGGGACCCAATCTGGCCTTTTTTAGCAAGATTTCGACCTTGTCTGATATGGTCAGCCACATCTATGGTCGGTTGAATTTACTCAACGATACCTATCGGCCCAATATGTTTATTTCCGAGCTTAAAATGTATATCGATTATCTGGGCCGCGAGTTACGAAAAGTCGCTCAGACCGGACGCAAACCCGAATACTTCCAGGAGTTCAAGCAAAATCTAATGTCCGGTATTGGCTATTACAAAACCCTTATCCCGAAACTCACGCTGGAAACCCAGCATTACCAAGACCTGATGCGTCGGGATTTGGCAGCGCTGAAGCTGGAGCTCAATGCGATAGTAGAGCATCATGTCGCCATTTTCCCTGCGGCAGCCAACGAGGCGTTGGCAGCGGCTTAGCCTAAGACACTCTAGGTTTTTGGCATATACCCCCGCGGAAAAATATGTAGAACGTTACCGACCCAAAAACAGTTTGCACCGGGCGGAACGTTCATACGCATAAAATCAGCCCATTGCTTGATGTCGTATTCCTCGCTCATTTCCAAGGCAATCGGGAAGCCACTACGTGCCAATCGAAGTAGCGTTTGACTCACAGCTGTCAAAAAGATGGCGCGTCTAGGACTACCTTCCTCCCCTTGCAACCGGTACACACGCCCGACAATGGGACGCTCCCCACTAGTTTTCTGAAATAAATGAAACCCGGAGAGTGGCAAAAGTTCCCCAGTGGGCGACGACAAGTTTTGAATTCCTACCGCCGGCAGATCATGATATTTCGGCGGTACCAAGTATTCCAATATTGGTGGTACTCCGGTCCTAGAAGTGGTTAAGAAGCTCGACGCAAACACCATCCTATCCACATCATCGACCTGCCGAGGCGGTTGGCCGCGGAAGGCGGCCCCAGCGGCCGCACCTTGCTGTGGTGGCTTGGGCTCCGAGGGCAGATCCCAGAGTTTTTCCTCTTCATAGGGTTCGGGAGAAGGATTTTCCGGCGGTGGTAGGTAAAGTGGGTTCTGCAGAAGCCGTTGGTGAAATTTGAAGGCAGGTACCTCTTCATCATTCATTTGAGTCATCATGACGCGGCCATCTGGCATCAGGAAAACCATTCTGGGGTGGCTTCGCAAATATTCATCGTTTCGTGGCAATGAGCCTTCATAGTAATAAGAGGCTTGAACATCGACCACTAACATGGGGCCGTCTGGCGGGTGAGCTTGATCTGCCAGGTGATCACCCTCAGTGGCCAGGCGAGGCTCGTGGCCGCTTTGATTCGTATGTCCGACCACTTGAGGCAAAGACACGGCAAAATGCGCCGCGCGACTCATGATTGGTGAGCGTTTGACATCGGGGTCGGCGTTTAGAAACGGTAAGCTGCCTCGTTCGAGTTCCGCCATCGCCGACATATTTACATCGGGTTTTTCTTCCTTAAACTGAACCGCGGCCCTTAGGCTGGCATTAAAATAGCCGGAGACAACGGCGATCGCTTCGCCATACCACTGGGTCTCTGCCGGCAGAGCGAGCAAATATCGCATCGCCCAAATCACGCGACCGGACTGCTGCGTACCCATAATCTGCAAAAATTCGGGTGGCTGAGTTTGGATATTTTGGAGACGCCAGATACTTTCTTCTAAAAACGGTTGGGTAAAAAACGAATGCGAAAATACGGTGGAACCACCACGCCCCATGTAGGCATATTCCATCCATCCTTGGCCGATGGCGTGCCGAATTAACGACCCAACCGTTTCCCAAGACACAATGGACGGCGGACACACGGATCGCGTTTCATCGTAGTTGGGCGTAAATGGCCCGGGAAAGAACGCATAGATTTCATGGTCCCCAAACACCATATGGAGTTGATTGCCGCCGTGCGCACGCTCATCGGCCATGACAGACATCAACGTGCACAAACATTCATCCGAGTGCATGCCGCGATCGAGGATGTCACCCATGACCACCAGTTCGCCGACAAAGGACGGGTTCTTTTCGATATTGGCAATCAGGCGGTACCGTGTCAAATCACCGTTAATTTGATGCGGC
Organism: uncultured Candidatus Marinamargulisbacteria bacterium; assembly: GCA_964364855.1. Classification (GTDB taxonomy): domain Bacteria; phylum Margulisbacteria; class Marinamargulisbacteria; order CAYINU01; family CAYINU01; genus CAYINU01. The sequence goes on along the minus strand of CAYINU010000021.1, from coordinate 10,081 downwards.
CACACACGCACATGGTTAACGGTGTCATAAAAGACCATGGTCGGTTCACCGCCCCTAAACCTGGCCGCGCCGCTGACAATCAGGTTCATCAGAAGATGGTTCAAATCGCCATGAATATCCCCCACCGCATAGGTCGGCCCATTGGCGGCTGGCGCCGGTGGCAACGTCAGTGGCGTAGCACCGTCCCTTCGGGTCACGGCACGGCTGTTGAATGCGCCGGGGTGCGCCCAGTAATCGCAAATACGTTGGGTCGTGGACATAAATTCTTGAGTACGTTGTAAAACGGCGGGCTGGGGCGGTTGCGTGGGCGTGGCACCGGCAATTGCTTGTTCGTAGGCCACGTAGGCATTCAGCGGTTGCGCAGGCGCTTGGATCGCCGGCACGAATTGGCCGGGTGTTGTAGGTCTGGGCGGTATTACTACCGCCGGAGCAACTGGCGGGCGAACTGCCGCTGTCACAGCCCCGGGCACAGGCTGTGGGGGGGGGGTATAGGTTTGAAGAGGCTGGGGCCTTCCGCCTAACGGATCGGCTGCGAAAGGAACAATACCGCGCCGTGTATGTTCCCGCTCGTCGGGGTAATGACATGCCGTAACTCCAGGTACAAGTACCGAGGCAAAGGGTGCAGTTGGGGGGGAAGGCATGTTGGGTCCAAGAAATGACGGGGGCGACGCCGGCGGTGCCGCGGCGGCAGCAACTTGATCAGCTGCGGTTACTCTCCCAGAGATTGGTCCACCAATCGGGTCTAAATTCAACAGGTTAAACTTCAACGCAGCAAAGACAAAAGCATTGTGGATGAAATCCGCATCTCCCTCGTTAAATCCACCCCGCAAACTACTCGCCAACCAGTCCATATCGGTGAGGGAGTCTGGGTCAGCAGAAATTTTCTTAATATGCCCTTCGATGGCCCTATAAAACCTATCGTTGCCCACAATGCGTTTTAATTCCGCAACAAAAACATTGAAATCTACGGTTCGTTGGGCCTTACCCAAGGAAGTTCCGGTACGATTATATCTTTCTAATAGCCACTTGTACGCCGTCACATCCGCGCAAAAACTTGTCAGGCTTATTGCTAATGTCGAGTTGGCTACGGATTGAGGCAACCCGATCAAGACTTCGGTACTGACAATCTCGGCCAAATTCGGATACCGAAGAATACCATCACGCAAAGCCTCACAAATAAAAAGCTTATCTTTCGCGACGGTTTCTGTTTGATTCTTCGTTAAATTTCCAAAAATGAAACCCTTGTTTACCAACCCTGGTATTTCAGCTAGACCTTCTCTTAGAGCCCGTTCCCGAAGATTCTCATTTGTAGCGTCCCTAATCCTATCCCTCAAACCCAGAACCAACGCGGCTACAAGAGTGTTTTTTGAGTCTTTTTTGTGGGGTTTAAATGAACCGAGAACCGTAGATGGGAACCTTGCCGCTTGATATGGGATACCTGTCGACTGCGCCATGATTGTCTCTCCTTCCGTTAGTGGGGGGCACTCGGTGGCAAAATATGAACCGTGTGCTGAAAATCTGCGAATTCCAGCGTTCCTGTTGCAGTCACCCGTCGCGAGGTGGGGCCGGCCGGCATGCGATTTTCATCGATCAGGATGCGTTCTTGGGGAATTCGTAGTTGGCGGCACAAGAAATCTTGAATACCGGCAGCATCCATGTGCCAGTTTCCGGAAACCACAAATTCTCTGGGCTGGTTGAACAGGCGCCCCAACCCTTCCAGCGTCGCTGGGGTTAAAAATTGACCAGGCTGAATATCCACGGAGCCCACGATGGTGGCTTGCCCGTTCAGGAAAACTTCGACAAACATGCCGCCCCCCTCTCGCCCAAAATCGAATTTGGCAAATTCTCTTGCGGGAATACCACTATCAACGACGACCGATTGTACATTGGAATATGCCCAATCCGGGGAGCCCAAGGGATAGGCAGCCAGTGTCTCTAGGCGCTCCCGTTCGCGATATGCTGTCAATATTTCCAACGTAACCGTGACCCCGCTGGCCGTCGTCATGTCCACCGCCAATCTTGGGTTTCCGATGCCACGGGAGTCTGCCTCGATTTTCTGCAGTTCAGCGTAAACGTGAGACGGCATCCAGCCCCTAAGGTGCTTCAGCTGAAGGATTTCAGACTCGGTCAAGCGCAACTTATTGTCTGGGCTTAGTTCACACTCCGCAATCAGGTGCATGGAATTCTTGAACCAGGCATGATTAATACTCAGAAAAGGACTTCCTTTCATTTGCACCTCGGTTTCAAATCCACCCCCTTGGAGACAATAAACACTTGGCGCATAAGACGTCAGACGACTTATTTCTTTATTGGTAGATTCCAACCGTTGAAAAGTAGCTTTGTCAGCGGCCTCACTCTCGGAACTCCGCCACGTAAGACAGCGTCCCAGATGCCGCTCAATTAGTTGCGCCCTTGTTTCTGGTTTCTGACCGTTTAGATTTAGATCACCCACACACAATGTTCCGGCAGCGGACCGGATAGGCACCCATGTGACAATGGGTACATGGCTCGGGATGCTACCTTCGTGCAATGCAGGAATGTCATTAACGCCTACATCTTGATTGGTCGTTCTGAGGCGCCGCCCGGCTCCCGCGTTCACCACAATACTTTTCGCCACGGCGCCAGCAAATTCATCCGCTGTTACAGATCGATGGACCCCCTTCGGAGCAGGATCCTGGGGCGTGCCAGCAGGTGCAGGCGGCTCAGCCGCGGCTGCTGGGGGTGCCCAAACTGCGGGTGGGTCCGGCCTCATTGGAGGAGCGGGTTGTGCCACTCCCGCTGGCGGAAATATTGCAGTAGGAGATTCCCCATAAACTTGCTGCGGTGGTGGCACCACGGGGCCGGTAACTGCTTGGGCTGGGGGGTACGGCTGCAAAGGTGGCGCTGGCGGAAAGGCCGCTGTTAAAGCCATACCTAAAGCCATGCCCGGCTGGCCCGATTGGGGTATTGGAGTGACAGGCACCGCCGCTGCGGGTTGGCTCAGCAACCGACTCAGTGTGCTGTCATCGACGAGGCCGAGTTCCAGCCATACCCGCGCAAACACCCTTGAAAACATATTTTGGTATTGCTCATCAACCTTTTGACACGACCCCTTGAGAAGTATACTAAAGTCTGTATTTGTATTGATCATTTGAATATTTTTGATAGCAGAGCCAAACACCTCGTCATTCGACAAATACGCCCTCAAACCTGCTTTAAACTGATTCGCTAGGATCCCTCGAATTGCATGGCCTACCCCACCGGGATTGCTGGTGAGGGCATTAATTTTGGCTTCCATGTTTTCGACTTCGCGACGCTCAACCGATGGGGCGGTTGAAGGCTGTTCAACAGGTCGCGGAGGCAAGGAAGTTACCACAGGCCCACCAGTCGGGGGAAGTGCCGGTGGAGAGACAGGGGTGACCAACGGTTGGACGGAAGGTTGTGGTTGCGCGGGGAGGGCCGCCACGGCGCCCGGACGTGATGGCGGAGGTGCCGCAATCAGCCCATGTTTCAATGCAGTTAAAACAAAGGCACCCTCTAATAAAGAAATTTCGTTAGGTTTTAGTGAGGGTGTTGCCAACCCCTGAATCAACAGACCCATCCTCGTGGTGCCAGCTTGGATTTTGCAGATTAATGAATCAATCGCATCGTCGAACAGGGGTGTATCCAACACTCCTTTCATATCCTTTTTAAAATCTTCGACATTCCCAGTGGCTATCGCGTACCCGAGATCTAGTACCGACTTCCCTGAATCCGCTACCCGTGGTCTACGACGAAACTCTGTCAACGCATCACCGTAGCGGACCAGAAGCTGACACAACTCCGCCAATCGCTGAGCACCTTGTGAGTTGCTGACCGAGGGTATTAACTTCGCAAGAGTTCCCCCAACTATAGGTGCCAAATTGGGATGCTGTAGCATCACATCACGCAACTCGTTGCACACACATAAACTATCCTTTGCGAGCGTTTGGCTTTGGTTCGACGTTAAAGAATCAAAGTTAAAATTATTTACCTCTTTCGGAATAGCGGGTATACGGCGCCGGAGTATATCACCTTTTGTCGCCTCATCGGGTGCCGTCGAAAGACTGCGCCTCAATTCAGAAATCTTGCTTTCGAGCAGCTCATTTTTTGCCTTTTTTTTATGTCCGAATACCGACCTAGCAAAAATGCCACTTGTGGACACGCCACCTGCAGAACCAAGCGTCTGCGCCATTGCATTACTCCTTTGAATCTGAAGTTGATTGATATCCAGCGCAATTACTAAGGTATCGCCTTTTTTATTTTATTTTATCGCGATATTTCAGAAGAAACTTGCAGAGATAGGGGACGTAGCCGAGGGGACGGAGCAAAGAGGAAAAAAAGGCTAGGGGAGAGTATGGCTTCGGATCACTCGATCCGGTTGGGGAGTCTCTGTTTGCTGTACAAGTCGAGCATTTTCCGCGGGTTCCCTTTTTTTAGGTAGGTGTCGTAGGAGTCTGAATTTGGCTGAACGTGAGATGTTTTTAACCAAGGATATCTTGGGCTTGCTTGGAGATAGTCTCTGCAACTAGACCATTCGTAATCCTCAGGTTTTTTGGAGATTCCGGACTCAACAGGGTTCAAATGAATATATCTACCGACGTTTAGAAGATATTTCTTATTCGCAATAAGCAAAGATTTAAATCGTCCCTTAAAAACAAATCCGTCTCGTTTGCGCTCTTTATTGACCGCCATGGCAAATCTCGAATTGAGATATTGGATCGCCGAGCTTAGGTTATTTTGGGGTGTGTGGACTAACAAATGGTAGTGTGTGCCCATCAAGCAAAATGCATGAATTTCCAGCCCATACTTCTGGGCGACGAGGTCGAGCAGATTGAGAAAATGGAGGTAGTGTTTTTTTGAGAGAAAGATGTGCCTGCGAGCGTTACCTCGGTTCATCACATGGTACCACCCACCTGCAATCGCGATTCTCGGATTTCTAGCCACACCAAAATATTACGTCATTCATTTAAAAAAATAAATAATTTATTTCAAACAAAAAAAGTATGACCATTTTTGCTCTGTCCCCTCGACTACGTCCCCTATTTTATTTTCTCTGTCCCCTCGACTACGTCCCCTATTTTCCTATTTTATACGTCCCCTATTTTATTTACGGCTACGTCCCCTATTATTCCGTCCGTATTCCGTCCGGACCCTAGGCGAACTAATAAAGCCTAACCGGAATCCCGGCTTGAACGGCCTTTAAGTACGCCCTGCACGCTTCGTACCAAGCCTTATATTCCGTTTCCGTAGCACTGAGTTGCCCGCCCGGTTGCTTGGTTAGCGCATCGTTGAAGCGCTCTAAACTGCCTAAGGTACGCCTTAATTTTCCGCTGAGATATGCGATATCTTGCGGCTGAGCCTGGCTGCCTTGTTGGAGGAGGGTCCCTACCGCTTTAACGGCAGAGCCTAGCCGATCGTTTACTAATTTTAGTTGAGAATCTAATTTGGCTTGAGCGACAATTGTTCCGAGGGCTCTGGGGAACAGTTTTTCTTTCATGTTATCGCGCGCTTTTTCGACGGCTGACGGCTTGATGTTCAATGGTCGATTGTAATCTGGCAGGCTTAGAACAGGATGGGGTTGTGATTGGGGTAAAGAGAGTTCAGTGGCGATCGTGTTAAATAAGTCGATAGCAAGCCAGATGTCATCAAGCACCTTTTGAGCTGGAAGATTGATGACTCGAAGACGATGGCTCGTAAATTCTTTGGCTTCTTTATTGTCACAGAAATCTATATATTTTATCCGGACGTCAGTATAAGCGGCAAGGAGGGCCGATTGATGCGCCTCGAGAACCGCGAGAGCATGTGATCGTGATGATGGAGTAGAATCCGATAATAGGGTGGAAAACCTCTCGAGAATGCCATATGAACCCACTATGGTGGATAAAGCACCCCCGACCACGGTGTCTAGCGGTTTTACCTCACCTCGAGGTCCGGTGATGGAACTGGCAGCTAAGTAGCTTTTCCATGACCCACTTTCCCACGAATCATTCCATTTCTCGGCTGTTCCCCGGGCTTTGGCAACCGCTGCAAGTGCTTGGCCAACGGACGCAGCCGTGAAATCGAGTGGGACTGCAGCTAGTCTCTTTTGTCGTATAGTCGTCATACGGCCCTCCTGAGATATAATTTTGAGAACTTGGAGAGCCCTTACATTACCAGATTTGCCGTCATGATGGGAAGTATGGCTCTTAAGGCTTCACACTTTCCTCCGCTTTCCGAATGTCATGCGTGATCGACATCGAGCAAAATTGCGGCCCGCACATTGAGCAGAAATGGGCGACTTTCGCGCCTTCTTGCGGCAAGGTTTGATCATGAAAAGCTTTGGCTTTTTCAGGGTCCAAACTCAGGTTGAATTGATCCACCCAACGAAACTCGAACCGGGCTTTGGACAATGCGTCATCACGCAGGCGGGCGAGGGGATGTCCTTTGGCCAGATCGGCGGCGTGGGCGGCAATTTTATAAGCCATGATCCCGTCTTTGACATCGTCTTTGTTCGGTAATCCCAGGTGCTCTTTCGGTGTCACATAGCATAACAGTGCGGTACCATACCACCCGATCATGGCGGCGCCGATGGCCGAGGTGATATGGTCATATCCGGGTGCGATGTCCGTGGTTAGAGGGCCTAAGGTATAAAACGGGGCTTCTTTGCAGATGTCCAGTTGCTTGTCCATATTTTCTTTGATGAGGTGCATCGGGACATGGCCGGGACCTTCGATCATCACTTGTACGTCGTGGTTCCAAGCCAGTTGCGTGAGTTCCCCCAGTGTCTCCAGTTCGGCGAATTGCGCGCGGTCATTCGCATCGGCAATGGACCCCGGCCGCAAGCCGTCGCCGAGGCTGAAGCTCACATCATAGGCTTTCATGATCTCGCAGATGTCCTCAAAGTGCGTGTACAAAAAATTCTCTTTGTGGTGGGCCAAGCACCATTTGGCCAGGATGGATCCGCCGCGGGAGACAATACCAGTCATCCGATTTGCCGTTAGCGGAATGTAGGGCAGGCGTACCCCGGCGTGAATCGTGAAGTAATCGACGCCTTGTTCGGCTTGCTCAATGAGGGTTTCTCGGAAAATATCCCAAGTCAGTTCTTCGGCTTTGCCATTTACCTTTTCAAGGGCTTGGTAGATGGGGACGGTGCCCACAGGAACGGGCGAATTGCGGATGATCCATTCGCGAGTATCGTGAATATTTTTTCCCGTAGACAAGTCCATGATGGTGTCGGCACCGCAATACACGGCCCAAATCATTTTTTCCACTTCGTCACGGATGCTGGAGCGGATGGCCGAATTGCCGATATTGGCATTGATTTTGACTTTGAAATTCCGTCCGATAATCATGGGTTCCAGTTCAACGTGATTGATATTGGCCGGAATAATGGCCCTGCCGCGGGCAATTTCTGCGCGAACAAACTCGGGTTGGCATCCTTCCCGGGCAGCGACATAGGCCATTTCGGCTGAGATAATACCGTTTCGTGCGTAGTGCATTTGACTGACGTTTCGCCCTTTACGTGCCCGACGGTGGGTATCGCCACGAACAAAAGGTTGCACATCTGCGGTAGTACGGGACACCGTTTGCAAACTTGTCATCGGCAAAGTCACGCAGTCCAGGCGCTGGTCCATCCATGAACCGCGTAAGGCTGGCAATCCCTTTGATAGGTCCAATAGGGCATTGGGATCCGTGTAAGGGCCTGAAGTGTCGTACAAAGCGACATCCGGATCACCATTGGTCAGACTCACGGCGCGGTACCCTACACGAAGGCTGGTTGCCTCGTCGATCAGATAACGTTTTTGGGAACCGGAATATGCTTGTACCGGAATGGTTAACAGGCTGGGATCATTGAGTGTCGTTGACGGCACGGGTCCTCCTTGGTTTTTGGCGATCTACGGGTTGGTGACGCCATCGGCGAATGTTTTTGCGATAGGCGACATGGCTTAGCAAATGGCTCGACAACGGCAAGGTCACAAAAAGAAAAATCATCGTGACGCCGGCTTTTGCACCGATGGCAGATGTCCCAAAATGCAGCCAAGCCGATGCCAATACTAACACACACCCCAACAACATGGCTTTACTTAACGCATGAACCCGACAAAAGAAATCCGGTAAACGAAAAAGGCCGATATTCCCCAACAAAATCAAAACGCAGCCAGCCAACAGCAGAAGTGCCCAGATCATACGGACTCCTCTCCAGAGGAGTCTGATCCTTCGGGATGGGTCCGATACAGATAGTACGAATATCCGATGGTAGCGATAAAATTAACCGGAGCCAGAACCAGGGCCACATCAATAAACAGCTCGGAACCCGTTTGCATGCCGTAAATGGCCATGAGGGCAATAATGGACACCGAAATGCCATCCAAACACAAGACCCGGTCAAAGGCCGTTGGCCCCTGTATCAGCCGGTAGGCTGCACAGACCAGACCCGCTACCACCATCAGTATGGCCCCTCCCCAGATCATCGGGTAAACCTTAGCATCGGACGGGCCAGTTCTCGGGTAATGGATTCTCGAATGGCGCGAAGATCAGACCCGTTAAAGGCATGAATGACCAATTCTGAGCGGTCCTCGGCGACATCAATGGTGGTTGTTCCCGGTGTCAGTGTGATGCATTGGGCCAAAAAAGCGACCTCGAATCGCCTGAGCTCGGAGGTGTCATAGGTCAGAATAGCTGGTGTCATATCCGTGACCGGTACAGTCATGACGGCCTTCGCCATGGCATAGTTGGCCATCAGAAATGTTTTGGCGAATGACGCCACAAAAAGGACGCCGTAAGAGATACGGCGTATATAGGTTTTGGTACGAAAAAGGGGGACAGCGGCGGCCAATAACCCAAATCCTAAGAACAGGCCGATGAGGGCTTGTGCCAAAGACCAGTCGTTATTGAGGGCCATCCACAATAGGGCAATTAATATAGTGAGGCTCATGCTATACGCCATCAGGAATTCCCTTTGAGTACGGATTGTACGTATCCGCCGTTATCCAACAATTGTTGGATCGCGCGTTCGGAAAGCCGAATCCAGGGATTGGGAAACAGTCCCAGCATCAGAGAGGCGAGCACCAAAACGGAGGCAACCGCAGTCGGACGGTAAGGGATAGGGCGCCTGGAAACGGAGGACGTTTCCGGTCGCCAGAAATGACTGACCGTGACCCTCAGCAGGCTCCACAGCGTCAGCAAACTGACCAAAATCAAGATGGCCAACGATGCCCACGCGGCCATCCGGTCAAAGCGACCTCCCGCTAATGCGACGCCCAAGTCTGCCAGCACCACCATCAACTTCGCCCAAAACCCACTCAGCGGCGGTACGCCGGCCAACGACAAGCTTTGTACCAGGAAAAGGCCGCACAAGAGCGGTTGGGACTTCCAAAGGCCTCCCAATTTTGAAAGATGGTCGGACTGTGCTGCCTCGCGTATCAGTCCAGCCAACAAAAACAGGGATCCGATAACCAAGATATGGTGGGCCATATCATACACGGCGGCCACAAAACCCATGGGAGAGGCCAGCCCCAAAGCCAGCATCAGCACACCGATATGGGCAACCAAGTTGAAGCTGAGAATATCCCGTAGCGATTGGGCCTTGAGAGCCATCACGATCATCACGACCATGCTAAGTAGCCCCAATCCCCACATCATCTGAAACGCAACGGATTGGAAGGGCAGCACCCCACCGAAAACCCGGAGCATGCAATAGATGCCTACCTTGGTCAGAAGCGCCGCAAACAAGGCTGCGATGGGGCCGGGCAAGGTCTTGTATGTCCGGGGTAGCCAATAAAATAGGGGAAAGGCCGCTGCTTTTAATGCAAATATCAGGAATGCCAGTATGCAAAACAGGGTGAGTCGCGGATCCCCGGCCAGTGAAAAGGCCGCATACGAAATATCGGCAAAGTTGAGGGTGCCAAAGAGTGCGTAGCAAAGGCCAGCCGCCATCAAAAAGAGAGTCCCACCAAATACATTAATCGTGAGGTAATACCAGACGCTGCGCAGCTGGGCAGCCGACACGGACAGGCAGAGCAGAGCATAGGAGGCCATCAACATCAACTCAAAGGCCACAAATAGATTGAAAAAGTCGCCGGCCACAAAACACTGCTGTATG
>CAYINU010000020.1:0-22825 GCA_964364855.1 uncultured Candidatus Marinamargulisbacteria bacterium | reverse complement strand
CCGTCAGGGCGGACGGATTCACAAATTCTGCATAGGCCCACCATGCCGGATCGTAAGCCCTAATCCCCGTCAGAACAGCCTCCGGCCCCCGCCCGTGATAGGCGCGGGTTCCCCTAACGGTGGCCGTAATGACAGCAGAAACCAATCCGATGAAATAGGACTGGGCCAGGAGCGTTTTGGCAAATATTGTTCGCTTGATCGCAAAATTGGGGGAACTTGGGGTTAATCCAAAAAATTCTTGAAGCTCCGTATGGTCTTGAGTCTGACCCAATGTCAAATTTCCGATTTGCCACAAGGGGGTAAACACTTTGATAAAGACATCCCAAAATGCCTTGTTGAATGTTTTTTTGGCCTCCCGAAACCCCGCACCATCCAGCGTGATTTCTTTATGGCGGCATTTTTGGACGACGGCAGCCGTGCCAATCCCCAACCCGGTTAACGCAACAAAAGGCGACAACACCACCCCACCAAAAATGACCAGCAACGGTTTGAGCAAATCACCTAATTTGGCGGGGGTAACTTTGGGCAATCGGGCAGGCACCAGGGTTTCCAGATCTTGGACTGTCAGATCGTAAGCTTGGAGATCCGTATCCGTAATCCCAAATGCCTTGACGAGACGGGATACATAATTGTCGGGAACACTTGGGCAATCCAGAATAGAAAAAAGCGTTGCCGCGCCGGGCTGTTCCTGACTCAGCATATTCAGCTGCTGTAAAGCCGTGTTAAAAGAATCCACAGTAGGCAGTAGCCACTCCAGTGTTGGCCTCTCTTTGGCAGAAAGGACTAAACCATTAATACTGCCGACTTCCTCCCTGGAAGCTACTGCGGACCGAATTTGTTCAAGTAACCTGCGTTCTGCCCGAGAAAATTTTTTACCTGCTTCACACAGTGCTTTACACCCTTTATCAAGCCGATCATAAACATCTAAAAATGACTGCCGACATTGACCATACTGATCCGTTGACTGGGTAAAGAGATCGGTTTGATCGGCAGGGGCTGGCTGAGGAGCAGTGCCTGCTGCGGTATTTGATGCAGGTGTTTGACTCGGTATTGGCAAAACAACTTCGTCTATATGAACAGTAGAGGCCGCATACTTGTATTCTGGGGTTTGGGTACTTTTATCACCCCTGCACCACGCTGCAAGCCGATTCCATGTCCGCCGGCAAACGCCCGGTCGCGGTTCCGAAATGGGCCGGAGGGGGGATGCCTTACCAGAAGGCAAGAATGGCACAGCGGACCCATCGGACTCGGTGGAAGTCCCCGTAGGAGAACCGGAACCTCGGGACTCGATATCGAGCAGCGGGGATGGCCGTGCACCGGTCAACAAGTCCACTACCCTGCTAAGGAGACTACGTGTCGGTGGCGAGTCTGTCTCTCCACCCCCAGAAGGGTGCCTAGGCGGGGAACCGGTCTGAAAATAGGCAGGAATGACAAAGTCATCTCCAGGAGAACCAGAAAGCGCGACGGTTTTGTACATGTTGGTTGGTTATTTTCGAGCATAAGAGATGGTTTATTTCAATTTGATGACAGCCGCCCGCCGCCGCCCCCCGCCGATTTTGCAACCCCTCCCCGATAACAGACGATAAAGGATGCTGTCTTCTTTGCTCTTGTACTCTTGAACCTGAAGACCTTGAGCGGGATAATAAGCACCGGTCCAAATTTTATTTTTCGAGTTTAACCCCATGGCTTTTTTATTTTTTAAATACCTATCAAGATCAGGATATAGGGAAACCTTAGGAGAGCCCTGGGCTCGGCCTCGTTCTAAGTCTCAACATCCGTCTCGGCTAGAGCGGCAGGATGGATTCGGATATGGGCTTGTTCCTCAAGTGGTATCCGCTCAGCAATTCGACTCCATTGGAGGTCGGGCACCGGCGCGCACGCGCCAGTTGCTTCACCAGATGTTTCCGGATGAGACTTGGGGTCCCGATGTTTAAAACAGAAATGTAGCCTGAATGTGGGAAAGGCTTAGTTTATCTAGCAAAATTTCTGTAGTCTGCATCTTACTTTCAATTCCCTACTTTTTTATTTTCCATGCACTAGGATTTCCGCTAGCCGGAAATCTTATTCTTGTTTTTTTAGCTGCATTTTGTATTCCAATTGCACTGGATAAGGCCCATCTGGAAGATACCGCCAATTTTGCATTGATGGCCGTTTCTACCGTTTTACTATTTGTTTATTCTCTTTTATTAGGAAAACCTTCTGGGGCATACTTGGTTTTCATCTCCATTGTTCCGCTCCCTATTCTGCTTTTCAGACGTTCCCACAGACATGGGGTGGTGCTGATTTCTGTTCTGATGCCTGTTATTGCCGCCTATTTACTAGAAATTTTAAACTATCAATTTTTGCTACCACAGTCCGAATTGGAAATTCTCGAGGAGAAGATTATTCATGGCTTTGCTTTGTCCACAGCTTTTTTATTTGCCTCTATATCAGCTTATCTTTCGTATTTGGCCAATCAAAATTATCTCCAAACCTTGAGCAAAAAAAATGAAGATTTAAGTAAGTCTTATAAAAAATTGGAAGAATCCTATATTCACCTTCAAGAATCCCAACAAAAAAACATCGAACTCGTGCGTCAAGTTGCGGAATTGGAAGGGATCAATAAGACAGTAGTGGCAGTAAATCATGCGCTTAACTCGCCGTTATCGACATTGATCAGCGGGAGTAGCTGGTTAGCTCGACAGGGAGGACAAAATAGTAATTTTGCTAAAATGATTGAGACCGTAAATCAGGCAGCACGGCAGGTGGCAGATATCGTAGGCCGATTAAAGCGGCATGATAGGGTACATGAAACAGAATATATTGGGGATATCAAGATGATTGACCTTCGATATCGAGGTAACAAATCCACATGATGAACACGATCTTGGATTGCCTCAAAGAATGGGTGCCTCCGACGGTGTAAAGGGGTGAATCTGTATCCTACCTTGTCCCTCCGCCGCCGGTTTTGCAACCCCTCCCCGATAACAGACGATAAAGGGAGCTGTCTTCTTTGCTCTTGAACCTGAAGACTTTGAGCGGGATAATAAGCACCGGTCCAAAAGTAGAGAGGGGATAATACCTAGGCTAAAAATTAATTGTATTGTGTAATTTCTTGGTTCCCCCTCTCGAAAAGGAATAGCTACTTTGAAATCGCAATATGAGTGTTGATACGTAAACTGGGAAATGAGAGTTAATTTTATGCGAAAAACAATGTCAGTATTTAATACTGAAGAATCCAATCGAATCTCTCAACAAAAAGATGAAGAAAAATTTGCTATTTTGTTGGAAGCTCTAAAAAGTAACCAATCTGTTTTAAGGCAGGATCCAATAATTTTTAGGGCATTTATACAGACCTTTTCGGGTATTTCCTCTGAACTTATTAGGGCGTTTGTTTGTAGTCTTGAGGCATTTGAAATAGCTCGGGTTTTGATTACTAATATTCCAGCAATTCGTGAATTGGCTCCTGAAGAAAGGAATAACTTATTGAATTCTTTAAGGAGAAACCCCGAAGGGGATCTGTTTTCTCCAGCTTTTATATCCCAGACTTTAAGTATTCCTCAATCCGATGCGACTACCTTAAGTCGTATTCTTTGTTCCGAAGAGATAGCGAAGCTTTTATTGGTGCATACTTTGACTGCATCTGGAGTAACAACTCAAGCATGTCATGAACTACTTGGATACTTTGAGCCTTTGGTAGAGGCTTATTAGGACATTAACAGGATAAATGAGAAAGAATCTTGCAAGTGACCCTTTAGCTGGACTCGTACAATTGATAAGTTTTACGGGTATTCCCCCGATAATTGGCCAATACCTTATGTGGCTCTCTCAATTGAGAACCAACCCGGTTGCAGAGAGTGCTACTGCACGAAAGGTTTTTGAGCAATATATCCCGTCCGTGCTAAGAATCTATAGACCCATTTTAGACTTTGTTGAATTGAGTCATTTACAACGATTAGTTCCTATTTTAAACGAGGTAGTTGGGACTTTTGGAGGTTCCTGCCCATACCCAGAATCAAGAGATACCGAAAACTGTGTGAGAGACTATAAAGCTTTAAAACAATCACTATTTAAGGAAGGGCTTTATCCAGAGTGGATGAGATTTACTCCTCGAAGCGACAAGCTTTTCAAGTGGTGTTATGTCATGATAAAGCGTCTCGTTATTTCCCCTATGATGGAACTTGTAGAGAATAAACAACGATTAGAAATGGAGAACAGAATCCTTCATCTTGTCATGAAGATCGTTCATCTAGATACCAAAATAGATGATCTTGCAGATGTGCTACATGATGAAGAATTGGTGGCACTATGCAACAAAATGATCACAGTACCTCTTGCCGAGCTAGATACTGTGATCAAAGATATCTCGGAACGACTGGGTCAGTATAAAGGCGGTATTTTTAAGACCTATTTTGAAAATACTGCTGCTTTATGGAAAGAAGTTTTAACTGAACTCTCTGAGTTATGCGGCCCTACATCTGAAACAGATCCTCTAATGGTAAAGTTTCGTAAAGACATGGCAGATTTAATGGAATCCATGAAATTTTCAGTAATCATAAACCAAAGACGTGCCTTACCTCCTCTAATAGAAATGGAAGAAAAACTCTCGCCAAATATGATGGTAAGAATCATTTTTGATGTCTCTAGAATCGTACTCAGAAATAGAGGCATTGATTTTCCGTCTACACTGGCAGCCTCATTTGTAGAGTTCGAAACGACTTTGCAAGCTTTGTTTAGATTATCAAATAATATTGCCACCCGTGAGAGAGAAGTGGGTGAGCGAGATATGACCAATATGATTTTTGCAATTGCCCAAAGGGCTATTAATGGAAATTATCTTCAATGGCTGGAAACCCATCCTGAAAGAACCTTTAAAGACTATATTTCAAGTGAAAAAGTAGTGAATGGTGAGAGTGCGCATTTTTATTGGGCTTCTTTTGGTGATCTTTTCTCTTTGAATGAACAAAGGGAGATTTCAGAAATAATCCGCAAAATACAGGATATCCTAAATAGAAACCATGTGATTCTAGATGGAGAAGTTGGGGATATTAGGCAATTTATCGCCAGTGTTAGGCCCACACTAAAGAGTACCGTACTTCCCTCTACGGAATCAGAGGCGCTCCTTCATGCTTTA
This sequence comes from uncultured Candidatus Marinamargulisbacteria bacterium, assembly GCA_964364855.1. Classification (GTDB taxonomy): domain Bacteria; phylum Margulisbacteria; class Marinamargulisbacteria; order CAYINU01; family CAYINU01; genus CAYINU01. The sequence continues at coordinate 17,712 of CAYINU010000020.1, read as the reverse complement.
GATCAATTAGAAAGTATGACCGTTTTAGAAGATAAAAAAACGGCCGTCTTGTGTAAATTTCTTTTGCAAAGATCTGTAATGGGAGATTTTTATGCATATTGGTGTGAAAAATGTAGGACGCTAGATAAACTTATTGCAGATGGTGTTAGTAGAGCTCCTCAAACTTGGGGATCTAGTGAACCTTATAAGAGATGTCTTGAGCAATACAGAGAAAACAATATATTGTTTCTCCTCTCATATCTTGTCTTTTCCATGGAAAAGGGAGCTACTTAAAAATCTGTTGTTAAAAATGATATTTCATAATCAAACTAAGCTAAACTTCAAGATTTCAATGTTTTTGATGATCTTGGGTATACCTTATGTGATCATTTTTCTTTCTTTTGGTTTGATAAAATCCGCCGCGCTGATGTCGGCATTATTTTTTACGGCTTCTTTTGCGGCATTTACAAGTCAATTGAATCGCGATTCTATATCCAATTTCACTCTTATTTTTGGAATTTCAACAATCTTGTTTTGTTATTCGATTTTACTTGGCAAAAATACGGGTGCGCCTCTTATTTTCTTTCCCATAATTGCCCTTCCTATCGTACTTCACAAGCCAACTGAAAAACTTCAAATGTTTATCGAAGGCTTGATCCCGGTTTCGTATCGGTTTTTGTTTGATTATCTAGACCGGTTTCATCCTGAATTCTTGTCTAAAATTGGCGAACCCCTTCATTTGAATGCACAATTGTTTATCTATGAATTTGCGGTTTTAACCTCATTTTTGTTTACTTTTTTCTTTGTATATTATTATTTTGTAAATGCAGTAAATTCACAAAATCAACTTCGGACCGCTTTGTCTGAACAACAAACCGCCTACCGCAACCTCGCCGAATCCCAACAAAAAAACATCGAGCTCGTCCGCCACGAAGCCACCGCGACGTTGGTGTATGGGATCACGCACGAGATCAAAAACCCGCTCAATATGTTGAGTTTGGGTGCGGAGATGACCATGTTCGAGGTGGAAAATCCGTCCCCCCAACAACTGCAAACCATCCACAAATTTGCCGAGATCGTCCATACGGCCCTGAGCCGGTTGAACCGGCTCATCGATGCCATGTTGAGCTATGTGGGATCGGGCAAAGCCGATGCCCAGATGATGGCGGATGCCGAGCCGACCAATCTGGTGAAACTCATGGAAGACCTCACCCCGCTGGTGAGCGTGGAAGCCCGCAAAAACAAACTGACGTGGTCGACCCACAGCGAGGTGGGGGATACCGCCATGGCTACGGTGAATCCGGTGTTTATGCACCAGGCGTTACTTAACCTGGTGGTGAATGCGATCAAGTACACGCCGGAGGGGGGATCCGTTTCCGTTACGTTGCGGTCATCTACCGAAAATAACTCCCAACGGGGTCCTGTCACCGATTCCGACTCCCCACAGCCTCGCTCGGAAGTACCTCGGCTCGGTGCGGGGTCCCCAATCGGCGCCACCCCTCTTGTACCCATGCAGGGATACGTCTTCGAAGTAACGGACACCGGTGCCGGTATCCCCGCGGAGTCGTTGGAGAAGATCTGGGAGCCGTTTTACACGACGGGGAACCACAAGGGCGTGTCGCACAATGTGGGGCTGGGCCTGGCGTTTGTGAAAAACGTCATGACCCAGCACCACGGCACCATCACCATCGACTCGGAGGTCGGCAGGGGGACTACGTTTCGGTTGTGGGTACCGGCGCTTCATTCACCCTAAAGTGAGTCCTTCAAAAGTCAGCCAGCTCGCCCGAATTTCAGGCACGCACCGGGGCTTCCACCCACCGATTAACATTGCGCTCCGTGGGATCAAAACTCACTCCGAATAGCCGAAGCGGCTTTCCCCGGTCTTGGTACTTTTGCCCATACCCTTTATCCAAGATTTGCTGCAGCGCCTCTTCCGCTGTGCCTTGTAACTTAAACTCGAATATGAATATTTCTTTTTCCGTCTCCACCACCGCATCAATCCGACCCCGATTGGTCGTCACTTCCGCTTGGATGCGGAGGCCCATGAGGGTGAAAATGAGATAGAAAATGGTTTGGTAATATTTCTCGTTTTTGAGCTGGATCGTATAGGGAATTTTAGCAAAGAAGATTTGGAGAACCTCAAAAAACAAGTCCACATCAGACTCACCCAAAGCATCGATCAATCGCCACAGACTCCCCTCCGTCACCGCGTGGCTTTCGGTGTACCCCTTCATCAAACTCACTAACAAGTGATTCTCTACTTCGTAGTTGGGATACCCCAATCGATACGTTTGTCGAACCTTATCATAATCCTGAATCGTCAGATACCCCGTTTGAACCAGAAGCGCTAACGGGTTTAAGTTCTCAATCTCATAGGTTGAAAATGCGCCCTCATCTACCTCCGCCTGCTCCACTGACGGGATATCAAAATCCGTTCTTTTAACCAACTCCACCAAAAACGTCGGGGTTCCTGTCTCAAACCAGTGGGCTTTAAAGACCTGTTGATCAAAAAGCAACAATGTTGAAAAAGGGTTATATACCTTGACATCGACCTCAGAGAACCGGTAGCCGTTGTACCACTGTTGGATCTTTTCCAGGACCTGGGGAACGGACAGTTCTTCTTTTGGGGCCAGGGCGGCTATGCGATCCGCAAAATTGCTTTCCAATTCCGCCTGCGTATACCCACACATCGCGGCATACCGATGGTCCATCGTGAGGTCTTTTAGATTGTTCAACCCTGAAAACACCGATACTTTCGAGAATTTGCTCACCCCGGTTAACAGCACAAAGCGCATATGGGCGTCCTCGGCTTTGAGGGTCGTATAAAACTCTCGCAGGACGTCTCGGTTATCGGCCGCTTTTTGGGTATCTGTGATGTGACGAATGATGGGCGCGTCGTACTCATCGACCAGAACAACTACCCGATTTTGGGTATGGCTGGCGACACGCTGAATGAGCTGCGCAAATTGCTGGCCCAACGTCCGTTCTGGATCTACTTCTACCTGATACTGGTTAGCCAAGTCCTGCACGCGAAAACACAGACTCTTGGCCAACTGGGCGCCCTCTTCTTTGCCGATATTGGACAAATCAAATCGCAACACCGGAAATGTCTCAAAGGCATAGTCGGTATGCGTTGTGATCCACAATCCTTCAAATAACGGTCGTTTGCCTAAAAACAGGGCTTCTAATGTTGAAATGGTGAGAGACTTCCCGAATCGGCGCGGGCGGGATAAGAAAAACTTGGGACTACCCGCATCTGGCCGAATACCTGGTTTTACCAGCTCGTAAATGTAGTTGGTTTTATCCACATAGACGTACTCGCCTTTGATAATCCCTTCAAACGTCTGGATGCCGATCGGTAACGGTCTCATGGTTTTCACTTTACCATCCCCACTGGCCTACGTCAGGGGATAGGGTCACTTTTATGAGAAAAGCACGCCCACATGTATAATTGACATAACATGTCTATGCAAAGCCCAGAACCGGACCACCTTTTCCGCGAAAAAGCCATTCACCATGCCAGCTCTCCGGAGCAGCTGGATCAGGTCGTCAAAATCGCTTCCCCCAAATCCTGGGCCATATTGACCGCCATTTTAATCGTGATTGTGTTTGCCTTGTTCTGGTTTGTCTTTGGCGAAGTGGAGATCGCCGTGTCGGGCGAAGGCGTGCTGCTCAAAAGAGGGGGTGTGAAGACCCTGACCCCCGGCTTTTCCGGACGGGTCACGGCTGTTCATGCCAGTGCCGGAGAAACCGTAACGCCCAACCAGCTCTTGCTGACCGTACACCAACCGGGACTCATGTTACAGTTGCAAAATGCCCGGCAGATCCTAGCCTTTTTGCAGGCACAGGCCCTCACCCGATCCAGTGACACCCTGCAAGTGCAGCTGGCCGAACAAGCCGCCAAGGTGCGTGAGCTGGAAGCCGTGCTCAATACCTCAACCACCCTCCGCAGTCCCGGTCACATCCGGCTGCTCGAGCTGAATGTCACGGCCGATGATCTCATCCAAGACGATGATGTGATCGCCATTTACGAACGGGCCGCCACGGGAGATCTTTATCTGGAAGCCTTTGTACCGGTTGTCGAAGGAAAAGAAATTCGACCGGGGGCCATGGTCCAGGTCATCCCCAATGCCATCCGCCAGGAAAATGCAGGCTATATTCAGGGTACGGTGCGCTGGGTGTCCGAATTTCCCGCGTCTCCCGAAAACTTGAAAGCCACACTCCGAAACGAAGACCTTGTGTCTCTGCTCACGGCCCACGGTAGCTATACCAAAGTCACCATTGATTTGCCCAGCGTGGGAAACGGCATGTACAAATGGTCTGTTAAAAACCATCCCCCAGTCAGCTTGAGTCCGGGTACCATTTGTCAGATCCGTATTGTGACCGACCGCGTTCCGCCTTATCGTTTCGTCCTGCCCTAATATGCATAGCGTCCACGTCAAAACACCCACGATTATCCAGATGGAAACGGTGGAGTGCGGCGCAGCCAGTCTGGGGATGATTTTGGCCTATTACGGCGCGTGGATCCCTCTGGAACAGCTACGTCAAGACTGCGGGGTGTCCCGTGACGGGAGCAAAGCCAGTAACATCGTCAAAGCAGCTGAAAAATACGGCCTCAAAATGGAGGTCCTCAGTTATGACAATCCCCAAGATATCGTCGAATTGAAAGCCCCCTTTATTGCCCACTGGGGCTTTAACCATTTTTTGGTCGTCGAAGGGTGGTCCGAACACCGGGTGTATCTGAATGACCCGGCCGGGGGCAGGCGCTGGGTGGACTGGACAGAATATGATGAAAATTTCACCGGGGTAGTCCTGGCTCCCGAACGGGGTCCCGATTTCAAACCCGTGGGCAGTGCTCCTCACTTTTTTTCGTCCGTGGTCCAGCGGCTTCGCAGCGGGAAACAGGAATTACTGTTTGTCGGATTGGCAGGACTGGCGATGGTGTTTCCCGGTTTGGCCTTGCCCGTGGCCACCAAGATTTTTATCGATCATGTGTTATTGGCCCGTCAAGGGGTGTGGATGACGTTGATTATCGGCGGGCTTGCCAGCGTCACCGTAGTGGCCGTGGTATTGACCGCTCTGCAACGCCAGATTTTGAATCGTCTGCAAGCCCGCTTTGCCATTGTTGAGTCCCTGCGCTTTATGCATGCCCTGTTGCGTCTACCGATGTCGTTTTTCGCCCAACGCAATCCCAACGAAGTCGCCTATCGCATTTCCGTTAACACCACGGTTGCCCAGTTGCTCACGGGACAACTGGCGTCGGTGAGTGTCAGTGCTATCAATATCGTGTTTTTCGCAGCGCTGATGTTTGCCTACAATGTGGAACTGACCTTGATCGGCTTGGCTGCCGTGGCCACCAATATTGTCATTTTGCGCTTTATTTTAGCGGTCAAACAGGACAAAGCCGTTCAAAACAGTCAGGCGACCTCGCAGTGGGTGGCGGTGTCGGCCAACGGAATTCAATTAATCGAACCCCTCAAGGCCACCGGCGCAGAAAGCGACTACTTTGAAAAATGGGCAGGATACTGGGCGCGGGTCTCCAACAGTTACTATTTTATGACCTATGCGACGGTGTTGCTGGGGGTGATCCCCCCGTTTCTGACCGGACTATCTACCGTGTTGGTGCTGTGTTACGGCGGCTTTTTGGTCATGCATGGGAAGTTGTCTATCGGAACGTTATTGGCTTTTCAAAGTTTGATGATCTATCTGGCCACGCCCACCCGAAATTTGGTGAATTTGGGCAATTTGCTGCAAGAACTCGAAGGCCATCTCAATCGCTTAGACGATGTGTATGCCTATGCGCAAACGGTATCCTCCCCTATCCCTCAAGCTACCCCCGTCTACACGCACCCCCCCAAACTACCGGGACGATTGGAACTGGTCGATATCACGTTTGGATACAGCCCCTTGGATGCACCCCTCATTGAAAATTTTTCTCTCACACTGGAACCTGGGCAGCGCATTGCGTTGGTCGGCATGTCGGGATCCGGGAAATCGACTATCGCACGGTTGATTTGCGGTCTGTATCGGCCTTGGAAAGGTCAGATTCTGCTGGGCGGCATCCCGTTGTCAGAGATTCCCGAAGACGTGCTTTGCGAATCTTTTGGTTATGCGGATAGCAACCCCTTTTTTTATGAAGGCACTGTCAAAGATAACTTGACGTTTTGGAGTCAAACGGTCTCGCAAAATGCCATTTTGCAAGCCGCCAAAGACGCCGTCATTCACGAAGACATCGCCGGCCGCCCGGACGGGTATGATGGCTGGATATCCGAAAACGGCCGCAATTTTAGCGGAGGCCAGCTCCAACGCATGGAAATCGCCCGCGCCTTGGTCCGTAATCCCACTTGTGTCGTTCTCGATGAAGCGACGAGTGCCCTGGATGCGGTCACCGAATATCACATTGACCTTAATATCCGCCGTCGCGGTTGTAGCTGTTTGGTCATTGCCCACCGCCTATCCACAGTGAAAGACGCCAACGACATTATTGTGATGCAAAATGGCAAAATCGCCGAACGTGGTGTGCATGACACGCTGATGGCCAAAAAGGGAATTTATGAACGATTGGTCAAGTGAGTCGCTCTCCGCCTCGATACGGCCGGAAGTCAGCCCCTACGCCCTCTATCCTGCTTTAGAGGAGGCCAGTCAAGCCCATCGCTTGCGAGAGTGGTTTTGGGTCGAAAACGGCTCCGTGTTTGTATTCGTGAAAATCATTCACGACGGTCAGACCTATTTTCGGTATTTGCTAACCGTCACTGAAAATCAGTTTTTGTTTCCGTATATCGGCAATGAACAGACCGAGCTGGTTTTTAAAGGCGCACAGCGTACCGTTATCCGTCAGCTCTCCCAAGAGGCCCTCTTGTCTGACGCAGATCATCCGCTGCGGGTACAGTCCAGTATGGCCTATTGGATCCGGGAAATCGGCCGAGAGTCCGCCGTACATGCCCCGGCGGATGCGGTGTGGCTTCTGGTCAGCAGCGCCGAACCTCAATCCGTGGGAGAAGGCATTTTTGTCGGCAGCGGTATAGGTCCGGTTTGGGTTCACTCTTCAGCAAGCACTCAGTATGTTTCCCGAGTACCCATCCCAGCCAGTCAATGGATCCCACTCACGACTCAGACTTGGATCCAAACCGATGCGACCAGTACGTTGCACATTCGGGATCCCCGTCATCCTACCCCTTTATCGGATCTAGAAGCGTACTTGAAGATGATATGCCAGTTGCATCATGACCTCTTGATGCAAGCCTTCGCCGACTCCCAGCAACGAACAACTTCCGAACGGGAATCCGCTCAACATGTCTACGCCGATCACGTGGAGGATCTGTTATCGTTGGTGGGACGCCCTCCGCAGTCGCTTTATATCGGTTCGGACTCGAATACAGCCTGGCCGTTCATCTGCCATTATTTCGAAATTTCGTGCCGCAACGGTGACCCCTCACCGCCGGAACTCTCGCCGCTAAACGCCCTCAAATGGCAGGCCAAGCAATTGCGCCTGCGCTACCGCACGGTTCGCCTGACAACGGGATGGGCACAGTCGGTGACCTATCCCATACTGACTATCCAAAGCGGCACCGGTCATATCGCGACGTTTTTGCCGGCTGGCACCCACTATATCCAAAAGCCTTCCCAGCTCACCGGGCCTTGGGAATCCTACGGCTTGCAGCTGATCGGTCCGGAGGTCAGTACCCTTGCATTGACCAAAGCCACCAAAACCCAACACTTTTGGAAGCAAAATCGCGGGGATTTGACCGTCATTTTAGCAGCCACAGGCCTGATTGCGCTTTTGAGTATCTCCACACCCGCCGCCGTACAGCTTTTGTTTGATCGCATCATTCCCGATCAGGATTTGCGCAATTTGGCGATGATCTTCGGTTTTCTGGTGGTCACCGCAGCCGTTACCTTTTTGCTGGAATTGGCCAGACGCATTGCATTATTCCGAGTGGATTTGCGGGATATATTGCAATGGTCAGACTCCTTGTGGAGTCGCATTCTCACGCTGCCCGCCACCTTTTTTAAACAGCATTCCTCAAGCAGTATCGTGTCCCGATTTCTGGTGATCTTCCAGATCCGCCAACTGACCACCGTTCCGGCCATCGTCACCCTATTGGATAGCGTTACGATTTTTATTTTGGCCTTGGCCTTGCTGTTTTATCATGGGTCCTTGGCCTTGCTGATCTATATGTTGCTGGTAGCCATGGCCCTGTGTACGGTGATCGCATCGTGGGCGATGTCCGTTTACTTTCGCCGTCTATTGCCCGTCATGGCCACGGTCATGAACCGGCAAATGGTCCTGGTCACCGGCATCGCCAAAATCCGCATTAACGGTGGGACACTGCGGGCGCTTAACCATTGGATGGATCCGTTTAAGCAGCAGCAAAAACTGTCTTTTAAAGTCGAAACGGTCAGTATGATTTTCACCACCGTGACCACGGCACTCAAGTTCACGGGCTTTATCCTGGTCTTTTCGGTAATGGCCTCGGAATTTCGTTCCGAGCTCCCGGTGGGCGTGTTGCTTGCTATTTTGACCTTGTTCGGGATGATGATGACCGGCATCGAACAATTGCTGTCCGCCTTATTTCCCTTGACCAAGATCGGCGCCTATCGGGAACGCTTATCTGTGTTTTATGAGGCGGAACCTGAAATGACGGCTCACAAAAAAGATCCCGGCTTACTCCACGGCAATATTGAGTTGCAAGATATCCGTTTTCGCTATGAAGAACACGGACCTCTCATCCTGAACCAATTGTCTTTGAAAGTCCGAAAAGGTGAATTTGTGGCCATTACGGGACAGTCGGGTTGTGGCAAATCCACCTTGTTGCGGTTGTTGGTAGGGTTTGAAATACCGCTGTCCGGAAGCGTGTTTTTTGATGACATGGATCTTGCTGAGCTAGACGCCTCGGCCGTGCGTCATCAACTGGGTGTGGTGCTTCAAAACGATACGCTGATTAGCGGCGACATTTATACCAACATTTGCGGGGCTACCCAGCTGAGCCTGGATGCCGCATGGCAGGCAGCCCAACTGGCCGGCATCGCAGACGAGATTCGCGAGATGCCCATGCAGATGCACACCATGATTACCAATGGCGGCGGTACCCTATCGAGTGGGCAAAAGCAACGCATTCTCATTGCCCGGGTATTGGCGGCCAACCCTCGTGCGGTCTTTTTGGACGAAGCCACCAGCGCATTGGATAACGCCGCACAGGACCAGATTGCCACCGTTTTTGAAAAGCTTAATATGACCCGCGTGGTAATTGCCCATCGGCTATCCACTATCGAGAAAGCAGATCGTATTTATGTTCTAAAAGAGGGGCAAATCGCAGAAACCGGCACCTATGCGGAACTGATGCGAAACCGGGATTATTTTTACCAATTGGTACAGCGACAGTCCTTGGGCTATTAAGCAAAAAAGAAATTGTTTTTTTCAAAGGGTTGCAATGCCGAAACAAATCCGTTAACGTAGTCCACATCAAGAACCCCAATATCGTTAAGGAGGATCTACGCTATGTCTAAAGTTAAATCTTTCGCGGCAGCTGTCGCAGGAGTCGCCCTCGTTGCTGCTCCCGCATTCGCTCTCGACAGCAATATCCAAGTCGGCACCGGTATCAGCACTGCTGGCACGGGTCGCATCAGCTTGGAAAACAACATGTTCAGCGCAAGCTTCGGTTGGATGACTTCATCCACTGACTCACCTGCAGCTACATTGAGCGTTTGGAACGTTGTTGCAAACCTGAAGTCTCAGCTCGATGACAATGCCTACTTCACCTATGGCGTCAGCTACACCAAGCCTTCCGGAACCGGTACTTCCGCTACGGATAGCAGTCTAAACCATTTATCTGCCCAAATCGGGTTGGAACTGGAAGTTGCTGACAACATCCTGTTGGACGTTTCTGCTCCCGTCGTTACATTCACCACCACCACATCCAGCTCTAAAACCACATCATGGTTTGGTACTGGCCAAGTCTCCGCAACATTCCTCTGGTAATCTTCGACCACAGTTAGGTACAGGAAGCCCGGGTTCGCCCGGGCTTTTTGTTTTTCCCTGACAAACTTTTGTCCAGGCGATATGATGGGATCCTCATGGACACCGCCAAAAAATGGGATCCTCAGCTTTACACCTCCTTGCACTCCTACATCTCGAAGCTAGGAGAGCCGTTGGTGGAGATGTTGGATCCCCAGCCGGACGAGCGTATCGCGGATCTGGGCTGCGGCACGGGCGAATTGTCCAATAAAATCGCGGAACGTGGGGCAATGGTGATCGGATTTGATAGCAGTGAGGAGATGATTCGGGCTGCATCTCATCGTTTCCCCAAGGTTGATTTTTTCGTCTTAGACATCAAAGACCTCAGCCAGCCCAATGTCTTTGATGGCGTCTTTTCCAATGCCTCTTTGCATTGGGTAAAACCGCCCGAAATCGCGATCGGAAAGATCTTTCGTATTCTCAAACCCGGCGGTCGCTTTGTCGCGGAGTTTGGCGGAAAGGGCAATTGTGCCCTATTGATCGACACCGTTTCGCGGGTACTAAACGAATTTGATATGGCATCCGAATGGATTAATCCATGGTATTTCCCTAGCTTGGGCGAATATGCCACGCTGCTGGAGCGCCAAGGGTTCATCGTACAAGATGGCCATCATTTTGAACGGCCCACGACCTGGCCCACACCTGATGGCTTGCACAACTGGCTGCAGATGTTTGTGTATCCCTACATGTCGGTACGCGCACAGGCCGAAAAAACCATGCTATTCAACCGCATCGAATCGCTCTTGGCCCCCAAACGGTTCCACGGCGACCATTGGATCGCCGATTATATCCGATTGCGTATCAAGGCCATTAAGCCAGCATAAAACTGGTGAAGTTCCCTGTCGAAAGCAGCACCAGCGTGCAGGCTTCGCCGGCCGCGATATCGTGGGCCAGTAGCGTGGTCATGAGCGGATGGTTTTCGGTACCCGGATTGAAAATGACGCGACGGGGTCGCAAGGCAATCAGTTCTTTTTCAAGTTTGTCAGACAATGCGGCAGACACGTAGAGCGTGACGGTGTGGATGGGTTCGGGAATGTCAGACAAGGTAGCATACACGGTGAGGTTTTGGACTTGTTTGACCCGGGGGTGGACGGGAAAAACCGTGTGCCCCGCAGCCAAAAGTTGTTCGACGGCACGGTAAGAATAGCGGTCCGGCTTGTCTGATGCCCCCACGATGGCAACGTTCATAACCCCTCCTCGTCTATGGTACATTAGGCTGGGAGTTTTACAATGAACAGAAAAAAAATTGTGATTGTGGGCGGTGGGTTTGGCGGATTGGCAGTGGCCAAATCCCTTCGTGGAACTGAGTTTGATATTACCCTCATCGACAAACGGAACCATCATGTTTTTCAACCCCTGCTCTATCAGGTGGCAACCTCCAGCCTGTCCCCTGCCGAAATTGCCTATCCGTTGCGTTCCACGTTTCGCAGCCAGCCCAATGTGAGGGTGCTGCTGGGAAACGTCGTCAAAATCGATCGACTGGCCCGGACACTGACCCTGAAATCGGGGCAGACTATCGCATTTGATATCTTGGTGGTGGGCACCGGCGCCCGGCACGCCTATTTTGGCCATGACGACTGGGCCAAATATGCCCTGGGCCTCAAAACGCTGCGGGATGCGCTTAAAATCCGCGAACGGATGCTGCTGAGTTTCGAGCGTGCCGAAGCCAGCCCCAACGCGCATGATCGGAAAAAATACCTGACCTTTGTCATCGTCGGTGCCGGACCGACTGGCGTGGAGATGGCCGGGGCCATTGCCGAAATTGCCCAAAAAACGTTGATCAAAGACTTCCGGAGTTTCGATCCTCGGGACACCCGTATCGTGCTGGTCGAAGCCGGCGACCGGGTGCTGCCCCGCTATTCGCCGCGCTTGTCTGAAAAAGCCAAAGCGGCTTTGGAAAAATTGGGTGTGGAAGTACGTCTGAACGCGATGATCAAAAACGTGACCGAAACCGGTGTCCAAATTAATGAAGAATGCCTGCCCACAACCAATGTCATTTGGGCCGCCGGGAATATGGCATCGCCGCTGGTCCAAGCGGTCACCGAGCATCGAAACCGCGCCGGTCAAGCGTTGGTCAATCCGGATTTCTCGATTCCGGAAGATCCGTATATCTTCTGTATCGGAGACTGCGCTTATCTAGAAGATGGCAAAGGAAAACCCGTTCCGGCCATTGCCCCCGCCGCCATCCAGGCCGGGAATTATGTGGCCCAAGTGTTGAAAAAGGACTTGCCCCCCAAACAACGAAACCCATTTGTGTACGCAGATCGCGGTAATATGGCCACCATCGGCAAAGCCCAGGCCGTGGCCCAGATCTATGGATTGGAATTTTGGGGACTGTTGGCATGGCTTATGTGGAGCCTCATTCATATCGTCTATCTCATCGATTTTCGTAGCAAATTTTTTGTCCTTGTCGAATGGGCGTGGGGCTTTTTGACCTACAACCGCTCGGTCCGTCTGATCTCGACCTATCGGGAGCGCGAACACCAATGAAAAATGTTTACTATTTGTGATGGACTAAGTTTGCGCTAAACTAGTCATAGATTTCCCAAACCAAAGGAGTACCTGATGGATTTTCTGACCAAGACCTTGGGCCGTGTTCTGTATGCGATCCCCTTTATTATTTTCGGGATCATACATTTTGCATTCGGGCGTAATATGGCCGGTATGGTACCGGCGTGGGTGCCCGGTGGCGTCATTTGGGTCTATCTGACAGCCCTGTTTATGATCGCTGCCGGTGTTGCGATTATCGTCGGGCGATACGCCAGCTTGGCCTGCAAGCTGTTGGCGCTCTTGTTATTGATCTATATCGTCACCATTCATATCCCCGGACTGTCTCACCCCGACAAAATGGTCATGATGACATCCCTATCAAGTCTGCTAAAAGACACAGCGCTTATGGGTGCGGCATTGTCCTACGCGGGCCAGCTGAGCTAGGCTTCCGTTAACCGCTCTCACCCATACGATGCCCCCGGCCAACATTGGCTGGGGGTTTTTGATAGGTAAGCAAACCCTATCGCCACCGGAATGTAACTTGCGTTAAAAAACTGAAATTTAGTTTTTCAGTAGACGATCATTTAACAATGTACAAATTCCGGAGGGTCTCTAATGCATAGAAAGCAAAACTGTATGGGGTTACTTGGTATCCTCGCGACTTCGGCCCTATTCTTTATGGCAGGTTGTGGTCAAACCAGTCCACCCTCTCCATTGGCCACTGCTCAGGATAAAATCAATTTATCTTACTTAGTAGGTCAACAATTTAATGCAGGGTCAGGTAACATAGAATCTTCAGGCATTCAGTCCGCCAGTCTACGCACCCATTCCCATTCGTTTAGTGGCTCCACCACGTTCAATTACATGGGAAAAACCTACACAGCTACCAATGGGGTTGTAACCATAGATGGGGTGAGTTATACCCTGCAATACTTACAAGATAGCGAAGGGTTCCATGGCGTTGCCCTGTCTGCAGGATCTCATATCCTGCAAGAAGCCATCAGTCCGACATATTCTACTCAGAGCAGCTATACAGCATCGTCTTCCGAATCAGGAAATCAGTACGTCTATTCGGTTACAGACTTCGATGCTACCTTCAACCTAATAAACGCGGGCACAGCCTTTGCACAGTTATTGATCACCGATGGCACAATGCGCTTGGTAGCTACGCTGACACCCGTCACCTATTCAGCCAGGGTGAATTGGCCGTTTTCGGTAACCATTCAAGGTCAAACCTATACTGGCACTTTTGTGATTGACTATGAAGGAACTACTTCCTTTTCCACGCTAACTGCGACTAGCGACCTTTACAAAAACGGTTCAAAGATCGGGAAGCTGACCCTCGATGGTAACGGTAAGTTTGCGGCACAAGTTTATACTGATGAGGCCCGAACACAGCTCGAAACACTCATTGCCGTTACGTTTTAGAAACAGTTATAACCTGATAACGGCCAGTACACTAGGGCGTGTCCCCATTTGATAGATGCAAGGCATTTTTGGGCGTGGACTATCGTGAGCGGAGCCTTTAGGCGTAGCGTATAGTTGAGCTCAAAAATAACGCCGCGGATATAAATGAGGACATGCCCTAGGGAGGACATCCCGTACTGGCCGGTCTGTTGTTGCTCCCGCTACCTGTTTGACACTCGCCGTTTACTTTGCTAGTATCCGTCCAATTTTTAAGGAGCAACCATGTCCCCCGCGTCGCGCAAGCAGTTCCAACGTGCTTATGGTTTTGATGAAGTTGCTCTCTCTCCCTCTGATATCACCCTTGACCCCGAACTTGTTGATATTTCCTCCACAATTGCCGGAATTAAATTAAATATCCCGATTTTCGCATCGGCGATGGATTCGGTGGTCAATCCCAAAACCGCCATCGAAATCGGCCATGCCGGTGCGGTGGGCGTATTGAACCTAGAAGGCGTCCAAACCCGGTACGAAAATCCCGATGAGATTTTGGAAAAAATAGCCGCCGTCTCCAAAGATGACTACGTCGGCATGATGCAAGAAATATATAGAGGAAGTCCCGTTCGCGAAGAACTGGTCGTGTCTCGAATCAAAGAAATCAAGGCAGGGGGGACGCCGGCCGTGGTGTCCGCGACACCCCAAAACGCCATGCGTTTGGGGCCGCTCGCGGCCCAAGCCGGCGCCGAGGCTTTCCTGATCCAGTCCACTGTCGTGTCCAACAACTACAAACCCAAAGATCCCAGCCACAAGCTGGATCTGGTGGCGTTTTGCAAGATGATGCCCATTCCTGTCATGGTGGGTAATACCGCGACCTATTCGGTCACCCGTGACCTGATGACCACCGGTGTTCAAGCCGTGTTTGTGGGCATCGGTCCCGGTGCAGCCTGCACGACCCGCGGTGTGTTGGGCCTGGGCGTCCCGATGGCCACTTCTGTTTCCGACTGTGCTACTGCCCGTAACGACCATTACGAAGAAACCGGCACGTATATCCCCATCATCGCCGATGGCGGTATCGTCAACTCCGGTGACATCTGCAAAGCGCTCGCGTGTGGCGCCGACGCCGTGATGATCGGCTCTCCATTTGCCCGCGCCAAAGAGGCCCCGGGCCGCGGATTCCACTGGGGCATGGCCACGCCCAACGCGGTATTGCCTCGCGGCGCCCGTATTGAAGTGGGCTCCATTGCGTCTATCAAACAAATTCTTCTCGGGCCCTCCGGCCGTGATGACGGCTCACAAAATCTGGCCGGCGCCATACAAACTTGTATGGCCACCGTCGGTGCCGCTACCATTCGCGACATGCATAACATTCCTGTCCTAGTCGCCCCGTCCCTACTCACCGAAGGCAAGATTTACCAACAAGCCCAACGTCTGGGAATGTATAAGAAATGATTGTTATTCTGGATTTCGGATCTCAGTACAGCGAGCTGATTGCCCGCCGGGTCCGAGAGCTGAGCGTCTATTCCGAGGTTAAGCCCCACACCACAACCGCCAAAGACATTCAGTCTTTAAAGGCAAAAGGGATCATTCTTTCAGGCGGACCCAATTCCGTTTTTGAGCCAGGCGCCCCGGTCTGCGATCCGGCGATTTTTAAGCTAGGCATTCCGGTATTTGGCATTTGCTATGGGATGCAGCTGATGGCCAGACAGCTGGGTGGTGAAGTGGTCCGGGGCGAGAAACACGAATACGGCAAAGCCAACCTCTATATCGACAACAACTTCGACCTATTTGAAGGTCTGTGGTTGGAGATGAGTATTTGGATGAGTCATGGAGATCTGGTCACCCGCATGCCCGATGGCTTCCAACGGCTGGGCCATACGGCCAACTGTCCGATCGCGGCCATGGGGCATCCTGGCAACCGGTTTTATGCCGCCCAATTTCATCCCGAGGTCACCCATACGCCCCGTGGGATGGATGTCATCCGCAATTTCGTGCTCAACATCTGCAAATGCGAACCGACCTGGACGGCCACATCGTTTATCCAAACCGCCCTGGCCGAAATCAAACGCGAGGTCAAGGACCAGCGCGTCTTGTGCGCCTTGTCCGGCGGTGTGGATTCGACCACCGTGTCTGCGCTGTTGCATGAGGCGATTGGGGACAAACTAACCTGTGTCTTCATCGACCAAGGCTTTATGCGCAAAAACGAAGCCCAAAACATCGAAAAGATTTTTTCCGAGAAATTTAAGATTAATCTCATTTATATCGATGCCTCCGACCGGTTTTACGCCAAAGTCAAAGGCATTACCGACCCCGAAGAAAAACGTCGGGCCATCGGCGAAGAATTTATCCGCGTCTTCGAAGAAAAAGCCCGCGAGCTGAAATCAGACTATCCGTTTTTGGCCCAAGGTACCCTCTATCCCGATATCATCGAATCCGCCCCAGCCGGTGCATCCAAAACCGCCGTCAAAATCAAAAGCCACCACAATGTCGGTGGGCTACCGGAAAAGATGGATTTCAAAATCATCGAACCCTTGCGTAAACTCTTCAAAGACGAGGTTCGGCGTGTGGGCCTGGAATTGGGGGTTCCCGAGGAAATCGTGAATCGACAACCCTTCCCCGGCCCTGGTCTGGCCATTCGTATTTTGGGAGAAGTCACACCGGATCGCGTGAAAATCCTTCAAGACGCCGACGCCATCGTCATGGAAGAAGTCAAAGCCGCCGGTTATTATCGCAAGTTGTGGCAATCATTCGCCGTGCTCCTGCCAATACGAACCGTGGGCGTTCAGGGTGACAAACGGACCTACCTGAACACCGTGGCATTGCGGGCCGTCACCTCCGAAGATGCCATGACGGCCAGCTGGGCCCATTTGCCATACGAACTTTTGGAACGCGTATCGTCTCGCATTATTAACGAAGTTGCCGAAGTGAACCGCGTCGTTTACGACATTTCATCCAAACCCCCTGCCACCATCGAGTGGGAATAACGTCGTCCGGTGATACCCCTCCAGCGCATCGAGGGCATTGTCTTGTCGGCCAAACCTTTCTTCGAGCATGACAAGCTGCTTGTGCTATTCACCAAAGACCTGGGCAAATGCCGGGTATTGGCAAAATCCGTTTTAAATAAAAAGAACGCGCCCTTGGGCGCCATGGATGCTACTGCCCATATTGACTGTCTCTTTTTCGCGGGCAGGCAGTTTTATTACAGTCGCGATATTCGGTTGTTATCCGTATTTGGAAATTTGCGCAAGCGCTTGTCCAACCTGACTGCCGCCGCCTATGTTTTGCATGTGGTGGATCAGCTAACCGATGATGGCCAACCCCATCCGGTGTTATTTGATCTGTTGCATCAGGCCTTGGACACGCTGAACCGCGAGGAGGAATCGTTGCCGGCTGTGTTTCGATTTCACGCCGAGTTGTTGCACGCGGAAGGGCTTTTGGCCACCGACGATGGAACCCTGAATTTTATCCAGTTCCGACGACATTTTGAACACTATACCGGCAAGTCCTTGAAGATCCCGCCTCTGCTGAATGTGGCGGGCACGGTTTGACACTCAAAATGCCGCGTTGATACAGTGAACATATGAGTTTACTCGCGTTTTTCCCTTTTTTTGCCGCCATTTCGACAGTACTGATCGGCACCTATTTGCTGAGCCGTCACCGTATGCGCAGTACTGACAAATCCAAAATCGCGGAAGTCACCCTACTGGTTGCCGAAGGTCTGACCACGTTTTTAAAGCGATCATTGGCCAGCATTGTTCAAATTGTGGTGTACTCTGTCCTCGTTTTTGCGCTGTTTTCCTATCTATTTAAGACGCATTTTTCCTGGG
>CAYINU010000019.1:0-24267 GCA_964364855.1 uncultured Candidatus Marinamargulisbacteria bacterium | reverse complement strand
AGTATGTGTGAAGATAGTCTGGAATATTTGACATGGTTGAACGTGAGCATATATACTTTTTTCAATGCAATCGTCTGGAATTCCAAACACATTGATCGAGGGATCCGTGGATCGTTTGATGACCCGTTTCCCGACGCTGAGTCCGTCACGGGCCACAGAAATGGTTATGGACATGTATCGGTGGTGTGCAGATTTCAAATGCAGCCCAGAGGAGTGGTTGCCACGGTTGGTGGCCTCTTTGAGTGATGTGGGCTGGAGATACTGATGCCGCTTGCCAATGACAGCTGATAGGCACTCCAACCTTTTGCCATGCGAAGGCGGGTGACATTGATACACTTTCGCTAGTGCATTGTCAGCTAACAATTATGGTGGATTGCTTGAGAAATCATTCCGTCTTTTTATAAAGGCAATATTACGTTAATATCCTGTCTGACTAAATAAAGATTTTCAAAAGAGGTAGAAAATGGGGATTCAGGAAGACTCTAGAAATCATATGGTTGTTTTTAACAGCAAATCGATTCGTCGTGTTTGGCACCATGAGGAGTGGTGGTTTTCTGTCATCGATGTTGTGGCAGTTCTAACTAAAAGTACCAATCCTCGTGACTATTGGTACAAGATGAAAATTCGTGTAGATGTTGAGGAGGGAAGCGAACTGTCGACAAACTGTCGACAGTTCAAACTGGAGGCGCCAGATGGAAAATTGCGAGAGACAGACTGTGCCAACACAGAGACCCTATTTCGGATCGTTCAATCGATTCCGTCCCCGAAAGCTGAACCCTTCAAACGCTGGTTAGCCAAAGTAGGCTATGAGCGTGTCCAGGAAATCGAAGATCCGGAATTGGCCAGTAAACGAGTCCGGGCTTTATATAAAGCAAAAGGGTATTCCGAGACTTGGATTGAGAAACGCCTCCGTGGTATTGCCATCCGCGAAGAACTGACTGACGAGTGGAAAAATAGGAGTGTTGGCGGTGAAAGAGAATATGCCATTCTAACCTCCGAAATATCCAAGGCTACCTTTGGATTGACGCCATCGGAGTATAAAAGATACAAAAACCTCAAGCGGGAAAATTTGCGTGATCACATGACTGATCTCGAACTTATTTTTTCAATGTTAGGCGAAGCTTCCACAACAGAAATTGTCCGCAACGCTGATGTAAGAGGGTTTACCGAAAACAAGACAGCCGCCAATCAAGGTGGAAAAATTGCGGGCGATGCCCGATATGCATTAGAAAAAAAGACCGGCAAGTTGGTTGTAAGTGGGGACAATTTTTTGATGGAAAAGCCACTCCGGACAAAACGCATAAAAAGTCCGGATAACCAAAATTAGAACAGGGGCCGTTACTTAAATGCCTTAAAAAACTCAGCGGGGGATAGGTCGAGGCCCTCGATGACTTTAAGAAGGGTGTTGAGCATGGGTTCGCGCTCGCCTTTTTCAAGACGAGTCAGCACACTGTTACTGATGCCACTGGCCAATGACAATTGGTAAGCGCTCCATCCTTTTTCTGTTCGAAGGTAGGCAACATGTTTACCGATATCCAGATGGGAATAGCGCATATCGTTGTCAATTGACATATAAAGAGAATATCGTTATGCTGGTGTCGATGTATTGTCAGTTGACACCATATGTAAGCCGCCTGATGTCTCGATTTCCTACCCTTTCTCAGGAGCAAGCTACCGAAATCGTGATGGACATGTATCGGTGGTGTGCAGATTTCAAATGCAGCCCAGAGGAGTGGTTGCTGCTATGATGCCAATAAGGTCCTTGTGCTTATGCCATAAGAAAGAGGTGTCCTGTGCGCAACACGGTGGGATGTTTTTTTGTTGTACTGTTAAGTGCAGCTGTTCTGGTGAGTTGTAACCGGGAAATGGGAAAAACCTTGAGCGCCAGTACCACGCTTACCAGCTCCACCTTATCGGCCTCGGTGGGTTCGTCGTCCATTCGTCCCACGCTGGTGAACGCGGTTATTTCTGCGGTGTCATCTGCCGACAGGGTGATTACGCCCTCTAACTTGTCCGGAAAATGTGTTTCGCTGCTTTATGCCATTGCCGAAAGCCAAGACGAAGGGCTGGTCATTTTCGGCAACGAACGGCCCGACATCGCAACCTCTACGGCCAATTTATATAATTTTGATTTTGCAAATCAGTTGGCGGTGTCCGGTAGTGTATCGGTCAGACCGGGATTCGTAGGGGGTACCGTCTCACATATGGTGATTTTGTTTGGCTATTTGGATGTCACCTTCCCGGTAGGCAGTACCGAAAAAACCGTTCGTATCGCCATGGGGGATGTGGAGGGCATGGAGCGGGGCGATATCATGCTCAAGATCGGCAATACGTTTCAATGGTATGACACCCAATCCGGTACGTTCACCACGACACGGCCCACCACGCCGGCGACCATCAGTGCCATTGCCAACTTTGTGGATCCCATTCGACCCAATCGGCATTACTATTCGATGAATATCACGTTGACCAATGTCCTTTCTTTGACTGGCGCTGCACTGGCGAATGCCACGGGGATTTCCTCGGTCATCGATTTTTATATGTCCAATTTTGTAGTTTTGACCGGGTTGGCCAACACGTCTTCGATTTCGGATGCGGCATTAATGTCAAATTTTACAATTGCGACTGTGGCCACGGGTGAAAGTGATTCCGGTCTCTCAGCTTCGGCCAACTTTACCTTATTTTGACCGACCCCGACGGCTATTTGTTTCTCACGATTTTGTGGACCGGTTTGTCATGGGACCAAAACTGCACGCTGTAAAAGCCACCCACGTTTTGGGATTTCCATTCCATAACGTTTTGGATGCTTTGGGCGAGTTGTAGGGAGTAATCCGTCGAAATAGCCTCCGGGTCAAACGCGACCGCGCAGGGCACATTTCTAAACCATCGCATCCATGCCGGGGATCCTGCATCGTTGACGGGCGGAACATTAAAAAACGGCAAGATGGATGAAATGGGCGGATATTGCGCTGTCGAATGGCAAGACATGCACGATGACCTGGGATTATCGGCGGGTCCGTTGAGCCTTAGTCCCCAGCCCAAGTGCATCGGGGGCATGTCGGAGCTGTGATTGATGATGGTTTCTTTTAAGGCCGGGTTGGTGCGGGTTTGCGTGGGGGTTGCGTTGGTCAAGTTGGTTTTAACCGTAGGATCGTTGCCCCACATGATGCCGACGGGTACCAAATTGTACCATCTGTTTTTATGGTTGAGGGTACCGTTGTACACAAATGTCCCAAAAACCCAGCCGCTTTTGGCACGGGAGTCGCGAACCAAAATATCCATTTGCAGCAGTCTGACGGTTTGAATTTTTCGATCCTGGGAAGGGAAACTCGTAGTGGCATAAGCCTGCCATTCGATGGGGTTTTTCAGATAGGGAACCTCGTCTTCGGTCGCGGTAGTAAACAAGATTTTGCCGACGATGGTCCCTTCGGGGAATCCCCCTTTTTTTAAACTAGTAAGGTCCGGATTTTTGGGGTTTTTCCAAACCTGGCCGATGAGGTATCCTCCGCGGTCATTGTAAAAGCCGACCGCATAGGTTTGGCGGAGCTCTTTTTGCTGTGGGGCCAACACGCCGGGAGCCAACGGGCCTTCTTTGGTTAAGCCGTGAAATCCCTCTCGCCCATACGGTCCCCAATGTTGCCAGGGGACATGGTGCCAGCGGCGTATGGCGTTGTCTTCCAAATAAAAATCATTGCTGTAGTCCCCATGACCGATATTGCCGGCAAAAATATAGTCCCGCACAGCATTGGCATAGGCTTTCCAGTCTTTTTTGAAATCTATGGTGAGGATGCGGTAGGTCTCTTTGTCAACGGGCGGGAGGTCTTGCGGATAGTGGCTACTGAGCTTAAAGACTCGGCCTTGATACAGGGAAGGATCCACCATATGGCCGAAATCCGGAAAGCGCGGCACCAAGTCCCCATTGGTCGTTCGATTTTTCAGGGTAGTTCCTGAAACAAAAAGCACTATCAGAAGGCCCACGGCTATGACGCCCCATATCCATTTTTGCATCACATAAGCTCCTTAAAAAAACGGGATCTTTTTAAGGATACCTTATCTTTTCATCAGAGCGTATTGGGAATTGCATCGTTGACTGGAGCGAAAATGGCAGTTTGTTTTGATTTCTACGCTCGGGAAAGCCCTCGCGGTCGCCGCCGTGCGGCTCCGTTTAATTCTTGTCATGCTTGGAATTTTTGGGGCAGCCGTCATTTATCGCGAAAGGAATTTATCATGGAGCGGAGTGTCAACGAAGCGGTATAAATGACTGGAGCGAAAATGGCGGATCCCACAATTTGCGCCCGAAAGGATTCGAACCTTCGACCCCAGGGTTAGGAACCATGTGCTCTATCCAACTGAGCTACGGGCGCAGATGGGTCATTTTAGCATGGGATAAATATGCGCTACAGTAAGTGACAATGTATATCTTTTACGACTTCGAAACGTCGACTCGCGATTTTTTGGGACAAATCCTCAGCTATGCGTTTGTGGTGACCACGGTCGACTTTCAACCGCGGGCGGAGCTGATCGGACGGGTTAAGCTGAATCCGACTCAGCTGCCGGAAACCCAGGCACTACTCACCAACCGCATTGCGATTTTGGATCATCAATCCCATCCGGAAAGCCTCAGTGAATACGATACCGCACGCCGCATCCATGCGTTTTTGGCCGAGCAGATCGACCGGTATGGGGAGTGCACGTTGGTGGGCTTTAACAGCAACCAATTCGATCTCAATTTCCTGCGCAATTTGCTGATACGATACGGACTGAATCCCTATTTTTTCGGCAAGCTCAAAAACAAAGATGTCTTGCATTTTGTACAGGCGATTGCCTTTGCACATCCGGAGGCGTTCCCCTGGGTGTTGTCTGAAAACGAACAAGGCCATCACTACTATATCTTCACCTTGGAGTCATTGCTTCGGCGTTTTGAATTGGCCGAC
Organism: uncultured Candidatus Marinamargulisbacteria bacterium; assembly: GCA_964364855.1. Classification (GTDB taxonomy): domain Bacteria; phylum Margulisbacteria; class Marinamargulisbacteria; order CAYINU01; family CAYINU01; genus CAYINU01. The sequence continues at coordinate 19,333 of CAYINU010000019.1, read as the reverse complement.
AATCAGGACCACGATGCCAAAAGCGACGTGATGCTGACAATGGCGCTGGTGCGGTATCTGGAAAATGCTTGGGGCATGCGGTTGAAGGATTTCGTGCCTATGCACCTGGGACTGCGTCGGGATTTGGCCCGCCCGATGGGGCGGACCTGGCAACTGGATTTCCCAGCTGCTCCCGGCCAAAGGCCCGTGCCACGCAAAGCGCAATATTGGGCCAGCATTTTCGAAAGTGACAAAGGCCATGTGATGTTGGACTTGCAGGCATATGGCCGCGATCCCGCCCAACCGCTGAATGCCTTGCGATACAAAAATCCGAACAAGCATTTTTTTCGGCTGGAACCTCCCACCTTGGAGGAAGTTGCCGAGTTTGAACTCATTTTGGAACAGTCAAAATCTGACCCCTTTTTAGCTTCGCTGACATTGGCGGACTATTTTGAGCTGATCCAAAAAGACTGGGATATCGACTACCAAAGTCATGCCATGGGCTTTCAGCACATTGACATGTTGGCTGACTATATCGCGCGATTGATGGCCAACCCGGCTGGCTATTCGGACTGTATCGCAGGGATGTTGGCCTTGCCCAAAACACCAAAACGCCAATATATGATCCAGCTGTTTAACCGTGCCTATCTGAATTATCATCCCGCGCCACTCCTTGGTCATGCCCATCGCTACCTGGTACCGCGTTACGTGACAGGCGAAATGCTGCGAAGTCCTGATGACTTTGTCCCGCTCTCAGACCGGGTGGCCGATCTGAAAGCCCGGCTGGCCATGACCCCGTCCGACCATCCCGACCATGTCATTTTGTCCCAGTTAGAGGGTTATTTTTCTGATTTTATAAAACGCTATGGTCTTCCGGGCGTTTGATGACGATATGCGTGTCTTGGAAAGCATCTAGGACATCTGATACGCGACGGACTTCTCGGCTGAGTTCGGTCATCTTTGTTGTCAGGATGGTGTGGTCGACCAGGTGGGTGGCTTCAATTTTGTCTATCTGAGTTTGGATTAATTTTAAAGTCTGGCTCAGCTGGGAGTCGGGCTGAGATTTAACCGCGTGTCGAATATTGACGAACGCTCGCATGATTTGGATATTAACGTGAACTGCGATTTTACTTCTCAGAACCGAAGAGAGCATCGCAACGCCTTGTTCGGTGAACGCGAACGGAACATATTTTGAATGAGCGCCTTGCTTTAAGGTTCCAAATTGGAACCTTAAAGATTCGTACTCTGAATTGGAAAGCTGAATTTATAGACGTTGGATGTGTTTTGTCGTCCTGAATTAGTCTGGCTCTGTAGCTTTGCCAACATAAACGGGCCTAAGAAGTCTGTTTCACATTCAAATCTCGTGCGTAGTTCTTGGCTGGGCGTGAGCATGCTTTACCTCGTATATATATAATTTCTAATAGAAGTATTCTATCATACTAATAGAGTCAACACAATTATATACTATTTGGAATGGCGACTGGGGTCGGTAGTAAAATTAAAAAGTTTCGTGTTGCTGCTGGAATGACCCGGCGTATACTCGCCAATGCCATAGATATAACGGAAGGTGGGCTATACAAAATTGAGCGAGAAGACCACGTGCCTTCTTTTGCATTGGTCGCGGCCATTGCCAAGGTCCTTGGTAAATCGCTAGGGGATTTTGACGACTAGTAATCCTCCGGGCGTTTGATGACGATATGGGCGTCTTGGAAGCTATCGAGTGTATCTGATACGCGGCGAACATCTCTGCTGAGTTCTGTGACTTTGGTAGCAAGGATAGTGTTATCAACAAGGTGAGTTGCTTCAATGGCATCTATTCGAGTTTCAATATGCCGGATTGTTTTTTGAAGAGTGGTGTACTTGGCATCTTCATTGACCAGATGCCGAAGCGCAATAAATGCCCGGATGATGCGCAAGTTTATGGCAATTGCAACATCACTGCTTAAAGTCGACGAGAGCATGGCTATTCCATGCTCTGTAAACGCAGAAGGGAGATATTTTGGGTGCCGTCCTTTGCCCTCTAAGGTCACAGATTGTGACCTTAGAGTGTCCCATTCTATTTTAGTCAAACGAAACATGAAATCGTCCGGAAACCGGGTTCTATTACGGCGAACGGATTGATTGAGTGCTTTTGTAGTGACACCATAAAGAGAGGCTAAATCGCGGTCTAGCATGACCTTCACGCCGCGGATTGTGAAAATTCGGGTTTGGATATCAAGGGAAGAGAAGGTGATATCGGACATGAAGATAAGGTCTAATATCCGACATGTAATATCAATAAATAATTAAAATATTTTTTTTAAACGTTTATGAATATTTTATAGGAGAAATCTTTCTGTACTTTTCTATCAAGTCCCGAATGGCTTCTTCGAGCAGGTCGTTGGTTCGTTTTCGATTTTTGGCGGCTAACACTTTAATTTCTGTAATGAGTTCGGGTTCTAATGTTGTTACGAAACGCGCTCTTTTTTCCATAAGCGCATTATACAAATGTGCTTTTTGTAGCCAAAGTTGTTTTTATGGCATATAATGCACAAATAGCACATAACGGCGAGGTGAAATATGGTACTCTCCTCATATTGTGATACTGACGATTCCATGGATTTGGAGACGGCTCGGTTGGCCTATGCGGATACACTGAAGGAAATTCACTCCTTAGTGGAGTATGCCCATCGGCTTTTGCATGACGACATTCTCAATAACCGAGAGTTGGTCCGATGGATGCCGGCAGAGGTGCTCGCAACGCAACGGATTTCGCTGTTACTGCAAGCACTGGAGAAAAGCTTTTAGTGGATGTAGCTAAGCCGGCACATAATAAGCATTTCTGGAAATACCCACCTTTTTTAAGTAGCCGTATTCCACCATTTCGTTGATGTCTTTGAGTGCAGTGGGGTACGAAATGCCGTGACGTTGTCCATGGAATTTTACCTTTATGGAGGGATGGGTTTTCAAAAATCGCAGCGTATCTTGCTGGCGCATATTGAGATGGTCTCTGGATTCGATGGGTTTTTTCAATCCCATTTTATTGCTTAGAATAACCCGGAAAAATAAAGCATTGGTAACAAATTCAGGATCTTTAAGTTTGGCTTTCCGCATTTCATTCTTCATCCGAGGAATACCGGTACCCAATCCCTCCACGTAGCCCATATCCCGTAAGAATCGGTAAATAAAAGGATTACGCTGCACGGAGATACTTCCGAGGAAGGATTCTTGCAATCCGTTGGGTAGTCCTCCCGGACTTGTTATTTCAATTCGATTATCAAAAATATAGACTTGGACCGCATCTTTGCCAAAATAATCTCGATGTGCAATGGCGTTTACAATGGCTTCTCTCATGACGGTAAGGGGGTATTCGAAATGTTCCTGTCGTTGACTTGTTTCTGTAATGACCCATTTTTTTTCAATGTGTTTTTTTACAAATGAAAGTGCTTGTTCGATCTGGGCTGGCAAATTATCTTGTACAAGTTGATGCGCGATGATTTCGATAGGCTCCGTTCCCGAAAAACGGACCAGCTTAACTTCCAATTGAGGGAAAAACCAGACCGGGTTTTTGGCAAATAAAACAACAGCTGCATTCTTCAATTTTTGATTTTTATCGATCAATTGTTTGCTGATCAGAAAATCCGTCGTGGAATGATTTTCGAGATAAGAAAGTTGTCCCCGTTTTTCCAGATAGTGTTGAATTTTTTCTTTGTCTAAATCCTTAATACTGGCACTGCTCACCGATTCATCAAAGCATAGTATTTGGCGGTTTCTTAAGTATTGGAGTTGAGAGGTTCCGTCTAAACGTCGTGTTGTAGATCCAACACGAATATAGATAGCGCCATCATACGTGTGGTATTCGTGATCAGTAGCTCGAGATACTTTCACCGCTAAAACGGCTCGATTTTTAAGGGAATGGACTCGTATGGATAAATTGGGGACGGGGGATACATTTTGAGAAATCGCTGAAATGGTTTGTTGTAGTCTATCTGAGTTCTCTTTGAAACCGACAATTTCTCCTTTTGAATTGACTCCTATCAAAAGGAGTCCGCCATGGGTATTGGCGAAGCCTGCAATCGTTTTGGCAATCTCTTGGGTTTTGCCCAGAGATTCTTTAAATTCCACGGTTTCGGTTTCGCCCTCTTTAAGAAGAGCGGATATGCTTTCCATGTTCATGACATGATTCTACCAATCTATAAAGAATCTATAAAGAATCTATAAAGAATCTATAAAGAATCTATAAAGTCTTGGGACTTTAACGCTTCCGCTTCACGAACTCAAAAAAGCCGGGTTTTGGCTTTTTCTCGCCGCCGTAAAGCACATCGATTTCTTCGACCAATTTCTTTTCTTTGGCGGAAGGGGAGGTGGGCATTTTGACTTTGACCTCGACCAACTGATCACCTTTGCCAAAGCCGCGTAAAGCGGGGAGGCCTTTGCCACGCAATCTCAAGATGGCGCCCGGTTGCGTGCCGGCCCCAATTTTGACCTTGGCAGAGCCTTCGAGTGTGGGAACATCGATCTCGGTGCCGAGAATGGCCTTGGAATAGGGGACTTCCACCTCAACGCGGATGTCACTGCCGTCGCGACGGAAATACTCATGCGGTTTAATGGTGATAAAGACATACAGGTCGCCGGCCGGACCGCCGTGTTCGCCGGCGTTGCCTTCACCGGCCACACGTAGTTGCATCCCGTCTTCCACCCCTGCGGGGATATCCACCTTGAGTTTTTTGGTGTGCTTTTCGACCCCCGAGCCGTGGCAAATCAAGCATTTGTGTTCGATGATTTCGCCAGTCCCTTCGCAGGTAGGGCAGATGACAACCTGCGAAAATTGGCCCAAGAAGGTGCGTTGGGTCTGCTGGATCTGACCACTACCCTTGCACTGGGTGCAGGTTTTTTTGGCAGATCCCGGCTGCGCGCCGCTGCCGTTGCAGCGCGAGCAGGGCGCCAACCGCTGGATGCTGATTTCTTTGGAGATGCCTTTGTAAACATCCTCGAGTGTCAGAGAGAGATTGTATCGCAGGTCGGCGCCACGGCGAGCCCGGGAACGCCGCCCGCCGCCCCCGGCTCCTCCCCGCATGCCCCCACCAAAAAAGCTTTCAAAAATATCTTCGACCGCTTCGCCGCCGAATCCTTCAAATCCACTAAAGCCGCTAAAACCCCCACCGGGGCCGCCGCCGGGCGCGTCGTCTGTGACCCCATATTGGTCATAGCGGGCCTTTTTGTCTTTGTCGGACAAAATGGCATAGGCGTGTTGTACTTCTTTGAATTTTTCTTCGGCCTTGGGGTCTTCTTTGTTGACGTCCGGATGGTACTTGCGGGCCAATTGGCGATAGGCCCGCTTGATCTCACTCTCCGATGCGTCTTTTTTGACACCCAATACGGCGTAGAGGTCTTTGGCCATTATTTCTTGTCTTCATCCAATACATCGGTAAATTCGGCGTCGACCACATTGTCTGTGCCTTGGGGTTGTTCAGGGGGTTGGCCTTCAGGTTGGCCGTCCGAACCGGCGGTAGGTTGAGCGGCCGCATACAGCTCGGCAGAAGTTTCATGGACTACTTTTTCGAATTTTTCGAATTCGGCTTTGATGATGTCCGCGTCATTGGATTCTATAGCCTTTTTCAGATCGACAATGGCCGTTTCCAATTTTTCTTTGGTCTCGGACTTCAGTTTGTCCCCACTGTCTTTGATGAGTTTTTCGGTAGAGTAAATCAAGCTGTCGGCCTGGTTGCGGGCTTCGATCGCGGCCTTTTTCTTTTCATCTTCTGCCGCATGCGCTTCTGCGTCCTTTTTCATCCGTTCGATATCGGCTTCGGTCAGACCGGAGGAGGCGGTAATGGTGATTTTTTGCTCTTTTCCGGTGCCTTTGTCGACGGCTTTGACATTCAAAATTCCATTGGCGTCGATATCAAAGGTGACTTCGACCTGAGGGAGCCCGCGGGGTGCCGGCGCGATCCCTTCGAGCATGAACCGTCCCAGCGATCGGTTGTCTGCGGCCATGGGGCGTTCGCCTTGCACGACATGAATTTCCACGTTGGTTTGATTGTCCGCAGCGGTTGAAAAGACTTGGCTTTTGGATGTCGGGATGGTCGTGTTGCGTTCGATGAGTTTGGTGGCCACGCCGCCAAGGGTCTCGATACCCAGGGAGAGGGGTGTAACGTCTAGTAACACCACATCTTTTACATCACCGGATAACACGGCACCTTGAATGGCGGCGCCTACGGCCACCACCTCATCCGGATTCACCCCTTTGTGCGGTTCTTTGCCAAAGAAATCTTTGACGGCTTTTTGGATGGCGGGAATGCGAGTTGTTCCCCCGACCAAAATCACTTCATTAATGTCAGACACCTTAAGACCGGCATCCTCAATTGCCTTTTTGCAGGGATCCATCGATCGCTTGATAAAAGGCTCGATCATGGATTCGAATTTGGCCCGTGTCAGTGTCATGTTGAGGTGCTTGGGACCGGTGGCATCGGCTGTGATAAAAGGCAAATTGATTTCGGTTTGCTGGGTAGAAGACAACTCGATTTTGGCTTTTTCAGCAGCGTCTTTGAGCCGTTGCAGAACCATCTGATCTTTACCCAGATCCACACCCTGATCTTTTTTGAACTCGTCGATCAACCAGTGAATGACGACTTGGTCGATGTCATCCCCACCCAAGTGGGTGTCGCCATTGGTCGATAATACCTCAAAAACACCGTCGCCGATTTCCAGAACCGAAATATCAAACGTCCCGCCGCCGAAGTCATAAACGGCAACTTTTTCATCTTTTTTCTTGTCCAAACCATAGGCCAATGCGGCCGCAGTCGGTTCGTTGATAATGCGAAGGACATCCAAGCCCGCAATTTCGCCGGCGTCCTTGGTGGCTTTGCGTTGGGCATCATTAAAGTAGGCCGGTACGGTAACAACAGCCTTGACGATTTCCTCGCCCAAATAGGCTTCGGCATCCCGTTTTAGCTTGCGCAGAATTTTGGCGGAAATTTCAGGAGGGGTAAATTCTTTATCTTGAACTTTTACCACAATAACCCCGTCTTTTCGGTCACCGATCTTGTAGGGTACCATTTTTTCTTCGCCGCGGACTTCGTCGTGTTTGCGGCCCATAAAGCGCTTAATGGAATACACCGTGTTGGCGGGGTTGGTAATGGCTTGGCGTTTGGCCGGTTGGCCGACCAGCTCTTCGCCGTCTTTGGTAAAGGCGACGATGGAGGGCGTGGTGCGGGCACCCTCTGCGTTAGGAATAACCTTGGTTTCCTTGCCGTCCATAAAAGCGACACAAGAATTGGTGGTACCCAAGTCGATTCCGATGACACGATTCGATTTTTTCATATCTCTCTCCTCCTAAATTACTTCTCTATTTTATTTCGCGACAACAACCAAAGCCGGACGCAAGACGCGACCTTGCAACGTGTAACCCGCTTGCACCTGGCTCAGGATAGCCCCCGATTGGGCATCGGCAGAGTCCACTTGCGAAACGGCTTGGTGCAGATTGGGGTCAAAGGCCTGGCCTTCGGTTTGCATTCGGGCGACGCCCCATTTTTCGAGGACCGTTTGCAGTTGCCGATGGATCATGGTAAACCCATCCAGCATTTTTTTGGCATCCGTAGGCTCTCCGGCGGTATGCTGAATGGCCAGGTCAAAGCTATCTAATATCGGCAAAATATCCAGAATGGCTTTTTCCATCGCAAACTTTTTGAAGGCGTCCATGTCACGCTCGATACGCTTGCGGTAATTGTCGGCCTCGGCCATGGCCCGCAGGGCTCTTTCTTTCTCTTCGTTGGCCAGGGCAGTCAGCTCGGCCAATGACTGCTTTAAGGCTTCCAGTTCGTTGCCTTCTGCCGTTGCGGTAGGCGTGGCGTTTTGTTCCGGCTGGGATGCCTCGCTGGTCTGTACATCATCTATGGGCATGTTGGTCCTCCTTTGATTCATAGCTGTTGGGAAGGCTGTTGGTGATCATCTCGGAAATCTTTTGTACCAGCGGCACAACAGTGGCATAGGTCATCCGTTTTGGACCCAATACACCGACCACGCCTATCGGAGTCTGGTCGTGCTTAATTGGGGAAACGACCAAACTACAGTTTTGCAACCCTTCCAGCGGGCTCTCGCTGCCGATCACGACTTGGCAGTGGTCTTGTGTGGTACAGTCTGATAAAAAATTGCACAGCGTTTTGCTTTCTTCTAATAGCTCCAGCACGTTACGGGCATAGGCAATGTCTTGAAATTCGGGGAGCTTCACCATTTTGGATACCCCGGAGGATAATAAGTGCTGGGTTTCGGAGGCCTGTACTACTTTTTTTAATTCGGTATACAAAACATCCAGTATGGCATCAGCTTGCGGCAATTGCGATACGACGTCGGAAAAATCCTGGCGAGTCAGCGAAAAAACGGAGCGCCCTTCCAATTTGCGGGTCAAGATCTTGGAAATCGTATTCAATTCGTCTTGGCTATAGGTTTCGCTAATACGTAACAACACCTCGCGATTCATGCCAACCGAGTTCAACAAAACGACGAGAATTTTGTCCAAGTCTACCAAAATCAGGTGAATGACTTTAAGCGATTCTTTTAAGACTTCCGGTGTCATCACGATGGCAGTGTAATTGAGCAAGGCCGATACGACCTGCGTCATTTTACTTAAAACCACACCGACATTTTGGTTGATGGCCATCACGTCGGATTCGATGCTGGCAACCCAATCGGCGGGAGGGGTGCGGCTTTCCATCAGGGTATCGACATACAGACGGTATCCTTGGTCTGTCGGGACACGGCCAGAGGAGGTATGGACGTGCTGCAGGTACCCCTGCTTTTCCAATTGATTGAGTTCGCTTCGGATGGTGGCTGGACTGCAAGAAAGACTGGTAATTTCGCGAAGCGTCTGAGACCCGACGGGTTCAGCCGTTTGGATATAATGGTGTATCGTTGCCCGCAAAATCTCCCGTTGCCGATCATCCATTAGCACTCAATATACCAGAGTGCCAACTGTTTGGGTAGACGTGACGTTGTGCCGTTATGAAAGTGGGCGATATGATAAATAAAAACCATTCTGGACCCCTACCTTCGCGGGGGTGACCGGAGTTACACGGTTCCGAGTTTTGAGATGGCGAAACCGAGTCTAATAGATGAGGAACTCCGGATGAGACGATATTTTTTATTGGTAGTGATTTGGCTGGCCCTGACGCCATTGGGTTGGGGATTGGGCGTGACCTCGGATTGGTACCATATCAGTTCTCAAAACATTACAGTGTACTACCACCAAAATATGGCGCTCACCGCGCAACTATTGTTAGCAGAAATGGTGGATCTCAAACCGAGTGTGGGTCTTTGGGTGGGAGACAATAGTGAACCGCTCCGGGTGGTACTTAAAGATGGTGGAGGATATGTGAATGGCTATGTGAACTCGGTTGCGTCCCGAATGGTGATTTTTGCCTATCCGCCATCACCGCATACCGATCTGGCCGATTACCGATTGTGGCTGCGAACCATTGCCCTGCATGAGATGACCCATTGGTATCAGTTGCACTTTGACACGGGGTTTCCCAAAACCCTCAACCAATGGTTCGGAAATGTCTATAGCCTCAATAGCTATCTGCCCACGTGGTTGGTCGAAGGTACAGCCGTAGTGGCAGAGTCCGGTGATGAGCCTGGCGTGGGACGCTTGCATTCGGCCTATCACGAGGCGGTGGTGCGGCGGGCGATTTACGACAATCGGATTCCCTCACTTTTGGATCTGAGCTACGAGGATCCGGTGTATCCGGCCACTCTGGCCTACGTATGGGGCGGCCTGTTTGTCGACTATTTGGCCAGTAGGACATCCGCAAGATCGGTCTCAGACTATTTCGCATCCGCTGCCCATACCATTGCTATTCCGCCAGTGACACCGATGGTACCGGCCTGGGGGTATGACCAGCTGGCAAATGAGGTCTGGGGCAAACCCTTTGAGTCCCTCTATGCCGAATGGATTTCGGCACTCAAAAAGGAGCTGCCGGCCTGGCAAGAATTTGGAACCCAGCTCACCCATACCGGGTGGAATAAAGACTATATGGCGTATGCCGATGATGTGTTGTATGTCGGACAAGAGATCCCGGGAGATGCCTCACCATTTACGCCTTATGTGCGATATCGGGTGGATGCCATCGATCTGAAAACCGGTCAATTGAATACGGTAGCGGCGCTATCCAGTGCGCTTTGGGCCCGTATCATGGTCACCGGCAATGCCATGTATTATGCGGTCGAAGAGCAAGCGCCCGGATATGTAAATGCGGACTTCCGCGGCTATGGCAGCGTGGGTACGCTGATGCGAAAAGACCTAAAATCGGGACGCCAAACGGCGCTATTTACCACCTTGTTTCGAGATTATGCAGTGGTAGATGGCGATCTGTTTTTCCTATCAGATACGCCTTCCGGCAGCGTCCTCTGGCGGTGGACCGCGGGTGCTTCACCTACAAAACTGGCAACAGTTGATGCCATGATCGGAGAATTGGCCCCATGGCGAGACGGATGGGTGCTGGTCACAAAAGCAGAAGGTCCAGGCTGGGAGCTGACCCATTGGGATCCCAAAACCATGACGCTGCGGCGTCTGCTAGATGCCCAGGGAACCGTCAGTGACATTTCAGTAGACGGAGATACCCTCACGTTTTCTCATCGGCACGACGGGTACTCCGCAGTGTATCAAATGGATCTGGTTTCCACGGCTGTGCATCGCGTAACGCATGGCACATTTGCGGATAGGGGAGTTGGCGCAGGAGCGTTTGTCGCATTTCGTAGTTTGGGTGTGAATGGAGACGAGCTGTTCGTGGCGACGCGAAACCCGCAGGCCGCTGCATTTACAGGCCGGGAACTGGCGGCTGATAGGGCCGATGCGGTGGATGCAGGTGAACACCCCGCGGAAGCGAATAACCTGGCATCATTGTTTCCGCATACCCGGATTATTGCCCCCTCTGGTGGATTGTTAGTGGGCCAAGATGTGATCGGCTACACCACGTATGGACTCCTGTTTCTGGCGGGAGGTGCGCAGTTTTACGCATCAACCCAGGTTTTTTCGCCCTGGGTTTTCTCGGTGACCGGTCAGTGGCCCTTTTCAGACGGCAGTTTAGGCTACTTCGCCACGGCCAGTTACCCGTTGTATCGCTCCAAAGTTACCTTTTTGAGGGACGTTTTGGCACGGATCGGCTACGACGGGTCGATTGTGTCTACGGGTCTGACATTGCGTCATTACGATCCCATTAGCGAATGGTCCAACCAAATCGAGGTGGATACCAATGGTCGGGGCCTATCGGCAGCCGAAACCATGACCGCCTTGATCGGCGATGCGGAAGCGACGGTCACCGGTCGTTTAAGCCGCGACTTTTTAACCCGCTATTCGGACACCTTTTATTTCGGACTGCAATATGAAAACGGGGTCTCTGCGCAGCTCAAACTGACCCAGCCCATCCTGGCGGTGCACGAGGGCATCTCCAACCCGCAACTGTATCTCAATGCGCTATATGGCAACCTGTTTTTAAATTTGTTTTCCATTGAGGACCAAACTGTGCCTACGATTCCCGGCGTATCGCTATCAGCGGAACTTTCTTCTTGGCAATTGCACTTGGTGCCCGAAGCCGGCGTCATCTTTCCGTTGGAGCAATCGCCAAGCGTGTATCTGTCGGTGACTATTTCGGGGGTGTAGCGCTTCTTATGTTTGATTCTGTTGTTTGCCACCAGATATTGAATAATCAAGTCTTCAATAAGGTTTGTGGGTTTAAGATGATTGGCTTTAGCAGCGCGTACTCGGACGGATATTTGATTAGAGCCGGTCCCGGAAAATTGGCAGCAATATGCAATCTGGTTGGAAAAGGATGTGGCTTCCCGTCTAAATGCAGAAACAGCAGCGGAAAATTAAGACCGCCGGCTGGCCCGCTTTTCAACATTGTTGCTTTTTGATCAACAGGTCTTTAAAGCCCACTGGTTCGAAACGGGGACGCCGACGTTTTTGGTTTGAATTTAAGTTACAAGGCACTGCCGAAGAGGCCCTAGCCCAGATCCAAGAAAAAGGGTATGCCCAAAAATATGATTCCCTCTCCGAGGTCATTCCCGCGAAGGCGGGAATCCAAGAACCGATGTTGGAAAAAGTAATGGATCCCCGCCTTCGCGTAATGGCACTAGTTTAACAGTTCATTCATCCTGCAAAGTTTCGTCATTCCCGTGAAAACGGGAATCCAGGATCTTTTGGAGTGGATCCCCGCTTTCGCGAGGATGACAACTCCCATTACATTAAGCTAGTGCCATTACGCCTTCGCGGGGATGACAAAAACAAAACGCATCCTCCTTACTCGGTGTGAGTTTTGATCCTGTGGAACGCAATATCGGGCGTTGGGTGGAGTACCTGTAACCCCGTTCTCCTTGAACAAGCTACTCCAAGACCTGTAAACATGGGGTGGCGATTGCACGACTTGAATAGGGGATTAGAATAAGACTATGACTCCTGATACATTATCTGCCCCGGTTAAAAAAATCGCAGAGGCTCTAGCGCCCATCGCGTGGATAGGCGGCATTTCCAACTTGCTGCGCTGGGACCAAGAAACCTATATGCCGCCGGGTGCCATCGATATCCGCGCCGAGCAAATGGCCATTTTGGCCGGACTCCGCCATGAACGGTTGACCTCGGAAGCCTTTAAAAAAGCCCTGGGGGCGGTGGTTGATCTCAAAACCGGTGACTTGCTCGATGGCAAACTTCACCCCGAAGAGGCGCGGTTTGCGACCCAGACCTATCGTCACTACCGCCAAGCCGCTGCCTTGCCCCCGGAATTCGTGGCAGACTATGCCAAATTGTGTGCCCAATCCCAGCATGCCTGGGAGGCAGCCAAACGCACCAAAAATGCCGTGGACTATCTGCCCATTTTGCAACGGGTGGTTGATATGACTCGGCGAAAGGCCGCCTATCTGAATCCCAATGTCGACCCGTACGATGCCTTGATGGATGAGTATGAACCGGGTTTGACAGCCCAAGACCTCATGCCCATGCTGGCCGAGTTGCGAAAAGGCGTCCTCGCCTTATTAAAAAAGATTCAGGCAACAGAAAAGGCGTATCCCCCGATAGACGGGCAATATGACCTTGGGGTACAGGCCATATATAACCAAGATCTGGCCCAACGCGTGGGATTTAATTTTAATCATGGGCGACTGGATCCCTCTACCCACCCCTTCACCATCGAAATGCACCCGCATGACATTCGCATCACCACCCGGTACAAAGTCTCGGATGTGTCCGAAGGTATTTCAGGTACGCTTCACGAGACGGGGCATGGACTTTATGAGCAGGGGCTGCCGCCACAATGGTTTGGCACTCCTTTCGGTTGGGCAGCGTCGTTGGGCGTGCATGAGAGTCAATCCCGATTGTGGGAAATTATGATCGGGAAAAGCAAGTCGTTTTGGGAAGGGGAATACCCCCGTCTGGTAGTTGCGTTTCCTGCGCTAAGTAGGGTGCCTATCGACACTTTTTTTGCAGCGCTGAATGCGGTAAAGCCGGGATTTATCCGGGTCGAAGCTGATGAATTGACCTATAACTTGCATATTCTGGTCCGGGCCGAGATTGAAATCGCCATTATCAATGACCGACTTAAAGTACGGTATTTGCGCGAGGCCTGGAATGGGCGGTATCGCGCGAATTTGGGTATCGATCCGCCGGATGATGGCGTCGGGTTTTTACAAGATGTGCATTGGTCTTTGGGTGCGTTTGGCTATTTTCCTACGTATACCTTGGGCAATATTTATGCAGCCATGTTGTTTGATGCCTTGGGCCGGGATTTACCGGACCGGGACGCGCTGATTCGCAGCGGCAATTTTGCGCCTATTGTGAGTTGGCTCTCTACAAAAATCTATCGACAAGGTGCGCGGCGGATGGCCAAAGACCTCATCGAAGACATTTGTAGCCGCCCGGTATCGGTATCCGTTCTGCTGGACGCTTTTAAGGCCAAATACGGTCCGCTCTACAACCTCAAATTCTAGCGGTATAATCATCCGCTATGAGTGCTGCGCCATTACCTCTTCTTCGTGTTGAAGTGCCAACGGCACCCATGGATTTGCTGATGTGGCTGGGTGGACAGGCTACACCTCAGCGGTGGTATTGGCAGTCACGGGACGGCCAGTTCGAGGTTGCGGCAGTGGGTGTGGCCCATCAGGTATTGGCCCAGGATCAAACGCTCGACCAGCTACAGGCGATGCTGGTCGACTTGGGACCCCATTCATCGGCCAGGTGGTATGGCGGCGTGGCGTTTGACTCCGATGCACCCGATATCTCCTCGGAATGGTCGGCGTTTGGGCAGGGATTTTGGATCCTGCCTGCGGTGGAGTGGTTGCGACGTGGATCTGATTTTTTTCTGGCCTTTCATTTTCCAAAAGATAGTCTGAATCAGACTGCAGCAATTGAGAAATGGGTGTCACAGTGGGTTCAACCGTCCCAGGAGCGTTGTGAAATCCCCGTCGGTCGTCCCAAACCCGCAGCGATGCGTGATTGGCACGCCATTGCCCATCATTTTTTTACAGCCGCAGGCCTCGACAAGGTGGTTCCGGCGCGCTTCGTGGATTGGCAGATAAATAAGGGTGTATGCGGGCCGCTGCTGCTAGCGCGTTTGTTGGGCCAAACCGGGCCTGGTTTTTCGTATTACCTACAGCCGCAAGCGGGGGTGGCCTTTGCGGGCTGTTCACCTGAATTGCTATTGGCCGGACAAGGTGACCAACTCACGACGGAAGCCGTTGCCGGTACGGCTGTCGGCGATCAATCCTTGGGCACAGACAAAGAACGCGAAGAACATCTGTGGGTGGTGCGCCATGTACGGGATGCATTGGCCCGACATTGTGATCCGGTTTGGGAGGCACCAGCTGCAACTGAATTGACCCTGCCCTACGCCCGGCACTGGCAGGTGGCCTTCCGGGGGACGCGGCATGCGCCGCTGCAAGCGGTGTTTGATGACCTATTCCCAACCCCTGCGGTGGCAGGCTACCCGGTTGCAGCCTCATGTCTTTTTTTGCGGACCCATGAACCGTTTTCTCGGGGCTGGTATGCCGGCGCTGTGGGGTGGGTGAGTGCGGACGCCCTGGAGTTGGCCGTGGCGATCCGGTCCGCATTGGTTACCGAAGACCGTGTGCGGGTGTTTGCGGGCGCCGGATTTGTCAAAAGCTCGGATGCGGCGTCCGAGTGGGCGGAAACCGAGAATAAAATGGAGCCCTGGCGGGTGGTGTTGGAGGGCCGACGATGACTGAGGGTGTGTCCAATGCGCAGTGGGCGGGGCGGCTCGTGGACACCTTGGTGGCAGCGGGGGTGGACACGTTTTGCATGGCGCCGGGATCTCGGTCGACGCCGCTGGTCGTGGCTGTGGCAAGCCGCTCCGACTTGCAGACCTTTGTTCACATCGATGAGCGGGGCTTGGGCTTTTTTGCGTTGGGAGTGGCAAAGGGGGGCGGTCGGCCTGTGGCCGTCATCACAACGTCCGGAACCGCGGTAGCGAATTTGGTGCCGGCCGTGGTGGAAGCCAGCACCGATGGCATAGTGCTCATCGTGCTGTCGGCCGACCGACCGCCCCACCTTGCGGAGTCCGGTGCCAACCAAACCATCCGCCAACCCGGCTTGTTTAGTCATTTTATCCGCGGGGAACTGAATCTGCCGTTGCCATCTGAGGCAGGGTTACCCGAATTGGTGGATCAGGTGGGTGCCTGTCTGGCAAAAGCGAGGGGACATAAACCTGGGCCGGTGCACGTGAACTGCCCGTTTGAAGAGCCGCTATATGAGCAGGCGGTGGCGCCGTTCGCTTTGCCTCCGTCTCCTGTGTCGGCTCCCGATATCCCGCCATTTCCAACTTGGAATCCGGACACCAGCCAGTCGGTCTTGGTCATCGGACAGCTGGATGACGAATCGGATCGTCTTGCAGCAGAACGCATTGCCAGAGGCCTTGGCTGGCCGGTGATGGCAGATGTGACATCGGGGCTGCGTTGCCACACCCTGCCGAATTTGGTTTCGTATCATGACTTATTGCTGGGAATTAAAAAGGCCTGGAAAACCCCGTCTGCGATTTTGCATATCGGCGGTCGTCTGACCTCCAAGGCCTACTTGGACTGGATCACGGCATTGCGTCCCGCGGTTTTGCATGTGCCGACTTGGGACGCCACATGGGATCCGGCCGGCCTGTCTCCGGTGCGTGTGGTAGGGCCTTTGACTGCGTTTGCGGAACCGATACTTGCCCTGGGTCCTTGCGATCCGGCATGGACTGCGGGATGGCTGACTGATAATGCCGCCGTTGCGACTCAGGTGGAAAAAATAGCCTCCGGAAAAACCTGGTCGTTGGTCCATCTGGCGCAGGCGTTGGGACGGTTGCCGCTCCGGCTCCAGCTCTTTGTTGGCAATTCCAGCGCCATTCGCTTGTTGGACCGCTACACCATATTTGATGGGCCACGTCGCGTCTGGGCAAACCGGGGCGCCAGTGGCATCGACGGCACCTTGGCCACGGCCATGGGTGTTGCCCAAGGTGCACAAGCGCCGGTGCTGATGCTGGTCGGGGACTTGGCGGCGTTGCATGACATGAATAGTTTGTTGATGGCCAAAGACCTTCGCTGGCCGGTGGTGTTTGTGGTGCTCAACAATCAGGGCGGCGGTATTTTTCAGTCGCTGCCGGTTCGTGAGTTTGACCAGTTTGAGCGTTACTTCAAGACACCACATGACCTCTCATTTCAAAAAATGGCCGATCTTTTTAACCTCAACTATGCGGTTGCCGATACCGCAGCGGCGTTTGAGTCTGCGTTGGAAAATTGTCGCCAGGCCCGGGTGTCGACCTTGATTGAAATCCCGATCAGATAGATTGAAATCCTTTCTGATTTTGCGCCGATAAATTGAATGCATAAAAAAGTTCTTGCAGGTGCGCAAGTTTTGCGGGCTGACGACTGCGGCCCTGATCCTTTTGGATTACGGGTGCTTTCAAACATACCCTTTCACCGGCCACCCTTACTGAACGGCACTCCGCACCCGGACGAATTTGAAACGGTATTTGAACAGCTTAACCGCGCCACGCATTCTGGAGATATGAACTCTGTATCCCCCGTACGATTGATGCCGGATGATGCGCCGATCAGTCGGTGTGTGCATGTGATTTTGTTGGGAAATTCGTTGGATTGGTTTGCCTCTATTTGTCCTGGCGTCAGAGAAAATATACAGAGTTGGCAACGGCATAATGCCGGCATTACAACGGTATTGTGGACGGATCTGACAGAAGCCAGTCCGGGCTATGCCGACATGAGAACCTGGTGCGCCGAACACAACATCAAATTGGTCAATGTTTATGATGTGTTTTCCGGCAACGAAACGATGCACTTATTTCAGCCCTTTTTGGTGGAATTGGGAAAACGGCAATACGGAGCGGCTAGCGATATTCTACGGTACGCCATTTTACTTCGATTTGGTGGCGTATATGGTGATCTGGATGACAAATGCACGGCACCGCTGCAGTTTTGGACGACCGAAAATTATCGATTTTCTCCCGATGAATGTGATCCAAAGGGACTCTATTTATGGCCGATGTGTGATGGCGATGGCTATAACAATTCGATTATGGCGGCCCCGCCTCGGCATCCCGTGATTGCGCGCCTCATTGAATCTGTTCGATGTGCGTATACCCACCCGCTGGCACTTTCTGGCATTTATCCTAAGGCGGCGGAGATGGAGCGTGTGCTTCACTTGTCTGGACCGACGCGGCTCACTCGGGTTTTGAAGGAGATGGGGATTGTCCCTTTGAAGCCTTTTGGCACCCTGTCCAAGGTTACCCATAGCTGGGTCAGGCGCCAGAAGCTACCCACTCTCGAGGACTCAGATGCCCTTGCCAAGGTGGTCATTACCAATTTGCTTTTTGATTTAACGTTGACTCCGAAGAGACTCAATCTGAGCCGGTATAAAGACTGGCTAGCCGGCATGCCTGATCCGGATGGTTGTGAAGACCTTATTGTTTCGTTTTTGCTGGACCGTTATTCACATCTTTTGGCCAAGGTGGAAGTGGTCATTTGCGCGCGTCCAGTGGTATTTGAGCGAGTCCAAACCTTTCTGAAGGACCATTTTGACATCACATTAGATCCCGTGAAGCAACTCATTCATGCCGCTGCATGGGGAAATACACCGCTATTGGATATGCTTGTGGAGAGGGGTCATCCAGAAGAGGCCTGCCAATGGTATCAGGTCTTAAGGATGGCTGTTCATAGCCATCATATTCCGACTATCCAAAAAGTACTGGCTCTCTGTCCGCATTCTGTGGATCGCAAAGCGCTCCTGGTTCCGGGAGACTTTAACGGCAGTATTTTGCATATCGCAGTTGAAACAGGCGATTTGCCTTTTGTGGATCAGTTGCTTGCTTGCTTTCCTAAGCATCAGGATTGGGTGCTTTTGGATGAGGCGCTACAGGAAATGGGGTCTTGCGAATTCCTGACCGCAGCGGCACTTGCACAGTGGCGGGGATTCTCAGCCATTCAGGCGCGCTTGGAAGAGGCCGGCTTTAGAAACAATCTCAAATGAGTGAGGCGGGAACAGCGTTTTGAATTCTGGCCAAAATGCCCTTGACGATTTCGTCCACGGTGAGGTGGCATTCTTCCAGCAATTGAGTGGGTTTGCCATGGTCGATAAAGCGGTCGGGAACAGCAAAGGATTGAAAATCAGACAACGGCTTATTGACCAACGGTTGTAGTGATTCGAGGATGTGGGCAAATACCCCACCAATGCGACACCCCTCTTCTAACACCACAACATGTGAGGCAGCGGCAATATAGCGCACCAGCAATTCCGTATCCAAAGGTTTCATGAAGCGCAGATTAATGACTGCACAATTAAGCTGGTGTTCTCCACGCAATTTTTGGGCGGCGGAGACAGCCGGCCATACCATGGACCCGGCGGCCAGTAGGACCACATCATATGGCTTGTCGGTTGTCGGGTTTTCGTACAGCACCTCGGCCTTGCCGAGGACAATGGGAGCGGTGGAACCCGAATCAATGGCCGGAACGGTGCCGCGTGGGAAGCGAACGGCGGTTGCGACATGCGGTTGTTCGACAGCCCAGTTGAGCATGGCCTTGAGTTCGGGGCCATCCTTTGGAGCCAACACAACCATATTCGGAATGGGCAGCAAAAACGCATAATCAAATACGCCATGGTGGGTCGGCCCATCTTCGCCCACCAGCCCCCCCCGGTCGATGGCAAATACACAAGGTAACTTTTGCAAGCAAATGTCATGGATAACCTGGTCGTAACCGCGCTGTAAAAAGGTCGAGTAAATGGCCACGATGGGCAAAATTCCATCTCTAGCCAGTCCACCGGCAAATGTCACCGCATGCTCTTCGGCGATGCCGACATCAAAGAATCGATCGGGGAATTCTTTGGCATAAT
>CAYINU010000018.1:0-24372 GCA_964364855.1 uncultured Candidatus Marinamargulisbacteria bacterium | reverse complement strand
ACATGCAAAACATGAGTCACAGGGATCATGATGCCGCTATGACGAATCCCGCCATGGCCAAGGAAATGGAAGCGGACATGGGTCGGCGTTTTTGGATTTCCCTTATCCTTTCAATTCCTATTTTTCTATACTCCCCCGTGGGAATAAGCCTTTTTAAGCTCAGGTTACCTACGCCTATCCCAGTCAACTGGATCTTGTTTGTCTTGACCACGCCGGTGGTGTTTTGGGCAGGTTCAATTTTTATCACTGGGACGTATTATTCGCTTAAAGCCAAAAAATTGAATATGGCGGTTTTGATTGCGACCGGCGTTTTGGCAGCATATCTATTCAGCGTGCTTCTTACCATTATTCAGCCTCAGAGTGAAACCTTTTACGAAGCGGCAGCCATGTTGGTGACTTTTGTGCTCTTCGGCCACTGGATGGAGATGAAGGCGCGCCGAGGCACCTCCGATGCGTTGCGCGCGTTATTTGATCTCGTGCCGCCCAAGGCTCTTGTCGTTCGCGACGGTAAAGAAGTCAGTATCCCGAGCTCCGAAATCGTACAAGACGATATTGTGGTGCTCCGACCTGGCGATAAGGTGCCGGTGGATGGCGAAGTCACCGAGGGCGAAACCTCAATTGACGAGTCACTGGTCACCGGAGAATCCATCCCCGTGATCAAAAAGGCCGGTGACAACGTCGTGGGCGGATCGGTAAATCTCACCGGTGCAGCAAAATTCAAAGCCTTGAAAGTGGGTTCGGAAACCGTGCTGGCGCAAATTATCAAGATGGTTGAGGTCGCCCAAAACTCCAAAGCTCCCGGCCAGCGCATTGCGGATAAGGCGGCGGCCATACTGGTCATCGTCGCCATTGGTTCTGGGCTGGCCGCCTTCCTTGGCTGGTACTTTCTGGCCGGGGCCGGGCTCCTGACCGCACTTACTTTTGCCGTCTCGACTGTTGTTATCGCTTGTCCGGACGCACTGGGGCTCGCCACGCCGACAGCGGTTGCGGTCGGCACCGGTCTGGGTGCCAAGCACAATATTTTGATCAAAGACGCCGCTACGCTCGAAAACACATCAAAATTGACCGCAATCGTGCTGGATAAAACCGGCACCCTAACCGAGGGTAAGCCCAAGGTAACGGGGGTGATATCGGCTCCGGGATACGACAAGAACGAGGTGTTGACTGTGGCTGCCGCAGTGGAACGAAGTTCAAACCATCCGATCAGCATTGCCATTATCGAGGAAGCGAAACAACAGACTCTTGTGATGGACATGCGCATTGAAAAATTTGAAGCGATTGGTGGGCATGGCGTCCGTGCTGTCGCCGACGGCAAGGGTGTTCTGGCTGGGACTGAGCGCTTGATGAAGCAAAATCATGTTGACCTTTTGCCATTGCAAAAAGATATTGATCGTCTGCTTGAATCGGGCAACACGATCAGCATCGTGGCCATTGACGGCAAAGTGGCTGGCGCGATCGGAGTTGCGGACACTGTGCGCGGGAACGCCAAGAAAACCATTCAAAAATTAAAAGAGTTGGGGCTAGAAGTCGCCATGATTACCGGTGATCACGAGCAGGTGGCTAAAGCCATTTCGGCCGATCTGGGAATTGATCGCTATTTTGCCCAGGTGCTTCCTGAAGACAAGGCCAAGTACGTTAAAAAACTGCAAGACGAGGGTAAGCGTGTTGCCATGGTCGGCGATGGCATTAATGACGCGCCGGCACTGGCCCAATCGGATATCGGCATTGCGATCGGCGCGGGTACGGATGTCGCCATCGAGACGGGCAATATCGTACTGATGAAGTCTGACCCCTACGATATTGTGGCGGCCATTAGACTTTCCAAAGCGACCGTCACCAAAATGAAGCAAAATTTGTTTTGGGCGGCCATCTATAACGTCCTCGCTATTCCCGTTGCCGCGGGGTTGTTTTACAACTCGCTAGGCTGGTCGCTTCGGCCGGAAATCTCGGCCTTGTTGATGTCCGCTTCCTCCATCATCGTCGCTACGAATGCGATATTGCTTAAACGCGTAGAATCCCAATTAAAGCTATAAACGCCAATGACCTATCATGGCCAAATGCACCGGAGGCGTCCTACGTCCTTCACCTTTTTCTTGTGCATTGGTATACTCGGTAGGTTCATTTGAAGGTGCCGGTGTAGCTCAGTTGGTAGAGCAACTCATTCGTAATGAGTAGGTCACCGGTTCAAGTCCGGTCACCGGCTAGGAATTTGACAGCTACGGCGTTTTTCGCTCTGGTCATTTATGCCGCCTACGTTTCACTTCGGCTCCTCGATAAACTCCCGCCGCGAGAAAACGCCGTATCTGCCAAATTCAGTCCTTAGAGTTGGGCTCGTAATCTTCGATTACATCGGTATTTTGCCTCGTAATCTTATTTGAAGTAAGCGTTTCTCCAAACAACCTTGACTCCGTACGTATTTACACGAAAACCTGACAACGGTATGTTGAGGAATATATTTTTAAGTCTTATCGGCTGAGGAACATCTTATGAAGCGATTGATACTTATTTTGATAGTGTTGGTAGACTTGTCAGTATCCCATGCTGCGTTTGCGTTTGGGATATTTCCGTTGGATGCGTCTACAAAAATGACGTCTCAAACCGTGTCTTCGAGATCTGCTGTTGTCTCTGATGCTGTTCCGACGATGGCTTCCAGTCTCTCTGTAGAAACCACAACGGAATCTGTGGTTTCCAAGCCTGCTGTTTCGGATGCTCTGGCTTCCTCTGGTGTGCCTACGCTTTATAACCCCAAACAATTTACCATTTTTTCCCCGAAACCCGAGGTGCAGCTCATCCGTCCTGATGTTCAAATCAAAGGGGTAAATCGATTGGACTCGTTAACCTTCATCAATGGCAAGCTCATCAAAGGCACGCCCGATGGACGCTTTCTTGAGCGATGGACCATCACGGAGACCGGGAAACAATCGATACTGGTTTCTTTCTTCTCGCCGTTTGACCAAGCCTTTGACCATCGTGTCATTCGGATCAACCGGTTGGCAGCACCGCTGGACCTGGAAAAAGTAGCCGAGAAAGACCGGGATTATCTTCTTGGGTTTAGCAACACCGAATTTGTGCCGGCCGTCAATCGCGAACGGTCATTGGCCGCGCCTCTGAGCCGCCTGGAGTTGGCCTATTTTATCGCGCAACTCGTGCCCAAAAAGGAAAGTGTGACGATGGGTAAAGAGTGGGCGGAGCACGCCATCCAATTCGTCACGCAAAATCACCTCATGGCCACCTACCCGGACGGAAAATTCAGGCCGACCGAGTCCGTTAAAACGATCGAATACGTTATCACGCTGGTGAGGGCGCTCAAGCTAGATATTCCCACCGATAATATCAAACTGCCGTATGCGGATGTGGATACCGGTCACTGGACGGCCCGGTATGTGGCTGCGGCTTACAACGCCGGAGTGTTGCCCAAGTCCACAACACTGGCACCCAACACGCCGTTGCGTCGGGACTTGTTTATGGCCTATGCCGCTTATATGCCGCCGGTTCGCTCTGCTATTGAAACAGTGCTAAGTTTTTCAGCGGGATTCGCACCGACAGAAACTATCATTGCCCAATACGACAGCGTATGGAAAGCAACCTATGTTGCAAACAAAGCCATGATGAACGCGCCCTTTGTGATCACCTGGACATCTCCATCTCAGCCTACCGCGGCTATTTATAACACCGACAAGGTTACCTTGCGGGGCAAAATAACACCGCCGATGGCATTTTCCGTTAATGGCCAGACCGTTATGACAGCGCAATCCGGTGAATTTGCCTTTACGGTAGCGCTGAATATGGGCGCAAACGGGGTCACGATTATGGGCCGAAACAACCAACAAGAACGCCTTTCGTTGTTGCGCTTGCCAGCCTATTCCGATCTAAAGGGGCACTGGATTTCGCAGGAAGCCTCCGAACTCGCCGCTGCGGATGCCTGGCCGAGTGCCTCGCCGTTTTTGCCAAAAGCGCCGGTAACACGGGTATTTCTTGCCCAGGTGCTGAAATTGGCCTTGAATCTGCCTGTTCCCCAAAACACAATGGCTGTGACAGATGTGCCGCACTCTGGTCCTACTTGGGACAGCGTACAGGCGGTACTTGCTGCTGGGATTATGCAAACCAAGGATGGTCAATTTCGGCCCCGTGAAGTCATGAACCGAGCGGGCGTAATGACAGCGCTGAGCCGGACGGTGTCCGACCAACCACAAGTCATCACCGCCAATTTCGTTGATGTGCCTCCAAGGCATTGGGGGTATGTCCATATTCAAAAAGCCCTGAATGCGGGGCTCGTTTCCGATGGGCGGTATTTTTACCCGCTGCGCGGCATGACACGGGCTGAATTGGCTGCTGTCGTGTACAAGTTGTCTCCTGTGCAAGGACGGATTGCAGAGGTACTAAAAAGCCAATGATTAAGGGTGTGGTGCGGGGGCGCCTCCAGCCGTTTTTTGAAAAAAACGGCTATAGCCAACACGCTACGATGTCCGACTGGACATTGGAGGCGCCCCGGCATGCCGCATTTGGACATTTCGCTACCAATATTGCATTTGATTTGGCAAAGCGGTTGAAACGTTCCCCTCAACAAATTGCATCTGAAATGTCGGATCAGCTTAACGCCGATCCTCAGGTTTTGATCTGGGCGTCTGCACAAGCCGTTAGCGGCTTTGTCAATTTGACGCTGTCGGATGCCTTTATTTGCGAGTCCTTTTTTACATTGGTTTATCATAAACCCAGGTTCCCACGCATTGACGGGAAAATGTTACTCGAATATGTATCTGCCAACCCGACCGGGCCGTTGCATATCGGCCATGGACGCTGGGCCGTTATCGGCAGCGTGATGGCCAATTTGTTGCGCTATGTCGGTGCCGACCTGAGTACCGAATTTTATATCAACGATGCTGGCAGTCAGGTCCAAAAACTCTATGCCAGCGTGAACGCCATGAGAAAAGATCAGCCGGTTCCCGAAGATGGCTATCATGGTCACTATATCCGAGATTTGGCCCAGATGAGCGCCGATCCGGTAGCGGTCATTTTGGCTGGTCAGCGTGCTGTTTTAGATAAATTGGGCGTGAGATTTGACAACTGGTTTTCGGAAAAGTCGTTATATGGGGATGCGTTGGTTGACCGAGCCATTGTTGCCCTCCGAAAAAAAGAGTTGGCGTATGATTTGAACGGGGCTGTATGGTTCAAATCCACGTCTTTTGGTGACGAAAAGGACCGCGTTCTGGTGAAGTCCACAGGCGAGTATACGTATTTTGCGGTGGATGTGGCCTACCATCTGAGCAAGATAGAACGGGGTTTTGACGACCTCATCAATATCTGGGGTGCGGATCACCACGGCTATGTCCAACGCATCCGAGCTGCAGTAATGGCACTGGGAGGAGATCGTTTTGGTGCGGACCATGGATTCCAAGTCATTTTGGGACAAATGGTGTCTCTGTTTCGAGACGGCGTGCCGGTGCGGATGTCCAAACGCTCGGGAGATATGATTAGTCTAGAGGATGTGGTGGAGGAAATCGGTGTGGATGCGACACGCTACTTCTTGGCCGAGAAAAGTCCAGATACCCATTTGGATTTTGATCTGGGGTTGGCTGTTCAAAAAAGCAACGAAAACCCTGTTTTTTATATTCAATATGCCCATGCTCGTATGTGCAGTATTTTGGAGCAGGCCAAACCGGAAGGAAGCGCATCTGCTTGGGATCTCGATCCCTATGAGCGTGCCGTCATGTTGCATGCCTTGCTCATGTACGATGCGCTTTTCCAAGCTGCTGTTCAAAAAATTCCCCATCGTTTCGTGCACTATTTGGCGACGCTAGCGAAATTGACGCATCAGTTTTATGAAAATTGCCCGGCCTTAAAAGCCGAACCCGATGTTAAAAATCGTCGCTTGCAGCTTGTCTTGCAGTTGAAGGTGCTCCTCGCCGAATGTCTGGGTGTGTTGGGTATCTCGGCACCTGTTCGCATGTGAGCTTGCTTTTCGATATTCCCGGATTCGAAGTCGGAAAAGAAGGTGTCCTGCTGTCGTTTTCAGGAGGCCCTGACTCGGTATATCTGGCGTTGGCGCTCAAGACGGCGCTATCATCAGGCCAAGTAACATTGGTCTATTTTGACCATGGTCTTCGGTCCTCGGAGGAAATTGAAGCCGAGCGGACATTTGTTGCCGATTTTGCGAGGGCGCATTCTTTTTCTGTCGTGTTGGAGCCCTTACCGGTACGTGCCTATGCGCAGTCCATCGGTGCATCGCTTGAAGAAGCCGGACGTACGCTGCGCTATCGCCGGCTGGTTGAACTGGCGCGCGAACGTGGGGTAGGGGTGGTGTGTACCGCCCACCATCTGGATGACAATGTCGAGTCCGTTTTGATGAAGATTTTACGGGGGAGCCTGTCTGGGCTCACGCCAATGACCCCGGTTCGTGAGTTGGACGGCGTGTTATTGGTGCGTCCGTTATTGAACACCACAAAATCGCACATTCTGGATGTTCTGCGGGAAGAAAAAGTGACATATTGTGTGGATTCATCCAACACATCAGATGCATTTTTGCGCAATCGGATCCGACTCGAGCTAGTGCCTGTTTTAGAAAGAATGAACCCTCAGTATCGGCGCAAGGTATTGGGTTTGGCACAGTATCATGCCGATTTAAGACGATATGTTGAGGATGTCCTAAAAACACCTTTGACTAAAGTGAAGCGCACTCCAAGTGGATGGGAAATCTCTCGATCTGCGGTAATGGCGCTGGAGCCCTTTTTGCAAGGGGAACTGATCCGCCGCCTGATCGCACTGGCCTATGGAATGGATTTTCGGGTCTCCGCTATTCAGATCAAATCCATTTTGGCTCAACTCCAAAAATCGGGCTGCAGACGGGTTAATTTACCAAGGAATCATTGGGTTATACTATCTCAGTTTAACGTTACATTTATTGATCATTAATAATATCCAAAAAGGAAGTTGACATCATATACATGATTAGTTAGATTTACTTTTATGTCTAAAACTTTTCTGGTTATCACTCTGCTTATTCTCTCCAGCACTTCTACCTTTGCTGTTCCAATGGTCACAATGACCATTCGCCAAGACGCCATCAATCAATTTTGGGCTGCGGTAGGTCCTTTAAAAGGGCCTCTCACGGTCAATGGGTCCAATTGCACATGGACGGTGGACAATCCCCGTATGACTATTTCCGCAGAAGGTGTTGATTTTTTTGGTGATACTGGTGTTCAGTGTGGTGCCATTCGTTATCCCTCCTCCCTGTCGGGAAAAGCCAGTGTCACCTATGATGACACCCAAAATATTATGTCAGTGAAAATTACCCGCGTAATTTTAGAAACCCATATGGATTTGTTCGGTCAAAAAATTCATCTCGCTGACCTGGACTTAGCTTCTCTTTATGGCAAATACAACTTCAAGATCGCTGCTCCGCAATTATCTCCATACACAGTATCCGTGGCTATGCCAGACGGCACTAATCGTATTCTCACCATTCGGCAAAAGCCTCTTACCCTACTGCTGGAGGACGAGCGGATCTTGCTGGGGTCTGATCTGGCAATTAATACAGATTAGCTAGCTTTATTTTTGAATGTCCTGCCATAAGCGGTGCGCCGCATCGTAGGGAATAGGAATTTTCGGCAATTCCGTTTGCATATCGACCAGCGCTTGGGGGTTATTATAGAGATCCAAAACCGATTTTGCAAAGGAAGCCGGGGTAATAACGCCCACAATTTCGGGCACAACGGCACGATTTAGATGGCGATTGGGTTTGGAATAGAAGCGGATTTTTCTTTTTAAAACTGCCACTGCGAGGTGCATAAATGCATGCCCCAACACGGGGATTTTGCCGATCAACCCGGGCAGGCCATCCAAGAGTATCGACTCCGGACGGTTGAGGGGGACAAACACAATCATCGGACGCCGCAAATACATGGCCTGAGCGGTATTGGTTCCCGGAATAGTCACCACCAGTTTTGCCCGTGCAATGGCCGTCCAGGTATCGGCGTCTCGGCGGACGCAAAACGTATTGTCCTGGTGTTGTGCGAGCAGGGGATTGACAACATCCGGCGATAAAAAGGGGGAGATCAGCACGTCGGCGGCGAAATCGGGCTGCCTTTTTTTAATCAAGGCGATGCCCCGGGCCACGATGGGGAACCAATGCACAAAATGCTGAGGCCGCGATCCGCACAAAAACAATGTGGTATCGCCCGGTGGGGGAGGGTTTTTCGGTACACTGGCCCCCATTAAATCTCCGTCCCGATAGGAACGAAACACATGGTTGAATCCTGGAAAGCGGTGCGCATGTTCAGTGTAAAGATATGCCGGGCATTGTAAAAGCCAGGCCAGCCATCGGGCGTAATATGGATCTCCACCCAGGCTAAGCACTGCCGTTTGGGAAGTGGGCGAAGTCCCGAACAATCGTTTGACGGTTTGTAGGGCCAAACGACGCCATGTTTGCCCTGGTCGGAGGACTTCAACCACACCGTCAAAGTCTGACACGACCGCATTCTCCTGACCCGTCGCGTATTGGCAAGGCAAAAGGTACACGTGAATACGGACTTGGGGGTCGTCCGCGTGAACAGCCGCACACACGCTGCGCACCCATGTACTGATTTCGCCCGGAGAATTTGAAAAAATAATGAGATTTTTCAGGCTATTTGACGTCGTCTGGGAGGAGGTCATAGAGTGCCTTTAGCTGCTGATCGGCGCTGGATTTTGCAATGAGAATGGCATCGTCGCTATCGACAACAATCAGGTTTTCAACCTCGAGTAACCCCACCACTTTTCCGGGAGCAAATACCCGGTTATGGGAGGAATTGATAGTATGCACGGAACGGCATACGGCCTGATTGCCATTAGTGTCACTGGGCCAGAAATCGCCTACGGATCCCCAACTGCCGATGTCACTCCAAATAAAATTGGCGGGGATCATTCTTAGCTGGTCGTGGGCTTTTTCCAGTACGCCATAATCAATGGAAATAGAAGCCATTTTCTCGTATTCGGATTTAATGAGGTCTTTATCATTCGGATGATTGGCCAGCTGCATGACCGTTTTGGCGTGATCGGGCAGATGGTGTACGTACAGATCCAGGAGGGTTTGGGCAGGAAAAATGAAAATGCCGGAGTTCCAAAAATAGTCTCCAGATGACAAATAACGTACCGCGGTCTTAAAATCCGGCTTTTCCACAAAGGCTTTCACATCGTAGCTACCATCCGCATCCTGAGGACCGGGGGCTTGAATATAGCCATATCCGGTTTGGGGTGTTGCAGGAACGACACCCAATGTCACCAGACAGTTACGAGAAGAGGCAATTTTAATGCCTGCCTTGATGGTTTTCAAAAAAGCCGCGCCATCGGGGATATAGTGGTCAGCTGGCAAAACAACGGCGATGGCATCCGGATCCTGTTTTAAGAGTTGCGCAACCGCCCACCCAATACAGGCGGCTGTATTGCGGCCCATGGGCTCATATAGCACATGTCCGCCACAATTTTCGTGGATGGGAAGCAAGCTTTGACGCTGATTTTCAGTTCCGACGATCCAAAAGGACTCACCGACCAATGGCCGAATGCGTTCGACGGTCAGCTCCAGCAACGACTTTCCGGTATCCAGAACGTCCAAAAATTGTTTGGCCTTTTCTTTCCGGGAAAGGGGCCAAAACCGGGTACCAATGCCACCCGCCATTACAATGGCCCAAATCATTTGAGAGGGCGTCTCCGGCGAAAAGCAATTCCGATCAAAGCGACGGCCCCTGCCAAGCAGAGGACCCCGATCGCGATACCGAGTATGCTTTTTACGACAACGGTAAACACAATGCCCACCAAAAATAAGGTGCCGCTTTCATTTAAAAACCGCAAGCCTTTTGCATCCCAGGTCGATTTACCTGCGTTTTGCTGCCGATAGATGCGGCCGATGAGGTGAGTATATCCCAACAGACAAACGACCAAGAGCAACTTGGTATGCATCCATGGCTGACGGTAATTGCCGTAATACGGCATGAGCCATACGCCAAAAATCAGGGCTGCAATCATGGCTGGCGTTGCGATATATAACCACAGTCGCTTTTGCATGATCCCAAGTTGATTGGATAAGGTTCGGCGCTGAGAATCGGTTTTGGACTGGGCTTCGGCAAAATAGACCAACAGCCTGCCCATGTACAAAATGGCAGCAAACCAGGCGACGATCGAAATAATATGGATGGCTTTAATGAACAAATACATAGCGGCTTCCTAACCTCGATTGAAATGGCCCCGTCGTTAAGATGGGGCATTCACACAGTATCAGACCAGCTTGGCCATTGCCAGACTGGCCAATACCCAGCCGATCACCAAATCTGCGATTGCCACCGCCGTATGCAGCGCGGGGAACCCCCACCAATTCCAGTTGGGCAGATGTCCCACGATGCCCGCGAAAAGCGCTGCGATCGTCACAATTATCACCTTTTGAAAATAAGACAGTCTCCCGGCGCGAGACAAGAGCAAAACCAAGGCGATTGCACCCAATAAATTGATGACGAATCCATTGATAAACAGGGTCGGAGTCATCATGTTAGGCGCGTTATGGACCACGGCCATATAGACCATGGGCATGGTTATATTTTCGGATGCTTTGCGGCTGGCCGGGCTGGGCATCACGTAGACCCCATTCGCCACCGTGTTTGACATGACAGCGACAGCGATCGATGACTCGTCCGTGAAGGTATTCATCGTGGCGTTGTGCCAAGGAAGGACCATCCAAGACACTATGCTCCACAAAAACACAATCACTGCGCCGGCTAGAGAAGCCCAAACGTATTTGAACATCATTTACTCCTTTTATCGGGATGAAATTACGGTACCACAAGCCAAATTCTTTAAAAAGGTGATAAAAGTTGACCACGGGTAGCCCCACATTTAAATTTATGCTACCTTGGCAAAGATTTTTTGAGTTGATGAAGGAGAGCGCCGTGCACGATTTTCAAACCACGTTATTTAAAAAAGAAAAGGTTCAACTGGCCGATACGTCCGAATACATTGTTCGAGGCGGGCGTCATTTGTTCGGATTGTTGCCAAAAGCGTTTGAGGGAATCAGGCAAATTGGTGTTCTGGGATGGTCGTCTCAAGGACCTGCACAAGCCCAGAATCTTAGGGATTCTTTGGTTGGCACCGGCATCAAAGTAAAAGTAGGTTTGCGCCCCGATTCCGCCTCGATCAAGTCGGCTGAGGTGGCAGGATTTTCCGAAAAAGAAGGAACCCTCGGTGAAATGTACCAGGTCATCCACGAATCTGACCTCATATTGCTCCTGATCTCTGATGCGGCTCAGGCCGAGAACTACAAGAAAATTTTAGAGGCCATTCGGCCCGGTACCACACTGGGTTTGTCTCACGGCTTTTTACTGGGATATTTGAATTCTATTGGCGAAACGTTTCCACCAAACATCAACGTTATTGCTGTTTGTCCCAAAGGGATGGGACCCTCAGTCCGTCGGCTTTACGAACAGGGTAAAGAGGTCAACGGTGCTGGCATTAACGCCAGCTTTGCCGTGCACCAAGACGTCGATGGGCGAGCGACTGACATCGCATTGGGGTGGGCCATTGGCATTGGCGCTCCGTTTTGTTTCCAAACCACATTAGAGCATGAATTCAAATCCGATATTTTCGGAGAACGCTGTATCTTGCTGGGTGGGGTTCATGCTATCGTCGAAAGCCTATTTCGCTATGATGTGGCGCAAGGTGCCTCGGAAACGGACGCCTTCATTCGTACCGCAGAATCCATTACCGGTCCCATCTCCAAAATCATTTCAAAGCAAGGCCTACTGGCGGTTTATGAAAGTCTGGATGCAAAAGGCCAAGCCGAATTTCGCAAAGCCTATTCCGCTGCCTACAAGCCATGTATGGAGGTGTTGGCCGAAACGTATGACGAGGTGGCCTCTACCAATGAAATCCGTAGCGTTATTATGGCCAATCAACGGTCGGAACAGTTTCCGATGGGCAAAATTGATGCGACTCGTCCGTGGGTGGTTGGCGAAAAAGTGCGGGCCAGCCGCAATGCGCACAATAGGGTGGCGGTTGATCCCGTTACGGCAGGTGTTTACTTGGCCATGATGGTGGCTCAAATT
The DNA here is from genome assembly GCA_964364855.1 of uncultured Candidatus Marinamargulisbacteria bacterium. Classification (GTDB taxonomy): domain Bacteria; phylum Margulisbacteria; class Marinamargulisbacteria; order CAYINU01; family CAYINU01; genus CAYINU01. The sequence goes on along the minus strand of CAYINU010000018.1, from coordinate 12,310 downwards.
GACCTGCTTTATAGCAAGGGCCACGCGTGGTCTGAAATCTGCAATGAGTCCATTATCGAATGTGTGGATTCTCTGAACCCTTATATGGATTACAAGGGCATCGCCTATATGATCGACAACTGTTCCATGACAGCACGGTTGGGCGCGCGCAAATGGGCACCACGCTTTGACTATATCCTCATGCAACAGGCCTATCCGGCGATTGAATCCGGAAAAGGCGAAGACCCCGTGCTGATTGAGAAATTCATTCATCACCCGGTTCATCAGGCGATGGCCGTGTGTGCGACGTTGCGGCCTTCTGTGGACATTTCTTTGCACGGCAAAAGCTAGTGCGCCTCATCATCGGCTTGGGGAATCCCGGACCGCAATACACCATGACCCGACATAACACCGGGTTTTTGGTGTTGGATGCGCTGGTTGCGCAATATGGGCTCCATGCCCAGAAGACAGACTTTAAGTCCATCCTATTTCGAGGTGATATTGAGGGGGTCGACACGCTGGTGGCGTTTCCCCAGACGTATATGAACCTGTCCGGAGCAGCGGTTAGTGGCATTGTGTCGTATTACCAGATCCCGTTAACAGAAGTGTTGGTCATATTTGACGACTTGGATCTGCCCTTTGGCAACTTGCGATTTCGGTCTTCCGGTAGTGCTGGGACGCACAATGGCATGAAATCCATCGTCGAACAGATGGTCAGTACGGAAATCCCGCGGCTGCGTATCGGAATTGGCCCTAAGCCGCCGGAAGAAGAGGCCTCCGCCTTCGTTTTGGCGCCTTTTTCCCTTGTCGAGAAAAAACATCTTCCCGATATCTGCCAATCCGCCGTGAACGAGATCTTAAAATGGCTTCACTCTGCCTGAATTTTTACCAATAGCCGTTTCGCATTTTCAATGGCGGCTTTCTCGGTATTGGACCAGCTGGAAACCTTCTCCCCACATGCAATGACGTAGCGCAACAGCCGCTCGCAAGTGCGTATATTTCCCAGTTTGTAATACGCGGCCGCGGCAGAGTTCACCATGCTCAGCGTATCGTCTTCTCGGCCGTAGGTGAGATGAAGTTTGATGAGTCGGATGAGCTGACGGTACTGGCTGCGCGCCACGGCGAGGTCTTTTAAGACGCGATGGATACCCGGAAAATTCGGCAATATTTTGAGTGCCTTTTGGTAATATTGGATGGCCTTATCCGGCTTGTCGGGATGCATAACCAGCATGGCACTTGCCAGGTTGGACAAATAAAGGGGTGCCAGTTGCGGATAGTCTTTTAAGCCTTTTTTAATAAGACGAATCGCAAAGGGCAATTCGTTATGCTTGATGGCCCAAGACGACAAATAAGTCAGAGGCCCGGAGTCCCATTTGACAGCTGACTTGAGACGGGCCAACACGGTGGGACTCACCAGTTTATCCAAATCGTCAGGGTTAAGATTCTGCTGTTTAAAAGACATGGGGACTTCACCTAGCGGACGATCCGGACCGAATTCCCGGCCAAACACCTCTGCAACTGCGGGTTCTTTGGTAAAACATACCGCATAGTTTTGGTAGCCTATGAGTTCCTTTTTTACAATGAAATTCATTTTCTCCCCGTAGTATTCGATAACTGGGAAAGAAATGCCGGAGGCGATGACGGCACTGTAGTTGGTGATTAAAGTAGACCTATTCTCATAGCCTATTGCATCGATTTCCACCGAACCGTACTCAACCGTTATGACGGTCGTTCCGAGCTGAGATGCCGCCTTTATGGTTTGCAGAAAAATGGGGCAATAGTTGAAGACAAAGGGTGTAAGTGATTGATTTTTAAACTGTGTTGCAAACTGTCTTAAAATCCGTTTGTCCTCGGCTGAAATTTTTGATTTTTCCAGTTTTAGTTTAAACGGGGACTCATAGATGCACTGCTTGAGTTTCCATATGACTTGGGGATCGGAGAAGATGTCGTTTTGGCGGGCCAATCGGGCAATCTGAGGTCCGGTCTTGAGGATAGGAGGGAATCGGTCGGTATCAAAGTAATACGCATCATCGCGAACCGACGTTTCCACCAACATCTCATAAAGGGTACCGTTTTCGTACAGGATATGGTGGGTGGGAAGCGAATCTGCCAGGTAGCTAAAATAAATCAGATCAGGGGATTCCCCTTTTTTATAGTGGACCTGTGTCATGTCAATGACGTCAAATGAGACGTGCCCTTCAAAAGGACGGTAGGTGGGGATACGTTGCAAAAGTGCGACACTGTCCTTGCTGATATCGGACAAATGAAGTGTGAAGCGTTTATACACCTCATGATGATATTGCTTTAGATAAGCCAACACATGCAGCGACAAAATCCCCAATCCTGACCCAAACTCGTAAACGTGAATTCGCCGCCCGGGTGACATCTTGGCTTTGGCCACGATTAACCTGCCGATGCGCTCTGCATACATGAGACATTGGGTCAGGCGGAAGGGAATACGCTCGACGATAAAATTGCCATGTCCGAGAGAGGTATAGACACTATTGGATGCATGGCAAACCCAAGAATCCACCCGTGAAGTGGCTTTTTGGACGCGCAATTTGGGGTTGCGGTTGTAGTGAATTTGTAGAGGGGAGGCTTCCCGTGCGGCCAGCGCCCTTTCGGTGATTTCGGGGTTTCGACTTTTTTCTGCTTCGGAGAGGTGTTCGACAAGGTTGCCAATGTCATTGGCATACCGACGATATAACCGTCTTAAAGGAATCCGCCCTGCAACAATAAAAAGCTGATGAAGTAACGTCAGCGTAGGCTCGGAACGGTTGATGGGCAAGAGGTGCCTTAGCGAGCGTAGTTCTTTTTCCGGAAAATTCAACTTTAGGTAAATAATAGACAACAATCGCCAAGCAGGATCAAAGTTAGAGGGATTTTCGAGAGCTTGTTCTAGAAGAGCTGCCGCTTTTTTAAGCGCGCCTTTTTGATAATAGGCCAAAGCCATCAGCCAGGTGATTTTGATCGAAAGGGTGGGGTAGCGCTTTAGCAGCCTATGCCCCCATCTGAGTGTAAAACGCCAGTCCCCGAGCGCATTTGCTTTTTGCATGGCGATGAGCATAAGAAGCGATGTCGAAAAAGCAGATTGGGTGATCAGCGGTCGAATCCGCTGATGGAAGGCCTGCAGCGAATCAGACTCACCAATGGCATTTTTTATGTCTTCAAATCGGGCTTGGAGGGGCAGAGAAAACGCATGCATTTTCTGCAAAGACGTCGACCCTAAATGGGCGACGAAATTGGTTTCTTGGGGCTGCTCAAATACCGTCACTGGCAGTTGATGCCGCTCTGCCAAAAAGCGTAAGAGGGGAACGTAAAGTGGAAAAAACAGGGTCACGCCGTACTGCCCGGCCAAACAGTCGGGACGAATGAAGGGGGTTTCACCAGGTGAAAAATACCCCAAATCCAAAAAAACCGTATCGCAGCCCGGATATGCGGAAAGCACCTTTAAAAAGCCGTCTATCCCGGGCGTATAGTTGAAACAAAAATCGTTGTCTGTGGGATGCTCCTTTAAGAAAGAGGTCAGCACGTTTTGGTCGTGCTTTGACAAGCTGCCTTCAGCCAAGGGCACCAAGTGGATGGTTTCTACCAGTACGTTCAGATAGGACGGCGCCAATGCGACATCCCATGCCGGGTTTTGAAGCTTTTCTGCGATTTGATCTGCCAAAAGAACGGCCAATTCGGGCCCAGATGAATCTACCAACTTTGCGGAATCCGGAATGCGGGTTTCGATTTGGACCTCGTAGAGCTGACCATCTTTATACGCGATGTGATGCGTTGGGAGAGAATCCAGCAAATACGTAAAATAAACAAAAGTCGGTGACGAAGAGAAAGACAGGCGTCCAGCATCTGCGGATTCAAATACGATATGACCGCGGTGCACGTCAAATAGGCCGCTATCTACAAGGGCTTTTAAATCCCGTTTTGACAAATCAGTCACATGGAATTTGCATTTTTTATAGACTTTCGGATACCGGCTTTTAAGCCGATCCATCGTAAATTTAGTCAAATACCCCAGTCCACAAGCCAGTTCATAGATATGAAACGGACCTTTCGTATGGCCTTGCTTTTGAATTTTCTCCGCGATAACCGCAGCCAGTTTCTCTGCTAGAAACGGTGACTGGGTCAAACCGATGGGGATGTTTTCGGTGATAAAGGCCTCAACGCCACGATCGGCCAGGAAATGCCTGACGATCCGTTGGCGCATGGTTTGAGGACGGCTGGTGGCGGATTGGATTAAAAGGTGTTGCGGCATTTTTTTAGTATAACCCAGTTACTGATTCGATCGCAGCTGCGTTTTCAAGTGAGAACCTCCTTGGTCGGGTTCGGATTAGCCGGAACTACCTCCGCAGCCAGACGCTCAATATGCGCAATCATATAGAGGGGGACGGAAAGCACAGTTCCATCAAACGAAAGGGGGGACTGAGAGATTTTGACACCAAACAGGGCTTTTTTATCTCTGACAAACTGCAGCATCGATCTTAACCGGCCTGTCTTACCAGACTTTACTTCTAGAGGCGCAACTTGCCCATTGAGCGCAACGACATAATCAACCTCTGCCTGGCTACCTGGTTCCAATCGCACCCAGTGATAGAGCGAATCGTTGGAAAAGGGGTCTTGGTAGGCAATGAGCTCCTGTCCCACAAGTTGTTCGGCAATGGCGCCTTGACTGAGTGTCATGACGTCATCGGCAAACTGAATCTGAGCCCCCAATTTGCAGGCATTTACTGCCAGACCGGTATCCAAAAATAAGGTCTTAAAGATCGCTGTCTTCTCGGTCGCGCTAAGCGGAAGCCCAGAGGCGGCTGTAACAAATATTGGGGTCACAATGCCAGATTTTGCAAGCAGGGTAATCGCTTGTTTAAGGTCGCTGGAGCGCGCAGAGCGATCGATTTCGACATACTTAATCTGGCGACCCAGCAATTTGGGAACCTGCTCAAATACCTTCTGTAAGTATTGCCCTTGGGTTCTCGTTGAATATTTGGCGAAGTCGTCACGGTAGGTCTGGAGAATTGCGGCTTGCATCCGATAGGTATCTGAGATGTTTTTTTTGCTGTGAATGTATTCGTGAATCACTCCCGGCATACCGCCTATGGCCATGTACTGCTTTAATAAATCAAGCCCTTTTTGATGAAAAACAGGATCAAGTCCATTTCTTAGCGTGGTGACTGCTAAGTGATCCAAGAACAAATGATGCCCCAACGCAGCAGAAAACTCTTGGAAGGACAAGGGGCGAACATAGATATATTGAACCCTACCAACCGGCATTCTGAACTGATCTTGCTCGAGTACAAATTCCAAGAGAGACCCTGCTGCAATGACGTGGAGATCCGGGCAATCCTCACGAAAATATCGCAAGGCCATCAGTGCTTGTGGGCAGTCTTGAATCTCGTCTAAAAACAGTAGCGATTTTCCCGGAACAATATGCGTATCTAACAACACGTTGAGCTTGTTGAGAATATCTTGGGATTTCAAAGATGAAAAACATGCCTTTGCCTCAGGTGATTTTTCAAAATTTACACTTACATAATGAGTAAAATGAGTCTGTCCCAATGCATCAACGGCATAGCTTTTCCCGACTTGCCGCGCCCCTCGAAGAACAAGGGGTAGCCTATTTTTTTTTAATTTCCAAGCCAAAAGGATTTCATCCAGCTTTCGCTTCATCTCAAACTCCAATTTGTACTTTTATGGGGATATAATAACACATAATCCGCTATTTTAGACGGTTATTTTATCCATATGTCTAACATGTGAGAGGCGGCATATCCATCGCAATTTGATGTCGCATAATATACATTATGTTAAATTATAGGTATTTTTACAAGATTATTTTGTAATGCGGTCATTATTTAATATAGTTAAAATATGAAAACCCAATTCTTTTTAAGAGTAGGACTATTTTTTGCTATTACATTACCCGTGATGGCAGGGCAAAATTGCGGTACATTTTCGAATGGAATGGTACTAAACCCGCCAGCTCCAGCTCCGGGCCAATGGTCCATCGATTGTGACTTTTCCAATGTGAACTTTTCAGGACTTATTTTGGATCAAGTGGTATTTTCAAACTGTGACTTGTCCAATGCCAATTTTTCTGGCGCATACTTAATCGCTGCCGCTTTCCCCAACTCTAATTTGTCCAATGCGAATCTCACATCTGCACAATTGAATGAAGCTAATTTTGCCCAAGCCAATTTATCGGGTACCAACTTTTCGGGTTCCAGCCTCAGAATGGCTTCATTTTACCAGGCCGATAACTTTTCGGGTGCTATTTTTTTCGACAAGGCCTCTGGAGGTGCGACATTGCAATATGCCGTCTGGATCGATGGGACAACCTGTACCAATTGGCAACCTAATGGGTTATGCCACTAAAAAGAGTTACTCTACTTCCTGAATGTCATCCAAGTTTGCATCAAAAACGGCATCTTTGAGCAGTGTGGCCAGTCCATCTGGTGGCACCGAGACCGAAGAATTTTGGTCTTGAAACACAATGGCTCGAATCTTGCTTTGTGGATTGTTTAGCTTGCGGACGAGTTCTTTTTGAGTCTGGCCGGCATCCCGTTTGTGCAAGTTCCTCACGCGAAGCAAAACGGGATAATGACTTTGAAATGTGGGCTCCGGAATTTCCGCCAATGATGCGATGTTAACCAGGACCCAGTGATCTGGCAGTTCCGATAGACTCGGGGTGATGTTTGTTTCCATCACCCACAAGACATTGGATACGGCACCCCTCTTGAAATAATTGGCAATATAAGTGAAAGCTGCCTCGTACTCAGACCTGCTCCATCCCAGCTCAGGTGCCGATAGCCAAATCATCACCGGATAGCGAACCTTTTTTAGTCCATCTGCCCAGTCGCGCAGATCGCTGTCCCAGTCCCCGGCTTTTAGCATAGACAGGGGATCTGAAAAGCCATTTTCGGGGGTAGGAAGATGCCATTCTATTACTGTTACGGCCTGGTTTTCGATATAGCCTAGAACCTCGTCTGTGGGGAAAGGATGCCCCCACTCCACAGGCCATCCGACTAGTTTGGGTTGACCACCATAAGCCGCACGATAGTCTTTGAGCAGGCCTGGCTTCAGAACGAAATAGGGGTTTTGTATGCCCACATAAATGCGACCCTGAGGTGAGGATGCGCAAGCAGATAGGGTTAACGCCATGCCTACCAAGAGCAATACCCAGTTTTTAGCGGATTTCATGGCGGTCTTTTTTCAGCGTGGGATCGAGCTGAATAGCTTTTTTGTAGTAATCGGTAGCCAGTTTGGTGTCGTCAAAATGACGGCGAATCAGCAAGGCCAGATTGTACAGGGCCAAGGCGTGATTGGGGCGGAGGGTGAGAACTTTTTCGTAATGTTGGCGGGCAGCTGAATAGCGTTGTAATTCGGTGCTTTCGAGCAGGGCCATATTGTAATAGGCGTCTGCAAAGTCCGGATCAGCCTCCACGGCAGCCTGGTACTGTCTTAATGCCGGCTCAGGAGACTTGAATGCGGTATGGAGCAAAATGGCCAATCCAAAATGGGCAGGCGCATAGTCCGGGGCCAAGGCCAGGCTTTTTTCATAGTGTTCCTTCGCCGACTTGAAATCGGCGTCTTTGGTCGCCAGAAATCGGCCGTAATTGTAATGCGCCGATGCCATACTTGGGTTAATGGAAATAGCCCTCTCAAAATGCGTTCGGGCTTTCTCCTCATCGGATAGCACCAGGTCGTACAAGTTCCCGAGATCGTTATGAATACTGGCGTTTTGTGGTTCTTTTTCCAGACGATCCGTCAGCCATTTGAGGGTTGCTTGAGGATCGAAGGATGGCATGGGCATAGCGATCTAGGAAAGACGTGTCCGGAAATCGTCATACCCAAAGGTCCGTACCACTTCTACCGTATCATCAGCTTTGAGGCGAGCGATAGCGGGTAGCGGTATTCCGTTGAACGTCGTATTTTTGACAACGGTGTACTGGGCCATGTCGGTGAAAATCAAGCGTTGTCCTACCTTGAGGGGATCGGGAAACGAATAATCGCCGACGATATCACCGGACAAGCATGTCACGCCGCCAATGCGATATTGGTACGGATGGACCGAGGCCTCGGAGGCGCCGATGATATGGGGCTTGTAGGGCATTTCCAGTACATCGGGCATATGGGCCGTGGCGGAACTGTCGATAATGGCGATGTCCATGCCGTTGTGGATAATATCTAGTACCGTGGTGACGAGATAGCCTGCGTCATACACTACGGCCTCTCCGGGCTCGAGGTAAATGGTCAAATGCGGAAAGCGGCGGCGGATTTTGTTGATGGTTTTGACGAGCAATTCGACATTGTAATGATCTTGGGTCAGGGTGTGACCGCCACCCAGGTTCAGCCAAGATATTTTGCCAAAATACCGACCGAATTTCTCCAGCAGCACATCTACCGTTCTGGCCAACGCCTCAGCGCCCTTGCCACATAGGGTGTGCATATGAAAGCCGGAAATGCCGTCCAATAGATCGGGTCGGAATTTCGCTGCTGTCACACCAAATCGGGAGTAAGGCATACACGGGTTGTACAACGCATGCCCCACTTCAGCGAATTCGGGGTTTAGGCGTATGCCGCAATGGACGGGCTTGCCCAGGCCTTTGATAATAGGGCGAAATTTTTCCCACTGCGAAAACGAATTGAAGGTCATATGATCGGCGTGAGCCACGATGGCCGGCATCTCAGCCTCAGAATAGGCCGGTGAATAGACATGCGCCTCTTTGCCGAAATAATCTTCACCTAACCGTGCTTCGTTTACCGAGCTACAGGCAACGCCGTCTAGATAGGGCGAAATCAGCGGAAACACGCTATAGGATGAAAAGGACTTCAACGCCAATAGAATCTTACAATTGGCGCGCTGTTTGATGGAGGCAAGCTTCTCTGCATTTTGAATCAGCTTGCGGTCATCCAAAACGTAGGACGGAGTGGCCACTGACTCCAGTGGGCGAACAACCGAATCACATTTGGGGATTACAGCTGTTTTAATTGCCATGGTAGTCCAAACTCAGGGAGTTTTTCCATAAAGGGCATCGGATCCAATTGCTCAACATTAAAGACCCCTTTCCCCGACCATTCGCCGGTAGCCATTAAAATAGCGCCGATAGCGGCGGGAACCCCTGTGGTATATGAAACAGCTTGTGCCTTCACATCCTTATTCGCATCTTCGTGATGACACACATTATAAATGAGAATTGATTTTTGCTGTCCATTTTTTTTGCCCGTAATCCGACAGCCGATAGAAGTCTTGCCGGTGTAATTCTCGGCAAGAGAGGCCGGGTTTGGCAAAACGGCTTTCAAAAACTGTAGGGGTACAATTTGTTTGCCTTCGTAATCGATGGGGTCGATGCGGGTCATGCCCACATTTTGTAGGACGCGCAAATGGGTGATGTAGTTGTCCGAAAATGTCATCCAGAAACGGAGCTTCTTAACGCCGGGGATGTGCCGGGCCAGAGACTCCAGTTCCTCGTGGTAAATGAGGAAAGACTTGCGAGGGCCGACTTCAGGGTAGTCAATCTCTTTGGAAATGGACAAGGCCGGGATTTCGATCCATTGGCCATTTTCGTAATACTTGCCGTCTTGGGTGACTTCGCGGATGTTAATTTCGGGATTGAAGTTGGTGGCAAAGGCTTTGCCATGGGAACCGTCATTGCAATCAATGATGTCAATGTCATCAATCTGATCAAATTGGGTCTTGAGGGCATAGGCGGAAAAAACATTGGTCACACCGGGATCAAAGCCACAGCCTAGCACAGCAAAAAGCCCTTTCTTTTTAAAGTCGTCGTGCAGATCCCATTGCCATTTGTAGCAGAATTTGGCTTCATCTTTCGGCTCATAGTTGGCGGTATCCAAATAATTCACACCGGTTTGCAAGCAGGCGTGCATAATCGGTAGATCCTGATATGGCAGGGCCATATTCACAACCAAATCGGGCTTGACTTGCTTAAAGAGGGTGACGAGTTCGTCGACATGATCGGCGTCGACTTGGGAGATTTCGATGGGAGAATCGCACTCTTTTCGGAGGGCTTCACATTTGGCCAAGGTGCGGCTGGCCACATGGATGTGAGAAAAAACGGACCGGACACGGGCGCATTTTTTGGCGACAACGCTACCTGCAGCCCCGGCACCGATGATTAACAGTCTTTTCATCTATCTACCCCCTTAAATAGCCTCATGCTGCGTTAAACGATCTGGTTTGTCTTGCCTGAGACTATTTATTTTCTCCTGGGGTCATGACAACAAGGCGGTCATTATGGGACATTTTTTTTGAAAGTTAAAGTGTTTTTTTTGAGCTAAGAATGGGGTGGTGATTTTTACAAAGGACCCGCATCGCTTGGGGTTCCGATAAAGACACCCGGTGTACGGACATTGCTGGGGTTGAAGTTGAGTTTTGGTAGGACTCTCGCATCGACCCACATGACTTGGCCGGGTTGGTAGACTGCGCAGACAGTAAAATCATCTCTTGAATCCACCCGATGGGCCGCCAAATCACCCAGAGCCGCATTTAAGTCAGCGAGTTCACGTTGTGACTGGGATCGTGGTGGAGCCGAAGCAGAACGTCTCGAAGGTAAAGGTAATGGGGTTCCTGAGTTTACACGTTGCATCATAATCTCCTTAACTGAATATAAATGATAACTTTATCGCATATCGAAAGGTACCCATTGCAATCGCTATGAGAGACGGGATAATTTGCGGTTGATTTCGGGAACGCAGTAGGGATTTTGGACCAGAGCCGTGGCCATTCCCACCAACGTGGCACCGGCATCCAACACTGCCTTGACCTGATCGATATTGGAGATGCCGCCCGTCGCCATAAGGGGGATGTCTTTTCCAGACAGAAAGGTGACCATTTCCAATGTCCGCGGAAAAAGCGGCGCTCCGCTTAGTCCCCCACCCTCTTTTGGAAAATCGGCTTTGGACAACTGCCATTGGGAAGCCGGCTTGTATTGGGTATTGCCAAGATTCAAATAGGTTCTCGGGATAGATTTTACCAAGTCCGCAAACCGCAGTAGGTCTTCGTTGGACTGGTCTGGCGACAATTTTACGCCGATCACGCGGTCACTTTTTTTTCGCATGTCGATCAGCAGCTGGTGAAGCAATTCGGGATGGTAAAAAAAACTTTGGCCCTCGGGGGTGTTGGGACAGCTGATGTTTACCTCGTAAAAAAGCGGCAAACTGACGTCGCTGAATGCCGCTTCGACATAGTCAAAGACAGATGTATATTCGGCAGCAGATGTCCCGCCAATGCTAATGCCGACCGGCTTACCGCTGCGCAACAATCGGGATCGTGCCAAATCCATGCAAAAACGCTGCACGCCCTTGCCCGGTAATCCCATGGCATTGAGCAGCGCGGGTTGGGTATATGGCGGGACCACGACCTCTAGCAGGCGTGGGCGGACATTGCCTACCCTTTCGTCCCACAATACGGTTTTGCAGATAACGCCGCCCATTCCCATACCGCTCCACATCTCGAGCATTTCCAGATCACCCTCGAAAGACGAGATAACCAATGGCGATGGAAATGTGAGGTCGTATAAATACTGATGGATGCCAGCCGGAATAGAAAACTGATATAACAATCGACCGGCCACGGCATGACTGAGCCGGTACAGTCCTTGTCCAATTTCCACCACGCTCTCAAAATCATGGGGTTGATGTCGTCGACGCTGACGCTCCAAGATCAGACGTTTAATCAGGGATCGGATCCGCGGGTAGAGCCACCCCCATACTCTGGCGCGCACTCTGACTAACTCCAGACGGACTGCAAGTACTGCTCGAGCTTGACTTGATCCTGAGCAAATCGACGAATGCCTTCCGACAACTTTTCCATCGCCATGGCGTCCTCATTGAGTTCCCAACGAAAATCAGATTCGGTCAGTCGGCGCTGAGTATCCTGGCAATGGGCTCGGGCATAGGCAGGTGTCAGGACGGGGGGCAGCGGTTGGATGTCTTTGGCCAACTCACCCAACAATGACGGTGAAATCGTCAATAAGTCACACCCTGCCAAGCCCTTGATTTCACCAACGTTGCGGAAGCTGGCACCCATGATGACGGTTTTGACTCCATAGGTTTTGTAGTAGGCATAGATGCGGCGGACGGATTGCACACCGGGATCGGTGTCTGAATCAAAGGCCTGAGCCGGGTTTTTTTGCAGATGCCAATCTAAAATACGCCCGACAAAAGGAGAGATTAAAAACACACCGGCATCGGCGCAAGCCGTGGCCTGTCCAAACCCAAATAACAGGGTGAGGTTGCAGCGAATCCCTTGTTTTTCCAAAACTTCTGCCGCCCGGATACCCTCCCAGGTCGCCGCAATTTTAATCAGAATGCG
>CAYINU010000017.1:0-25378 GCA_964364855.1 uncultured Candidatus Marinamargulisbacteria bacterium | reverse complement strand
GGGGTGTGGAAAGGGTGAAATTCCGGCTCTGCAAAGGCAAACAGCTTTTGAAGGGCCACTGACGCCCCTTCCGTCGATGGGGCATACACCGGCAACGGCGTTACAGGATGGGGCAAAGCCGTTTTGATGGCCGTATCCAAGTCCACATCGCCATGCTTTAAATTCATCAATGTCATCAGCAGGTACGGCAAGGCTACCGGCGCACGAAAGGCCTCGGCTACTGACCAGATAAGGCTGGTTTCGACTAATAATGCATCCGCCGTTGTTTGACTAGGCTTGCTTCCCAGCGTGCCTTTGACAAGACGAATCATGGTCCGAAAGAAGTCTTGGAGAACTGCCTTTTCTTCCTTATCCAATTCCGGCGCAACCTTTTCCCGGTAATACCGTTGGGCAGTGGCCACAACATCAACGTCTCGCAGCACTTTGAGCTGGAATACACGTCTCAGGAAGGTCTTCACCGCCGCTAAGTCCGCCTTTTCCATCGCGTCCACAGCTAGGGTTTTGTTGTTGAGGGCCCTAATAAGCGCAAGCGGCACTTTCTCTGACTCGAACTTTTCGCAGATGTTCTTCCAGGCCTTGTCGGCACAGACCTCTTTTATTTTTTGCCGGGCCTTATCATAGCTGGATGGGGTCTTTTTGGTATCGACATTGACATACAGTTCATTGCTACCCTCCTTGGCACCGGCCTTCGGCTTGGTCGGACTGCTGCGAAGCGTATTGGCCGTTGAGCGAAATTTGACGTCTGGATCCGCCGCAAACGCGACACGCGGCGCACATTTGGTCACCCGGGCAATGGCTACTGCCGTCACAATATCAGCTACGTTAGTCAACTTGAAATCTGCCGCAGCAGTATCGATGAGCCTCTCCTGATCCGAACGCTTGGCCGCATGGGTCTGCCATATTTTCTCTACAGTTTTTGCCTGCTGACGGTAAAAGTCCATGACGAGGGTAAAAATATGGTGGCGTAGGCTAAGAAGGTGGGTGTCCGGCGGCGTATGCGCTATTGCCACTTTCGGCCCTGGCACGCGAATAGGCGTCACCGTCAATAACCCTGCCATCATCCGATCCACCGCGGCAGCAGCCTTAGCGTTTACTATAGGTTCCGGTTTTACAACGACTGCTGTTGTCGACACGGTGGGCTTTTGAGGCGGCTCCCGCTTTATAATAACTGGTTTTCGAATGGGGAGTCCGGGCAATACGGGAGCTGTACCTGGCATGGGCAAACCTCCTACTGATTTTTCAGTTGTTCGATCTGATCGCGATACACGGCTGCAAGTTCGAACTCCAAATTGTCAGCGGCGTCTTTCATGCGCTTCTCAAGGACACCTAACAACTGTGGCAGTTTTTCAGGCCTGGTGTTTTTTATCTGTTCTTGGGCGACCTTCAATTCCCGGCGATCTTCGTCGCGGATGTCGGAAATCTTTTTGATCACTGTTCGGGGAGTAATGTCATGAGCCCGGTTAAAGTCCATCTGCAAGGACCGCCGTCGCTGGGTTTCGTCAATCGCCCGCTGCATCGATTGGGTCATTTTATCGGCATACAAAATGACCATGCCGTTTTGGTTGCGGGCTGCCCGGCCCATGGTCTGGATCAATGATCGTTCGTTACGCAAAAAGCCCTCCTTGTCCGCATCCAAAATCGCGACTAGCGAGACTTCGGGCAAGTCCAACCCCTCCCGCAACAAATTCACACCCACCAGCACATCAAATATCCCCGCCCGCAGGTCGTGCAAAATGTCGATGCGGTCCAATGTTTCGATCTCGGAATGCAGATACCGGACTTTCACGCCTTTGTCCGCCAAAAAATCGGCAACATCCTCCGAAAAGCGTTTCGTCACCGTGGTTACCAAAACGCGTTCGTTACGCCCCACCCGGTCATGAACTTCGGCAATAAGATCATCCATCTGGCCCGCCGTTTTTCGCACCTCGACAATGGGGTCCAGTAATCCCGTTGGCCGGATGATCTGCTCGACAATGTCCGAGTCCTTGACCTTTTCCGGACGCAACACGCCCACTGTGCCGCGACATAGACCCAGCTCGTAGTCTCCCGGCGTAGCCGAAACAAACACCGTTTGCCCTACCCTGGCCCAAAACTCCTCAAAGTTCAGCGGTCGATTATCAAAGGCCGAGGGCAACCGAAAGCCATAGTCCACCAACGCTTGCTTTCGGGCCTGGTCGCCGCGAAACATGCCTTTGATCTGCGGGATGGTGGTATGGGATTCGTCAATGATGGTCAAAAAGTCTTTCGGAAAAAAGTTGATCAGGACATCTGGCGCCGAACCCGGCTCGCGGCCGGACAGGTGGCGAGAATAGTTTTCAATGCCCTTGCAAAAGCCGATCTCGCGGATCATCTCCAGATCATAGCGGGTGCGCTGCTCCAGACGGCGTGCCTCCAGCTCTTTTCCCGCATGGTGCAACTCGTCCAAGCGTTGGGCCAATTCGGCTTCGATGGAGCGAATGGCCGGCGAAAGCTGATCGCCAACCACATAGTGCGTGGCCGGAAAAATCATGAAGGTATCGTGTTCGGTCGTGACGTTGCCTGACACGGGATGCACGCTTTGGATGTGATCGATTTCGTCACCAAAAAAATCAATGCGGGTCAGGCGCTCATCCCAAACACCAAAGACATCGACCACGTCGCCTTTGACCCTGAAATTGCCCCGTTTGACCTCCACGTCATTGCGTTCGTATTGCACACGCTGGAGCTGGATGAGCAGATCATCACGCCGCAGTTTTTGACCCCGTTTTATGGTGATGACCCCACGGGTGTACTCCTCGGGCGAGCCCAACCCATAAATGCAAGAAACGGAGGCCACGATGATGACATCCCGACGGGTCAATAGCGAGCGTGTGGCGCTGTGACGGAGACGCTCGATTTCCTCGTTGGTTTCGGATTCTTTTTCGATATAGACGTCTCGCGCAGCCAAGTAGGCCTCGGGCTGGTAGTAGTCATAGTAGGAAATAAAATATTCGACCGCATTTTGGGGGAAAACCTCGCGGAACTCGGCACAAAGCTGGGCCGCCAATGTTTTGTTGTGCGCGATCACCAATGTCGGTCGATTCACCCGAGCAATGACATTGGCCATCGTAAAGGTCTTCCCCGATCCCGTAACGCCCAGCAAAATTTGGTGGGGTTTGCCTTTATTTAATCCTGCCGTTAATCGGTCAATCGCGGTGGGCTGATCCCCCGCTGGCGGATAGTCGGAACGCAGCGTAAACATGCCCCATAGTGTAGCAGATGGGCCTGACAAACTCACACGCTTGCTGACAGGTTAAAGTTTACTGGTCACCTTTGCAATAACGGACTGGGTTTCGGTAGTTCCCCAGCTCACGCTTTTAAACGCAACGGATATCGGCAGCACGGGGGCCACATGATTGCTAAAGCTCCCGATCTCAATCGTACGCGTGTTGGAATGGTCTTGGTCGTAAAACCAGTTGACCACACATTCAACGCCGTTATTTTCAATAAGCGGAATGCCGATGGCCAGCATGGTCTGAAATTCGGATCCCCAACCGAAGTGGTTATTCATCAAAAAGGCCTGGGCTAACACAAAATGGTAGCTCCCATGCAGCTGCACGCCAATACCCGGCCCAGCACCCAAAACATCCTCGGTTCCGCTAATGACCTTATGTTCGACCAACGCCCCAACAAACAAATACGTATTTATAAAGTAGCTGAGCTGGCCTTGAATCAATTGATTCTGTGTGAAGCTGGTGGCGGTGCGTGTCTGGGTAATATCCGCTTGTGGCAAAAAATAAAGGCGGTCGCCAAAACCCGCTACCGGCGTCTCGTAGAAGAAATCCGTGTGGAATATTGACCCCGATGAGGTACCGGTATACCCCAAGGAAACATGGTTTTGTCGAAAAAAATCTTCCGCCTGGATTTGCGTTCGCAATACCACTACAATCAAGGCGATTAGGGTGAGACTGGACAGTGGACGCATCTTTACTCCCTGGTAGTCAAAACGTAGACCTACCGTTCCCAAATTTGTTCGTATCGTAAACATAATTCTACTTTTTGAGGCTATTTATAGAAATTTTCTATGATTGAATCCTTGCTATTAAAGAAAGTCGAAATGGTGTTGGACCGCGGCATTTTCCGTGGCGACATTTACGTGAAAAATGGCCGTATCGTCGAAGTGGGCCCGTCCCTGTCCCACCCCGCCGAAGTCATTCTGGAAGAACCGCACTGGACCGTTCTTCCTGGTGTTATTGACGCCCACGTGCATTTTCGCGAACCGGGAGCCACATGGAAGGAAGACATCCGAAGCGGCAGCCGCGCCGCAGCCGCCGGCGGCGTGACGTCCTACCTGGACATGCCCAACAACAACCCATCGGCCACCACGATCGCGCAAATCGCCACCAAAAAGCAAATCGCCGCTGAAAACTCCCTGATCAATTACAACTTTTTTATCGGCGCCACACCGGACAATTTGGCCGATCTGAATGCCTGTCCCAATATCGCGGGTATCAAAATCTTTATGGGGTCCTCGACCGGTACGCTTTTGGTCGATGATCCGGCCATTTTGGATATGATTTTCAAAAACGGCCGGCGTTTGATCGCCGTGCATGCCGAAGACGAGGCCATGATCCGAGAAAATAAAGGCCACTTCCCCGATACCGATGACCCGCATTTGCACTATCGTATCCGTTCACCCGAGGCTGCACTCAAAGCCACCCAACTCGCGGTGGCTCTGGCCGACCAATACCAGCGCCGATTGCACATTTGTCACCTGAGTACAGCCGACGAGGCCGCATTTTTACGCACCCACAAGCCACCATGGGTCACCACCGAAGTGTCCCCCCAGCACCTCTGCTTGTCCGCCGACGACTATGATCGCCTGGGCAACAAAATCAAAATCAATCCCCCCATCCGAACCCGGGACCATCGCGACGCATTGTGGACGGCGCTGTTGGACGGCACTATTGATTTTGTCGCTACCGACCACGCACCCCACACCCTGGAAGAAAAGGCCAAACCCTATAGCCAAGCCCCATCGGGGATGCCCGGCGTGGAGACTATGGTCAGTTTGATGCTGACCTTGGTAGCGCAGAAAAAGTGTACCTTGGCGCAGGTGACCCATTGGCTATCCGCCGCCCCAGCCAAAGCCTACGGCATGGTCCGAAAGGGCGGTATTCACCCAGGCAACGATGCCGATCTCACCATTGTGGATCTGCACAAGCAGGCCACCCTCACAGCCGAAAGGCTCCATTCGAAATGCGGGTGGACGGCCTTTGAAGGCCAGCAGGTCACCGGCATACCCATCCTTACCATCGTCAACGGCCAAATTGTCTACCGGGAAGGAGACTTTTTTGATTCAGTCAAAGGGCGGGAGCTTGAGATCAAGCAGCCGTAGACTGCCTTTGATACCGCTGGGCGATGTAGCCCTCGAGGATCTCGATAAACTCGTCCTTGATGCGGTCACCGCGTAGTGTCTTGTAGAGTTTGCCGTCCATATACACCGGCGCATGCGGCGTTTCGGCGATACCGGGCAAGCTGATGCCGATGTCGGCATATTTGCTTTCGCCTGGGCCGTTGACCACACAACCCATCACGGCCACGGTCATCGTCTCCACGCCTTGATATTGGTTGCGCCAAACGGGCATTTGGTTTTCGATGTAGTGGTTGATGTCCTGGGCCAGCTGGATAAAGAAATTACTTCCTGTACGTCCGCAACCCGGACAGCTGGTCACGCTGGGCCGGAAATAGCGCAAGCCCATCGACTGGAGCAAGGTCTTGCAACCTTCGACTTCCAATGCGCGGGAAACACCGGGCTCCGGTGTGAGTGACATGCGAATGGTGTCGCCGATGCCTTGTTGCAGCAAAATAGCCAAGGCCGCCGAACTGGCCGTCAGCCCCTTCACCGCGCCACCAGCCTCGGTTAACCCCAAATGCAACACATACTCACATTGGCTCGCCAATCGCGCATAAATGGTCACCATATCTTGCAGCTCGGACATTTTGACGCTAACCACGATTTGGTCTTTGGTCAGACCGAGTTCCTCTGCGCGCTTGGCATTGGATAAGGCCGAAATCGTCATGGCATCGAAAATGACTTCCTTGAAACTTTTCGGGTTAGCCGATGCGGCATTGGCATCCATCAATTCGGTAACAAAATGTTGATCTAATGACCCCCAATTCACACCAATGCGAACCGGTTTTTGATACTTGATCGCTTGGTTGACGATGGAGGCAAAGTTGTCGTCCTTTTGTGCGCCCTTACCCACGTTTCCGGGGTTGATGCGGTATTTGTCCAAGGCTCGGGCCATATCCGGGTATTTTTCCAACAAAATATGGCCGTTGTAGTGAAAATCACCCACGATCGGCGTCGTGTAGCCATCCGCACGAATCTGGGCCACGATGGCTGGCACAGCAGCTGCGGCGTTGTAGTCATTGACCGTGATACGCACCAATTCGGAACCGGCATCGGCCAGTTCTTTGATCTGAGCGACAGTGGCCTCGACATTGGCGGTGGGGGTATTGGTCATGGACTGTACCACCACGGGATGGTCAGCCCCCATCAGCACAGTACCAATCCGAACAGTCGGGGTTTTACGTCGGGGTTTGAGTTGCATCGGGAGGCAATTTAACACACAGGAAGAACAACTGTGAACACTGCGAAGCTTTTGCTGAGCGTAATCAAAATAAAGCTAAGCAGGAGTGAATTCTTTTCTTAACCGGCTGAGCATCTCATAAAAAACAACCAATTGAATCCCCCCACCGAGAGCCAGCCTCACCACTTTGGGGACAAATCCTTTGTATAAGGCACGAGGGCCTTCCTCATTAAAGATTCGGGTGCCTATCTCGATCATAGATGTTGACTCTCCCCCGGCTTGAATCCGTGTTTTGATCACATCAATGGGCGTATTGGCACATGTTGCCGCAAAGCCCCCACATAGGCCACTGACAAATGTCACGCTAAAGGCATTTTCCGGTTGGTTCAGCAGTTCGGCTATCCAGGGTTTAATAACCCAATTAATCGGAAAATAGACCCCATTCCAGACCAAATCACGCCCCACTGTCGAAACACCCCCTCTAAACAAGCAACCCAATCCTCCTTCGGCATACATGCTCCATGCTACGCGCCAAGAATTGGCGGTGTTACTATGCAGCTGCCGCCGTACCTTTACGCCTTCCGTAGGAACGTAAGCAATGGTAGCCTGGGCCGCACCTGCCACCCCTCCTGCAATCACTTCTACAACCAGCGGTGAAATCCCCCCAGAACCCAGCGCCGTTTGCATACTGTTATACGTCGTAAATTTAGCAGCTCTTGCCAGGGCGGCTACAAGAAGTGGAAAGGGCATTCCCGCATAAAATCCTGACGCTCCTCCTTCACGAGCAATCCCTCTTACACTCTGCATTAGAGTGAAAGAACCGGGTTGTTGGAGACGCGTCTTCAGCGTGTCTAAAGGATGCAATGCCAACAATTCAACAGTCCCTGCCGCACCTCCTGCTACGATGGGGAATACCCACTTTTCCCGCGTAGCGGCAGATAACCCTACCGGAGATGGCCTGGGGTTAGAAGAGGCCGACTTTGTGACGGCCTCAACACGATCCAGCGGCCATTGCGTGGGCAAAAGTGTAGTCAATACCGCGCCAGTTCTCATACGCGATTTCCCTTCATACTTCGAATAGGCATATTAGCTTACCACCCCCAATGGCGCGCTCAGAAGACTCATGATAGAATAACGGGCCGTATGACCGACCGCACAACAACCCCAATGGAAATTCATTTGGCCCATACGCAAGGCTTTTGCGCGGGGGTATCCAATGCCATCGACATTGTGAATTTGTGTATCCAACATTTCGGCACGCCGCTATATGTACGCCACGAAATCGTTCATAACACCCATATCGTCAACGACTTCAAAAGCAAGGGTGTTATTTTTGTCGAAGAAACCGAAGAGGTCCCCGAGGGTGCCATTGTTATTTTGAGCGCCCACGGCGTGGCGCCCTCCGTTTATGAAGACGCCAAAAAACGACAACTCATCGCCATCGACGCCACTTGTCCGTTGGTCACCAAAGTGCACATGGAAGCCCTGAAATTCTCCAAACAAGGTATGCAGACTGTTCTCATCGGACACCGTGGCCACCAAGAATTGATCGGAACATCCGGATACGTGGACCCCACATTCCTGCACATCGTCGAAACCGAAAACGACATCGATCAGCTGAACCTGGACCCGAATCAGCCCATTGGCTATCTGACGCAAACCACACTGAGCATTTCCGACACCCAAAAGCTCATCGACAAGCTCAAAGAAAAATATCCCTCCCTGCAAAATCCCCCCAAGGGCGACATTTGTTATGCTACTACCAACCGGCAAAACGCGGTGCTGGAATTGGCTCAAAAATGTGATGTCGTGATCATCTGTGGGTCGTCCAACAGCTCCAATAGCAACCGGCTTCGCGAGCGGGCCGAAGAACAAGGCATTCCCAGCTACATCATCGATCACGTGGACGAGCTGGATATCTCCATTCTCAAAGACGTCAACCGCGTGGGCATCAGCTCGGGAGCATCGGTTCCCTTTTTCATCGTGGAGCAGCTAGTCAAACGAATCCAGACCGCATACCCTCACGCTACCGTTCATCGCGACGAAAGCATCGAATCCGGAATCTCCTTCCCACTGCCCCGCATTTTGCGCGACGAAAAGCTGCTCCAAGACGCCAAAGACCATCTCTTTAAAGCCGCATGAATACCCAGTTCAAGCTGGATTTTGACAAACTATCTCAAATCGCAGCCACAGGTCAGGCCGTCGTCCCCGTGATCGTGCAAGACATCCATACGAAAACGGTGCTACTGCTGGCCTATGTCAATGAGGAGGCGCTCAACGAAAGCCTTCGGACCGGCGTGGCCACATTTTGGTCCACATCACGAAACGCATTGTGGGTCAAAGGGGCCACATCGGGCCATCTGATGTGCCTGCACGAGGTCCGTGTCAATTGCGAAAACAACGCGCTGTTGTTTTGGGTCACGCCCCACCCCGAGGGCGTTTGCCACGTCACAGACGAGAGGGGCATCCACCATCCGACCTGCTTTTTTAGAAGCCTAGGCGCCTGAAGGCCGTTATCGCGGCCAAGGCAACGGCGGCAGCCAGAACCATGGCCATCGCGGAAACGCTTTTAAAATGAAATAATGCGATGAGAAAGGTGCCGACGCTGGAAAAGAAGTTGATCGACAAATTGGAAAGACTTGCGATAGATCCCGTGCTGATCCCCGGCGGGGCTATTGAATAAATCTGGTTTCGCAGCAAGGGCATCGTCATGCCAAATCCGACCATAAACAGTACCATGGGTAACAAAATTGTCAGCAAATGAAGGCCAAATACCCTGCTAAGGACAAAAACCAGCACCGTCGCCACAGCCGACAAGGTAAGCCCAAATGCCATCATGTGACGCTCTGAAACCGTCTTAATGAACGAGAGCGCCACGGTTTTGCCAATCATATTCGAGAGCCCAATGACTAGAGACAGCCACCCGATGGTGTGGGCACTGATATGCAAATCAAATCGATACACAAAGGTACTGCATAAGTAATAAAAAAGCACACAGCTGGAAAAGGCGCCAAATCCCAGGATCAGCCAGCAAACGGACGGGGACTTCAGAATATGCTGGTATCCCGAAAAAAAAGACCGGGGCGAAGGAGGAACTTGGGTTCGGGGAAAAAACAGGGCCACGATCAAAAAAATCACTACCCCCAGCATCGCACTGAGCAAAAATGCAAATCGCCAATTGACGTAGTGGATGATATTTCCGCCTATGATCAGCCCCAATGACGGCGCCCAATTGACGACGTAACCTGTATAGATGAAAAAGCGTACACGCTGCGCGCCATCCGCGGCTATCTCGCTTTGTACAGCCTTGGCAATCGATGGGCCTGCACCAATCCCCAGGCCCATTAACGCCATCGCCACCCAAAACATCCAAAGCGACGGAAAACAGACGAATAATAGGTTACCCAAAACAAATATCGGCAGCATGCCCAGCAGCAATTCTCGCTTACCCCAACGATCTGATAACGGACCGGCAAAAAACTCTGCGATCATCACCGCAAAATAGAATATGGAAATGCCCCACTGGATTTGAGCGTGACCCGCATGAAGAAATCCCACCAAAAAAGGCAACAAAATCACATAAAATTCGCCGAAAAACTTTTTTGAAAACTCGACGATGGTCGAAACCAGGATCACGGCGTCTCTTTTTCTAGCAATCCCGAAACGGCATCATGAACCGCCTGCTGCAATTGCAAGGTCTGGTCTTTTTCGGAAGCGGTGGGGTCCACAATATCGGCCGGAATGAGGGGCAGGCCAAAACGGATGACGATACCGGCCCGACTGGTGGACAGCGAATGTTTTTTGATGACCTGATCGGTGCCAGTAATGGCACATGGGATCAGAGGAACACCTGCGGCCTGGGCCACCACAAACGGTCCGCGTTTGAACGGTTGCAGATGGCCGTCAGGAGAACGCGTCCCTTCCGCAAAAATCAGGAGGGATTTTCCGGCTTTAACCTTATCAACAAGATGTGCAAGTTGGGCATGGGCGGAACGACTATTGTCACGGTCGATACGCACATGACCCTGAAGTCGCAAATCCCAACCCAAAATCGGCACCGAAAAAAGTTCTTTTTTTGCCACAAACGCGAACTTGATAGGAATGGCCGCGATGTAGGCCAAAATGTCGAGCAAACTGAGATGGTTGGACAAAAACATGACGGTGCGGTCCCGCGGAATATGCTCGGTTCCCTCGACTCGCAATGAAATACCGTTCAAAAAGAGCGCAGCCCTGACGAAAGGTCGCGTGGCCCGCAGATGGGCATATTCTTTGTCTTTGGCAAACACCATCATCGCCAGGCCAAAAAAGAGGTGAAACACAAACCCAAGACCCACCACAGCCCACGCATAGGATGAGCGCAAAACGGACTTCAATTTGGCCGACATGACGGATATAATAACACAAGCTTTCGCCGCAAAAGGAGTCCCCATGCAAACGTTAATCATGTCCATGTCCGGTACCCGGGGAATCGTCGGCGAGGCGCTCACGCCACATGTCGCCTTGCAAACCGCCATTGCCTTTGGCCAGTTCGTCGGCGAAGGTCCCGTCGTCATCGGCGGAGACACTCGCACATCTCACGATATGATCAAATTTGCGACTATCTCCGGCCTATTGGCCGTGGGCATCGATGTCATCGATATCGGCCGCGTCCCTACCCCTACCGTACAGCAAGCCATTCGCCGTTATGGAGCCAGAGGCGGTATTGTCGTTACCGCCTCTCACAATCCGGTAATCTGGAACGGCCTTAAACTGATGAACAAAGACGCCGGCTTTTTGACCGCGTCCGAATATGCCGCCTATAGCCAATTTTTCGTTAGCCAAGACAATGTATCTTTTGCGGGCTGGCAAAAAATCGGTCAGTACACGGCAGACCCCACAGCCCTCGACTTTCACATCGACCATATCTTGGCACAAATCGATCCTACACCGATCCGCGCGGCGAAATTGCGGGTGTTAATCGACCCCAACAATGGCGCGGGTTGCGTGGCCGACCCGATTTTGTTGGACAAGTTAGGTGTGACCTACACGATATTGAACGCAGATCCCAACGGCCGGTTTTCTCACGATCCCGAACCGTTGGAGAAAAACCTCTCAGCGATCAAAGCCGAAATGTCTACAGGAAACTATGATATCGGCTTTGTCCAAGACGCAGACGCCGACCGCCTCGTCATCCTGGATGAAACCGGGCGATTTATCGGCGAAGACTATTCGTTGGGTCTGTGTATCGATCACGTTCTCGCGATGGAAAAGCAATCCAACCCAACCGTCGTGGTCAATTTGTCGACTTCGCAAGTCATCGAAGATATCACTAATCGTTACGGCGGCACCGTCATCTATACCAAGATCGGTGAGGCCAATGTCACCGAAGGCATCCGCACCCACCGATCCGTGGTCGGCGGCGAGGGAAACGGTGGGGTGATCTATCCCAGAATCGGTTGGGGCCGAGATAGCCTGGCCGGGATTGTTATTGCTCTGCACTACTTGGCTACCAGCAAAAAGACCGTCTCGCAAATCGTGGCCAACTATCCGCGCTATGTGATGAGCCGAGATAAAATCTCTGTAAAAACATCAGAAGAAGTTCGCAATCTGGTTAAAAAGGTAGCCACGGCCTATCAACACTTGCCGCAAAACACCGAGGACGGAGTCAAGATAGCCTTGGAAAGCGGCTGGGTGCAGGTCCGCGGATCCAATACGGAACCCATCGTCCGCATCTTTGTGGAAGGCCCCTCGGAAGCAGCCTGCCTTCAAGTCCAAGCCGATATCCGCGCCATGATTTAAAAAAAACGTAGTAGTACTGAGGTTTTTCGGCTAAAATCTGAAGTATGACTTATGTTTTTCGGGAATTGGAGCCAAAATTAGAGGAAGCACTTACCCGGGGCAAAAGTGTATTGTTAATGGGTCCGCGCCAGACGGGGAAAACCACCACCCTACTCTCACAAATCACGCCTCATCTGTCTATTTCACTGTTGTCCGCCAGCGACCGCCTGAGATACGAACATCACCCGGCAACCTTGGAAAAAGAGATCCGATCGATTAAAACGACGGGATCCCAGCCTTTGATTGTCATCGACGAAATTCAAAAAGCACCTCAATTGTTGGACACCATTCAACTGCTCATCGACCAAAAAGTAGCCCAGTTCGTATTGACCGGCTCCTCAGCCAGAAAACTGCGTCGCCAAAAAGCCAACATGTTACCGGGACGGGTGATCTTACTGCGACTCGATCCTTTTTTGGCTCAGGAATATCCCGAAACATCCCTAACAGACAAGTTGTATTATGGCGATCTTCCCGGCGTCGTTACAACCGAAAATCCCATGCATAGAGATGCGGAGCTGGCCTCCTACGTCACAACCTATTTGGACGAAGAAATTCAGGCCGAAGCCGCCGTGCGAAGGATTGGCACTTTCCACCAGTTCTTACAGCTGGCTGCAATGGAGTCTGGAAAGGCGGTTCATTTTTCTAACCTTTCTCAAGATTTGGGGGTTAGTGCAAATACCGTTCAAGCTTACTACCAGATTCTCGAAGATTGCCTAATCGCCGAACGTGTGACGCCATTTACGAAAAGCAAAACCAGGAAAACGTTGGCTAAGACAGCTAAATTTTTGTTTTTTGATTTGGGCGTACGTCGGCTGGCAGCAAAAGAAGGAATTGGTCTTTCAAAAGAGCAAGACGGCCATTTATTTAAACATTGGGTTGGGCTGGAATTAATTCGACTTTGTCGTTTGAAAAGCACGACTGCATCCATTCATTTCTGGCGGGACCACAATGGACCCGAGGTGGATTGGATACTGCAATACAATGGTCAGCTAACCGCAATAGAGGTCAAATGGACAGAAAAGCCAACGCCACATGATTGCCGGCATTTGCATACCTTTTTAACAGAATACCCAGCCTGCAAGTTCGCATTTTTAGTCTGTAATATCCCGAGGTCGCAGCAGCTTTCAGAGAAAATCATGGCTATTCCCTGGAGAGAGTTAGATACTCAGATCGGGAGTATATTCGCCATCTGAAGGGCAGCGCGTGCCGCATTTTCCCCTGTGTGGCCATGGCTTCCGCCAACACGAGCGTCAACTTGGGCGGTGTCATGGGCGGTGAGCACACCGAAGATCACCGGCACCCCGGTCTGCAAGGCCGCTTGCATGATCCCGTCCGCACACGGCCCAGCCACATAATCAAAATGGGCCGTATCACCTTTGATGATAACGCCTAGGCAAATGACAGCCGCAAATCGGCCCGTGCGGGCTGCATGTAATGCTGTCACCGGTAACTCGAAGGCACCCGGAACCCAAAATGCCTCCATATCCTCAACCGAAACACCATTTTCGCGTAACGTCTGGACGGCGCCTTCAAACAGATACGTTGTGTAGCGTGCATTGAACCGGGCACAGACAATAGCAAACCGGTAGCCGTTTCCCGCTGTCTCCCCCACCCTGGATTTGATGGGTTGGTTTGCTATCCACGTCTCTAAGTCATGATTTTGTAAATCTTGTCCCATCAACGCCTCTCCGCATCAGCATCGAGCATGTGCCCCATTTTTTCCGATTTTGTTTTCATGTATTTGGCATTGTGGGCATTGGGCGGAATCACCAATGGCGTGCGGGTCGTAATGTTTAACCCGTAGCCCTCCAATCCTACGATTTTGGTGGGGTTATTGGTAATGAGATTCATATTGCACACACCCAAATCCAACAAAATTTGGGCGCCCACGCCATATTCCCGCAGGTCCGGCGGAAAGCCCAATTTCAAATTGGCTTCCACCGTGTCGGCACCTTCGTCCTGGAGGCGATAGGCCCGAAGCTTGTTGGCCAGGCCGATGCCCCTGCCTTCTTGGCGCATATATAAAATCACGCCTGAACCATGGGTCTCTACCATGCACATGGCCGCCTCAAGCTGTGCGCCACAGTCACAACGCCGAGAATGAAACACATCCCCCGTCAGACACTCGGAATGGACCCGCACCAATACCGGATCTTGGCCCGTGATATCGCCTTTGGTCAGAGCCAGATGCTCACGGTCGTTAAGTGTATCCAAATAACAATGCAAGGTAAAATCACCAAAGGCTGTGGGCATGGGAACAGATTCGATTTTGGAGATAAAGCGTTCTTGAGTCACACGATAGTGAATCAAGTCTTTAATCGTGACGATTCGGAGGCCATGTTTACAAGCAAAAGTCATCAGATCCGGCGTGCGTGCCATCTCGCCGTTTTCATTAATGATCTCACAGATCACACCCGCCGGAGCTAGGCCTGCCAATCGGGCAAGGTCTACCGCCGCTTCGGTGTGACCCGCCCGGCGCAGCACCCCCATCTTTCTGGCACGCAGGGGAAAAACGTGACCCGGTGTCACGATATCAGATTTTTTACTGGTCGGATTGAGGAGCACTTGGATAGTCTTGGCCCGGTCAGAGGGCGAGATCCCCGTCGTGACCCCATGGGATCGGGACGCATCGACGGAAACCATAAATGCCGTTTGATGAGACTCGGAGTTGCGGGCCACCATTTCCTTGAGCTCAAAGCGGTCCAGGATATCGTCTGTCACCGGCACGCAAACCAGTCCGCGGCCTTTTTGGATCATAAAATTGATGGCATCCGGCGTCACCAACTGCGCCGCCATCACGAGGTCGCCTTCGTTTTCCCGGTCTTCATCATCGACCACGATGACCATTCGGCCATTGGCAATATCGGCAATGGCATGATCGATGGCATCGAATTGAAACTCGCTATCGGCCATCTTTTTCCTCCCTATTTTGGAGCTGGAAAAACCGAAATAAATACTTAGCCATAACATCAAATTCTAAATTGACCCGGCTGCCTTCCCGCAAGTCCTGCAAGGTCGTGATGCCCAACGTGTGCGGAATCAAATGAACAGACAAGGTATCGGCTGTCACATCCACCACCGTCAGACTGACTCCCTCTATGGTAACCGACCCTTTTGAAATGACAAAGGGCCCAAAGGCAGGATCAAACCGCACCGTGAGCACCGCAAAAGGCCCCTCCAAACGCTGCGAGATCACACTTCCCATGCCATCCACATGCCCGCTGACCCAATGTCCCCCTAGTTTGTCGCCAACGGACAAGGACTTTTCCAAATTGACCCGTGCACCAGGCATTAATTCTGAAACCGTCGTCTTGGCCAACGTTTCGGGCAAATAGTCAAAGGCTATCCGGTCCTCCTCAATGGCCACAACCGTCGAACACACACCGCTCACTGCCACGCTATCACCCACCCGCAGTCCGGAAAGCCAGTCTAATGGTGCGGCAATTTTGACAGACCGGCCGTTTTCTAATGGCCGTACTGCCGTGACTGCACCTAGGGTTTGGATGAGTCCAGTAAACATGTGTTTCGTATGTATTGGCCCAAAATGCCATTGACGAATTTGGGCGATTCTTCGGTGGAAAAATCTTTTGCAAGATCAACGATTTCGGCGATCACGGCTTTTGGCGGGCTGTCGGTGTGCTGAAGTTCATACAGACCGATGCGCAACAGATTGCGATCAATGGTGCTCAGCCGATCTAAATCCCACCCAATGGAAAGGTCTGTCACGATCTTGTCCAGGTCAGGCTGATTGGCTGCCACGCCACGAACCAAAGCCGACGTCAGTTTGACCGTCGATTCAGGATGCTCGCTTTCCTCAAAAAACAGCTGCAAGGACTGGTCTACCGGCATGTGTCGCATGTCCGCCTGGTAAAGCACCTGCATGGCCATTCGCCTACCGGTACTACGTCGACCCACCCTTGAACTCCTTGCTCAGTACCCGATCTACAAAGCCCGTGTCATATCTGCCGTCGACAAAAGCCGGGTGATTGAGTACATATTGATGAAAGGGAATCGTGGTCGGCAGGCCGTCCAAAATGAATTCATCCAAGGCCCGTTTGCCCCGTGCGATGGCATCAGCCCGGTCCGTTCCCCATACAATCAGTTTACCCAAAAGGGAATCGTAATACGGCGGCACCGAATAGCCAGGGTACATATGGCTATCCACACGAACACCGAACCCGCCCGAGGGTAGGTAGAGGTTGATCTTGCCGGCCATGGGCATGAAGTTTTTGAGGTGGTCCTCCGCATTGATGCGAAATTCAATGGCATGGCCTTCCAAAATCACGTCTTTTTGGCGAAGGTCCAATTTCTTGTTAAAGGCAATTTTGATTTGTTCGCGGACTAAGTTGATACGGGTCACCATTTCGGTCACCGGATGTTCGACCTGGATGCGGGTATTCATCTCCATGAAATAAAAGTCTCGGCGTTTGTCGACCAAAAACTCTACCGTTCCAGCTCCTTCGTAGCGGATGGCCTTGGCCGCGCGCACGGCGGCTTCACCCATTTTTTTTCGGAGTTTTTCGTCTAGAACTGGGGACGGTGCTTCTTCGATCAATTTTTGGTGACGGCGTTGGATGGAACAATCCCGTTCGCCCAGATAAATGGCATTACCTTGGGCATCTGATAGAACTTGGATTTCGACGTGGCGCGGTTCTTCGACATATTTTTCGAGGTACACATCCCCATTGCCAAAGGCCGCTGTGGCTTCTCGAATCGCAATTTGGTATTGGTCGACCAGTTCGTCCATCTCACGGACCACGCGCATCCCTTTTCCCCCACCCCCTGCGGACGCTTTGATGATAACGGGCAAACCAGTCTTTTTCACGCAGGCCAACAATTCTTTTTCGGAGGTGATCAGGCCGTCAGAACCCGGCACAACGGGGACTTTGAATTTTTGCATGGTCTTTTTGGCTGTGTTTTTATCTCCCATCATGCGGATGTTCTCGGGACTTGCGCCAATAAAGGTGATGTTGTGGTCCAAGCACATTTGACTGAACTGGGCATTTTCGGCCAAAAATCCGTAACCAGGGTGAATCGCTTCTGCACCGGTAACCTCGGCAGTGGAGATAATCGCCGCCATGTTGAGGTAGCTCTTGGCCGGTTCGGCGGGGCCGATGCAATAGGCTTCGTCCGCCAGTTTGACGTGCAGGCTGTCTGCGTCGGCTTGGGAATACACGGCAATCGTGCCGATGCCCAGCTCTCGACACGCCCGGATCACCCGGACAGCAATTTCACCTCGATTTGCAATTAATACTTTTTTAAACACCAAAAGCCCCCTTAGTACTTGGCTTACTGTGGTCGCTCCCGCAAGGGCGGGATTAAGTGGGTAAGCATATCACAGCTTTTTCACTCAGGCACGGAGCAACCGTCTTATTTTCAGGACACCAACGGATCCGGAAGCTGACGCCAAGGCACAATAGAGGCAGAAGATCTATCGTGGCGCGTATCGCCTCCGTATACAACCCAGGTACTAACGGAATCGCCTAGCTTGTCCTGAAAATAGGTCAGGTTCCCAAAAAATGCAGACTGTATGGTAGAACCCGATTTAATCTCCACCATTTTCTTTTCATTGGCAGACTCCATTATCAAATCGACCTCATGTCCTTTTGTGTCCCTGAGATAAGACCCCAAAAAACGCTGCTTTCGACAAAAAAAGGCTTTGATAAGATCTGAAATAACCAGAGACTCGAACAATGGTCCACGGTATGGGTTCGTTTTCAACTGATCTACATTTGCTATTCGGAGCAAGTGAGCAAGCAGTCCGGAATCCAAAAAGTAAAGTTTGGGGGCCTTAATCAATCGGGTAGACAGTTTTGCGGTGTAGGGTTCCAGTAAAAAAATAATATAACTGGCTTCCAACACAGCCAGCCACTCCCGGATTGTGTTGTGACTCACACCACAATCCCGTCCTAAGCTGGACATATTCAAGACTTGTCCGTTTCGGACTGCGCATTGCATGAGGAAGTTTTTAAACGCGCGAAGATCAGTTATTTTTTTGATTTGTGAAACATCTTTTTGTAGATACGTTTCGACATAGTCAGCATACCAGTCTTGGGGATCGAAATGATGGGCATATATAGCAGGATATCCGCCCTTAACTATCATCATATCTAGCTCCGGAAGCTGGTCGGACTCACGTAACTCCTGAATGGATAATGGCAACATTTTGAAAATGCCCGTTCGGCCAGCCAATGACTGGCTTACAGACTGAGATAATAGAAAGTTTTGGGATCCAGATAGCACAAAACGGCCTGGAATGCGATCCTCATCTACAAGGGTTTGAATATAGGAAAACAACTGTGGCACATGCTGCGCCTCGTCAATAATGACTTGCGCAGGATACTCATTTAAAAACCGTTTCGGGTCTGACCCCGCAAATTCCCTAAGGTCAACATTTTCCAGAGAAACATAGGTGTAGTGAGGCAGTAACGCCTTTAAAAACGTTGTTTTCCCCGACTGCCGCGGACCCGTCACTGTGAGGATGGGGTATTTGCGCAAAAGCTCTAAAAATTTATCCCGCATACATCTTAAAATCATGTTTAAAATTCTATGCCATTGCCGTTAAAATTGCAATCGCACATACTATTTACACCCCTACTGACTTACAAAAATACCCGGCTCTCACTTACAAATTTCACCAGCCGGGAGGATGCGCCGGTAGGGAGCAATATGCTCTGGCCATGGTCAAAAAAATCGTGATATACTGCGCACAATTATTGGAATTCGCTTCAATCAAATAAAGGTGATGATATGGCCAGTCAATGTGAAGTTTGCAGAAAAATCCCAGGGTACGGAAACTCGGTGAGCCACTCGAACCGGAAAACCCGGCGCCGCTGGCAACTCAATTTGCAAAGCAAACGTCTCACCGTAAACGGTGTCATCAAGCGCGTACGCATTTGTACGGGCTGCTTGCGTACCCTCGCCAACGCCTCCCACTAGCGCCCGTTAACCCCCGATGTCCAACGAATCCGAGCTCCTGCGTCGGCGTACTTTTGCCATCATCAGTCACCCAGACGCGGGGAAAACAACGCTGACCGAAAAACTCTTGCTCTTCGGGGGAGCCATTCAAATCGCAGGCGCCGTCAAAGCCCGCAAAGCCTCGCGGCATGTCACTTCTGACTTTATGGAAATCGAGCGCCAGCGTGGAATTTCCGTGGCCACCTCCGTCATGGGATTTGACTACAAGGGATACAAAATTAATCTACTGGATACGCCCGGCCACCAGGATTTTTGTGAAGATACTTACCGTACGCTGACTGCCGTGGATTCGGTCATTATGGTCATCGACTCCACCAAGGGTGTGGAGTCCCAGACCTACAAACTTCTGGAAGTCTGCCGGATGCAAAAAATCCCAGTGTTGACCTTTATCAACAAACTCGATCGGGAAGGCAAAGAACCCATCGACCTTCTCGACGAAATTGAAGAAAAACTGGGTATTCCCGTTTGTCCCCTATCCTGGCCGATCGGCAAGGGAAAGGCTTTCAAAGGGGTGTATAGCATTTACGAAAAAAAGCTGGTGCTGTTTAAACCCCACCAAAAGCAAAGTGGCGAAGATACCCTCGAATTCACCGACCTGGACGCTACCCATTTGGGCCCGCATATCGGGTCTGACGCCGCTGATACCCTACTTTATGACCTGGAATTGGTGGAAGGTGTGTATCCGGCATTTGATAACGAACTCTATTTGGCCGGAGAAATGACCCCGGTGATGTTTGGTAGTGCGCTCAACAATTTCGGCGTGCGTGAGCTGCTCGATTGTTTTATCCAAGAAGCACCCAGCCCCCGTCCCCGCCATACTGACAAACGAGACGTCCTACCCACAGAAAACCATTTTTCGGGCTTTATTTTTAAGATCCATGCCAATATGGACCCGAAGCATCGTGACCGCATCGCGTTTTTGCGGATCTGCTCAGGCCAATTTGAGCGGGGAAAACGCTACCTGCAGGTACGCACCACAAAACCGTTTCGCAGCGCCAACCCTACCGCCTTTATGGCCCAGTCCAAGGAAGTGGTGGAGGTAGCCTATCCCGGCGACATCATCGGCCTGCATGACACCGGAAATCTCATCATCGGCGACACCCTAACCGACGGCGAAACCTTTCAATTTAAAGGCATTCCCAGCTTTTCACCCGAGATTTTCAAAACCATCGTCAACTTGGATCCCCTCAAAACCAAGCAATTGCAAAAAGGCATTTCCCAGCTTTGCGAAGAAGGTATTTCTCAGCTTTTCACGCGATCCTATGATCAACAGAAAATTGTGGGTGTGGTCGGCGAACTGCAATTTGATGTAATCCAGTTCCGTCTGGAACACGAGTACGGTGCCAAATGCCGCTTTGATCCCCTTCCCTTTATGAAGGCCTGTTGGATCATCGGCTCGACCAACACCGACCTACAAGCCTTTGTTTCCCGACACAAAATGCAGGTAGCCACCGACAAAGATGGCCGCTATGTATTTCTGGCCGAAACCCAGTGGAGTCTGGAGCGCGAGATCAAAGAAAATCCCGGCATCACGTTCGCCTTTACGTCTGAATAGGATGACAAAAATGTGCGACTACTGGACGACAATGGTCGAAAACTCATTATCAGTTGACCATGGAGAAGACCCCACACCGGTCATGGTAACGAAAAAACCAATCGCTTGGTCTGGATGATCCACATCCATGTGCAAGCTGATATCAACAATCCCCCCGGTGCAGGCCAGTCCGTCAGGCGATAACAGTCCGCCAGGCCTGAAACCAGCCGAGACTTGACCCCAACCACCATCTGGAAACTGCGTCAAAAGAATAAAATCTACGGTACAGTAGCCCCCCACAGAATAAGGTCCCAATGTCCCCATGGGCCCAAGCACCGCACAATTCTGCCCATCGTAATTTGGAAACTGCTTATAGGTTTGGCATACCTGAAGCGGTTGGTTCGAATTGTTATTAATTGTCCACATATACCCAAATAACGGTTGTGCCAGCATAAGCATGGCGGCCGCTGCCATTATTCGTATATGAATTTCCATCATACTCCTCCTAGTTTTAATTTCTATTATATTCCCTAGTTTTGGCCAATATATTCCCTAGTTTTGGCCAACCAATCTTTTTCGCAGTTTTTCGACGATTTTCTTGTAGATCCGCGATACCTGGGATTCGGACAGACCAAATAAATGACCGATTTGCTGAAAAGTCAGATCTTCTTTGACATAGGCGTTCAGGATTTTCTTTTCGCGCAACGACAGCTCGTCCATGGCGTCGCGGAGCTGGATCCCGCTTTCGATTTTGGATTCGATTTCCGAAATCCGATTGACGATCAGGTGCATATACGCCGCATCCGAGACCCATTCGAAAAAACGGGACGGATCAGATTTGGTGAGATGGCGAATGTAGTCCTTGAGTGCGCCCACGATTCTGGGAAATGCAATGGCCCAGATATCATCGGACTTGTCCGGATCCCAAATTTTGACTGTCTCCAAAAACTCCAACTGGGCAACGACACGGAAATCATCAACCTCGTTCATGGCCACATAGCTCGGCAGTTGACGGGAGTAATGCGCCACAATGCCCATTATTCGAGGCGCAAAATGCGTGAGCATATCGCCAGAATAGAATTGCAACACCACCACCCGAATCCGATTTAGAACCGGCTCGCGAATCTGACCCCACAGCTTATCCGGCTCAGCCGAACCTGCTGTCGCCTCACTCTTTAATGCGTTAAATAAGTGGGTGACAACCGGCTTCAACCGACGCTTGGCATCGTCGTTTTCGGGAACCAGATGACCGATCACGGTCTCGACCAACGCAATGATGCGGGCTTTTAGGTCCGCCCAAATAACCGGGGAAAGGGCACCCAGATCCGGCAACTCCGTCCGCAACGATCGCGAAGACTCAATATCTTCGGTGATGTGTTTGCGGTAGGCACTTTGCGGATAGGTGCGTGAATAGTAATCTTCGACGCGTTGGGAAGGCTTCATTACTCATCCGTGATGATACCGATAGATTGGACTTTCACCTGCGGTACGATCTCATTATAGGATAAAACGGCCAAAGACGGGTAATTACGCTCGACAAATCGTTTGAAATGCGGGCGAAGCCGAGGTGAACACAGCGATACCGGCGGGCGCTCCATGCGCTGGAAATGCACCATTTGCTCGCCTACTTGCGCCAAGATACGCTCACCCAAATGCGGATCCACAGCCAAAAACGAACCATATTCGGACTGATGCACAGCCCCGATAAGGGTTTCTTCGAGCCGCGGATCGATAGTGAACACCGTTATGGTGTCGTCTTTGTCGACATATTGTGCGCAAATCTGACGGGCCAGAGACTGGCGAACATACTCGGACAACAAATTGGTATCACGGGAGACATGGGCGTAGTCGGCCAGGCGTTCCAAAATCGTGGACAAGTCACGAATGGAAACACGCTCACGTACCAAAGACTGCAAGACCTTGTGAACCTGGCCCAGGGTAAGCATATCGGGTACCAGCTCGCGGACAATGGCCGCATTGGTATTTTTGACCAGATCCAGCAAAGACTGCACGTGCTGCCGGGTCATGATCTCATCGGCGTGCTGCTTGATAATCTCGGCAAAATGGGCGGAAATGTAATCGGTGACGTTTTGGGCCGGAATGGCATTGCGCTGCAACAGGTCAATCTGATCCTCGGGTACCCATGCCCCAGGCTGACCCGTCATCGGATCGACCGTCTCCATGGCATTGATGCCCAGCCGTCGCAATTCGGCCACCGTTCGCGAAACAAAGAAATGGCCGGGCAAGGCCTCGCCCACCGCCACCCGGGTACCGCGAATATCCACCTCGTAACTGTTCGGCGGCAAGCCTAAATCATCCATAACCCGCACGCCGGGAATGACAAAACCCAAGTCCTGACCAATGTAGTAGCGGACGAGGGTAATACGCTCAAGCAACGGCCCATTCTGGTTGGGATCGATAAGGCCTACCAAGTTTCGACCAGTCTTGAGGCTGATAGGGTCTAAGGTCAGGGTATTGAGCAGGTTTTCCGGCTTTTTCATCGCATCCCGGGACGTGTCGGTCTGGGTCTCCATGGCCATTTCCTCGGCCAAGGCGCGCGAGCGCAAAATGCCAAAGGCCACCAAGCCAGAGAGAATGCCCAAAGACAAAAACGGTAGGGTAGGTAGGCCAGGCACCACCGAAAACAGCAACATAATCACGGATGTCACCGCAAAAGAGCGGGGTTGGGAAAGGATCTGGGTCGAGACGTCCTTACCCAAGCTTTCCTCAGACACAGACTTGGTCACAATCAAACCGGTGGCAATGGAAATGAGCAGGGCGGGAATTTGTGACACCAACCCATCACCAATCGTGAGGCGGGAATAGGTTTGCAAAGAATCGGCAAGCGTCAGGCCCTGTTGGAAACGGCCGATCAGCAAACCGCCGATAATGTTGACCAGCATAATGATGATGCCGGCAATAGCATCCCCTTTTACAAATTTATTGGCACCGTCCATCGACCCGAAAAATGTAGACTCGCGTTCCAGTTTTTTGCGGCGTTCACGGGCTTCCTGGGCATCGATGAGGCCTGAGTTGAGATCGGCATCGATGCTCATTTGCTTGCCGGGCAAGGCATCCAAGGTAAACCGGGCCGCAACCTCGGCTACCCGCTCAGACCCTTTGGTAATGACGATAAACTGGACGATGGTGATAATACCGAATACCACCGCCCCCACGACCATGTTTCCGCGGGTCACGAAATCCGCAAATGACAACACCACTTTGCCGTCAAAATCGATGCCCAAAGCCAGGATTAATTTTGTGGTAGCAATATTAAGCGATAATCGAAAAAGCGTCAGGACCAGCAGTAAGGACGGGAATGTGGCAAAGTCGAGGGGCTGGCGCAAATACATGGCGATAAGGAGCACCATCACGGATACGCAGATGTTAAGCGATAACAAAATATCCAGGGCAAAAACCGGAATCGGAATGATCATCAAGCTGATGATCAAAATGACGACCCCAGCCAATACCAAATCGGAAACCGTAAATAAATCGCGCAGCCGTCTGAGGTTAAACATGCGGCCCTATTGTAACAAGGTTCTAACAATTTAATAAGGGGCGCTAGCCCCTTTTTATAAATGCGGCTACCATGGCGACCTATGAAGCCGAATCGGCCCTTCCGAAAGCCGTCTTTTTTCTCCCTTGTGATCGTACCGCCCAGCGGCCGGTCATGGACATGTCGTCTATCCCAAAATACCTTGCTGGTGGCAGTTTTTTGCTTGCTTCTGTTTTTTTCTATCGGAGGGTGGTTGTTTTTTCAAGGGGGTCTTAGGGGCCTCAGCCAGGATTACCGACAGTTGAGACACGAAACGGTAGAACAACAAAAACAGATTCAAGACTTGGAAGAAGAAATCAAAGACGTTCAACGTCACATTGAGGACCTCATTGAACGAAAAGAGGAACTGAGGTCCATTCTGGGGAATCGGTTCTTTGAGCAATCCTACGGTCCCGCTCTCGCGCAGGCTCAGATCCAAATTCGCAGACTAGAAACTGAGCTTCGCGCCATCGACCTCGTTGCCGAGACTGATATTGACGGGGCCTTTAATCGTTTGAGCCTGCTCAAGGCGCATCTGGCTGACCTAAATCTTCAGTTTTTGACCCTTTCTCAAAAGGCAGAGGGGTATCGCATGCGCTTTGCGGCCACGCCGTCCATTTGGCCGCTCTACGGACAGATTTTGTCAGACTTTGGATTCCGAAGTCATCCCTTAAGCCACAACTTTCAGTTTCACAAAGGGGTGGATATTCCATCGTGGACCGGCGCCCCCGTCCGTGCGACCGGCGACGGCATTTGCGTCATGTCGGGCTGGAATGGAGGTTATGGTCTATGTGCCGTTTTGGACCATGGCAACGGCATCAAAACCATTTACGGTCATTGTTCCAAGGTTTTGATTAAAGTCGGCGATGTTGTTAAAAAGGGCCAAAAAATTGCGAACGTAGGGTCTAGTGGGTTGTCGACAGGACCGCATTTGCATTATGAAATTCGACGCTGGGA
>CAYINU010000016.1:8191-26214 GCA_964364855.1 uncultured Candidatus Marinamargulisbacteria bacterium | reverse complement strand
CATGAAAGGAATAGGCATCTTTCATCGAAAACTCGCGTCCCCGCATGATGCCAAACCTGGGCCGGATTTCGTCTCGGAATTTGGTCTGGATCTGATAAAAAAGCTTGGGCAATTGACGGTATGATTTCAGCTCGTTGCGAACCAAATCCGTGATGACCTCCTCGTGTGTGGGACCTAGGCAAAAGGCATTGCCGTGGCGGTCGGAAACGCGCAACAATTCTTTTCCGTATTGGTCCCATCGACCGGACTCCACCCAAAGCGCCTCGGGGATAACCATCGGCAGGAGGACTTCGTTACCGCCCACAGCGGTCATCTCTTGCCGAATAATGGCTTCCATGTTGCGAAACACCCGCAACCCCATCGGCAAAATCGTGTAGATGCCAGAGGCCACTTTTCGGATCATCCCTGCCCGCAGCATCAACTGGTGGCTGACGACCTCGGCATCGGACGGCGTCTCGCGCAGCGTGGGGCAATAAAACTGTGACAAACGCATAACCCGTTAACTTACCCGAACCGAGTCAGAAAATCCAGTCTGCTTGACGCACGCCATAATGATTCTCATAATGTCGAGTTTATGAAATACACTGTGCCACGCGGCACCAACGACATCCTTCCAGTCGAGGTGGGGTTGTGGCAACAGATCGAAGCAGCGGCGCGCGATATTTTCCGTCGTTACCAGTTCCAGGAATTACGCACGCCCATTTTTGAGTCCACCGATCTTTTTGAACATAGCATCGGCGGTGGAACAGACATCGTCGAAAAAGAAATGTATACCTTCAACGACAAGGGTGGTCGCAGTTTGACCCTGCGTCCCGAAGGCACCGCTCCGATCGTCCGTAGTTATATCGAACACGCGATGTACAAGTCAGGTGCGCCGGGAAAGATCTACTATATCGGTCCGATGTTCCGGTATGAACGACCACAAGCCGGCCGTTTCCGGCAATTTCACCAGGCCGGGGTGGAGTACTTGGGATCCGCCCATGCCGCTGCCGATGCCGAAGTGATCGCGCTAGGCATTCACCTGTTTGACCGCCTGGGACTGCGCGGGTTGTCGGTATCCATTAATTCCGTCGGTTGCCGCGTATGCCGACCCGTGATCGAAGAACGCCTCAAGCAATTTATGGGCGCGAGCTTGCATTGCCTGTGCGAAGATTGCCAAAAACGATTTCATCAGCGCCCCTTGCGCATTTTGGATTGCAAAAAGCAACGTTGCCAAGCCTATTTTGCCGGCCTTCCTGATATTCGTATGTCGCTTTGTCATGAATGCTCGGATCATTTTAATTCAGTTCTGGAATACTTGGACCTTATCGAGATTCCTTTCACCATCAATTCCCGTCTGGTGCGAGGCTTGGATTATTACACGCGGACCACATTTGAAATCGTCTCTGACCAATTGGGTGCCCAAAACACCTTGTGCGGCGGGGGACGTTATGACTATTTGGTTCGGTTTTTGGACGGCCCCGAAACGCCGGCCGTGGGACTGGCTTTTGGCTTGGAGCGGGTTGTGATGTTGCTCAAAAAGCTACATCCCGAGCAGATTTTCCAAACAGGGATCGACGTAATGGTGGCCCCATTGGGACTTGAGCAGCAGCCCGTGGCCTTCCGAATCATGAACAAACTGCGGCAAATGGGATTGGCTTGCGATGCCGATCTGACAAAAACCGCCATCAAGGCCCACCTCAAGCAAGCCAACCGCCTAAATGCCCGGCACGTGGCCATCATCGGAGAAGAAGAACACGCCAATCAAGTTATTCAAATTAAAAACATGGCCACCGGCGAACAAGCCACAATTCCCATTTCGCAATTGGAAACGTATTTTAAATCCCACTATGCCTAATTACCGCACACACACTGCCTTGGCTTGTGCCACTGTCAGCCCCGGAACGGTTGTTACTTTGGCCGGATGGGTTCACCGCCGCAGGGATCTGGGGGCACTGATGTTCATCCAGATTCGCGACCGCTCCGGCATCG
The DNA here is from genome assembly GCA_964364855.1 of uncultured Candidatus Marinamargulisbacteria bacterium. GTDB lineage: Bacteria > Margulisbacteria > Marinamargulisbacteria > CAYINU01 > CAYINU01 > CAYINU01. The sequence continues at coordinate 24,243 of CAYINU010000016.1, read as the reverse complement.
TCCAGCTGGTCCTGGATGCCCAGCAAAACCCGGCCCTGCACGAACAAGCCAGCCAATTGCGCAGTGAATGGGTCATCCAAGTGACAGGTACAGTTCGCCTGCGTGAGGCGGCCAACCAAAAATCAGAACAACCCACAGGTCATGTCGAAATCACCGTAACGGCGCTTACCATTCTTAACCGAGCCGAAGTCCCCGTTTTTGCCATCGCAGAACCCCAGGATGTGGAAGAAATCACCCGCCTCACCTATCGTTATCTGGACCTCCGCCGGCCCGAACAAGCGGCCTTTATCCGCACCCGTCATCGCATTGTTCAATCTATTCGCACCTATATGAACCAGGCAGATTTTTTGGAAATCGAGACCCCGTTTTTGACCAAAAGCACACCCGAAGGGGCTCGCGACTATTTGGTGCCGTCCCGCGTCCATCCCGGTCATTTTTATGCCCTTCCCCAATCTCCTCAGCTATTTAAACAGTTGCTGATGATGTCGGGGTTTGAGGGGTATTACCAGGTTGCCCGCTGTTTTCGCGATGAAGACCTGCGCGCCGATCGACAGCCGGAGTTCACCCAGATCGATATCGAGGCTGCGTTTGTGACCTCCGAAGACATCCGCATCCTGGTCAGCGGTCTGATGAAAGCCGTGTTTGATACCGTCGGTATCCGAATGCCAGATATCGGGCATATGACCTACGATGAGGCTCTGAGCTGCTATGGCACAGACCGGCCCGACCTGCGTTTTGGGTTGCCTATTTTGGACGTAACTGCGGTATGTGCAGGTGTGGATTTTCAGGTGTTTCGATCCGTAATCGAAAACGGCGGTTCGGTACGGGCCATCCGCATACCTGGCGGAAAGCCTTGGATATCACGCAAAGTCTTGGACGACTGGACTGCGCTGGCCAAGGAAAACGGGCTCGCTGGATTGGCTTGGATGACGCTAGAAGGGGATGCAATTTCATCCCCTATCTCTAAATTTTTCACTCCCGAACAGCTCAGCATCCTGGTTAAGTCTTGTGGTGCACAGTCTGGCGATGTCGTGGTCTTTGGCGCACATGCCCAAACCAAAACCGTCTTAACGGCGCTGGGTACCTTGCGCTTGGAAATGGCCCGGCGCGGCAACCTGTACGAAATACCATGGGCCTTGACCTGGGTGACAGATTTTCCGCTGTTTGAAAAAAACAAAGAAACCGGCCACGCTGATGCCATGCATCACCCGTTTACCTCGCCTCTCGGGTCAGACCGCCACTTGCTGGAGTCGGATATTTTTGCAGTCAAAGCAGATGCCTATGATCTGGTCTTAAACGGTATCGAGCTCGGTGGGGGCAGCATGCGTATCCACGATCCCATTCTGCAGGACAAAATCTTCCATTTGTTGGGTTTATCTGCACAGGAAATCCAAGAAAAGTTCGGCTTTTTTATCACTGCACTAAACTATGGCACCCCACCCCACGGTGGACTGGCCCTGGGTCTGGACAGGGTGGTGATGCTGTTGACTGGCGCGCAATCGCTGCGGGACGTGATCGCCTTTCCCAAGACCGCCAGCGCCTCGTGCCCTCTGACCCAAGCCCCATCTCCGGTCACCTCAGGCCAGCTCACCGAACTGCACCTACGTGCCAATGTTTAACATTATTCCGGCCATCGACATTTTGGACGGACGAGTCGTTCGGCTGCGCCAGGGCGCATATAACCAGGTCGAAACGTTTGATTATTCGCCCGCCGAATTTGCCCGGGAATTCGAAAAACGGGGTGCCAAGCGCATTCATGTTGTGGACCTGGACGGCGCCAAGGCCGGCCACATCATCAATTTGCCGGCCATCACGGCTATTCGCCAGGCCGTGGGTGTGGAACTTGAGGTCGGTGGGGGTATTCGCACCGAGTCCGATATCCGGAAATTGCTCGACTTGGGCATTACCGATGTGATTTTAGGCTCGGTCCTGGTGAAATCCCCGACGGAAAGTCACCGCTGGATCCGGCAATTCCCCGGCCGCATTATGGCCGGCATCGACGCCAAAGATGATATCGTGCGCATATCGGGCTGGACCGAGTCCGGTGCCGTCCATGTTGCCGACTTGGTCGGGATCTTAAATCCGCTGCCGCTGGCCGGCATTGTTTTTACGGACATTGCCACAGATGGGATGATGGCCGGCCCCGGGCTTGCCGCCTTGGAGAAGGTGGCTGCGGTCTCCGAACATCCCATCATCGCCTCGGGCGGCGTCCGCAACCGTGCCGATATCCAGGCCCTAATCGTCCTGTCCCCCCGCATCACAGGTTGCATCGTGGGCAAGGCAGTGTTGTCGGATCTTTCGGTGCTTGAAACCCTTTTTTTTAAGGTCAGTTAGCCATATAGCTGGCTATGCGTACCAATATGCAGAAAGACAAGTTGCTCCCCAGACTTATAGAAAAATTGCGCACGATAGTCACCGGAAACATTAATGCTGTAGGTTCCCTCTAATTTTCCTGATAACGCATGGTAGTTCAGCAGCGAGTGGTGAGGCGTTTCGCTAAGATTTGTGAAACGCAATTTGCATTTACGACTGCAACCACCGAAGTGCCTTTTGTGGATCTGTGAAGGACGGGGAGAGGGCTCTCCCTGCCATTGCCTCTTTTTTTAATTTCAATAGCAAAGTAGTTGTTTTGCTATTGAGTCTGGGCTGTAGATCAATGACCAGCTCGCTGGCCTCTACCATTTGGCTTAGGCTCAAATTCAACAGACTTGTCAATGTGATACCCAATTTATCAGCCAGTTCTTCGGCACGCCTCTTAAGGACTTTTTTTGTCTTGAGGTGAATCATGACAGATTCCATCGCAGATGATTTTATTTGACTATTTTTTAACAAACGACGCATATCTAAAATATATCAATAGGATATTTTTTATTTCAAGAACCGAGCAAAATCAACTACAGGGATTTCGGGGTACCGGAGGCCAGGGTAATATTAGACGGGTCGATAGACGACAAGATTCAAATTATTAATATTTCGAAAATGCTTGCGATTACCTGAAACCAAGGGAAACCGATGTTCAATCGCGGTTGCAGCGATGAGCGCATCCCCAACCCGAATCCCCGTTTCCATGCTGAGCTCCTCTATATAAATGGCCGCACGATGGCCAATCGCTTCTGTTAGAGGCAACACAATGATGCCACATGCTTTCAAAAAATCCTGGGTCAGTCGGACCCGTTTTTTAGAGGGCGCCAACTGAATTAACTCCATATAGGTTTGTAAGGAAATATAAGGGGTGTCAATGCCATCAATTAAGTCAGCCGCACTTTTTTTGCCACGCTCGGCCCAGATCAGTACATCTGTGTCCAAAATCATAGCGGGTACCGGGGCTGTCTTAAGGAATCAACCACCTTATCGACCGCCTCGGCGTCACTGGCAGCGGAACCAAAAAAGGGATGCAACGATGCTTTTATCCTATCCTTTTTAGGATGGGATCGTGCCACCGGAATCATTGTCGCCACTTCTACACCGTGACTCAAAAGAATGACATCTTCATTCCGTGCCAATGCCTGAGTCACCGATTTCATATTTTTTCGCAATTCTACAATTGAAGCCTTCATATCGGATTGAAGTGTACTGTTAAAGTATACACTTTGTCAAGCTTTCCTGAGGGCGCCCTGTAGAAACCGCTTAGCTCACAATACAACAAAACACGCTGTTGTTTTGAACCTTCAAAAAACCCGATTTAAACGAAAACGATTTGACGGTACCGGTTGCTGGCGAGAGCGACAACGCACCGTCTTTGAGCGCCATGACTGTCCGCCCATAATCAGGCAGAATGGTGGCGACGTTTTGGGCGTCTTTGACAAATAGGGAGACCGCTTGCCCGGCCTCCTCTTCGCCCGTCGGCAAAACAATTCTATACTTTACTGTTTTCATACTTTTCTACCGCTTCTTCGATACGTCCGATCATGTAAAATAGTTGTTCCGGGATATGATCGTATTTGCCATCGACGATGCCTTCAAAGCCAGCCAAGGTATCCTCGATCTTCACATACTTCCCGGGCATGCCGGTGAAGAATTCCGCAACAAAAAACGGCTGGGACATAAACATCTGAATTTTCCGTGCGCGGTTGACCGTGAGGCGATCTTCTTCGGAGAGCTCGCTGGTCCCCAAAATCGCGATGATGTCTTGCAGTTCTTTGTAGCGCTGCAGGATTTTTAAGACGCGCTGTGCAATGGCATAGTGGCGTTCCCCCACGTAGCTGGGATCCATAATCCGGGACGTTGACGCCAATGGATCCACGGCCGGGTAAATCCCCTGTTCCACGATCTTACGAGATAAGACAGTCGAACAATCCAAGTGAGAGAAAATGGCCACGGTTCCGGGATCGGTAATATCGTCGGCCGGAACATACACCGCTTGAATCGACGTGATAAAGCCTTTTTTCGTCGATACGATGCGTTCTTGGAACTTCCCGACTTCGGAGTTCAGAGTGGGTTGATAGCCTACAGCTGAGGGCAAGCGTCCCAACAAGGTCGATACCTCGGAGCCTGCTTGAACAAACCGGAAAATATTGTCCAAGAAGAACAGCACGTCTTGGCCTTTTTCATCGCGGAAATACTCGGCCTGGGTCAACGCCGCCAATCCGGCGATCTGACGGGCACCGGGGAGCTCACCCATTTGTCCGAAAAGCAGAACAGTATTGTCCAAAACACCAGACTCATTCATCTCCAGCCACAAGTCGTTCCCTTCGCGGGTCCGCTCACCGACCCCGGCAAATACAGACGTACCGCCGTGTTGCTTGGCCATGTTGTGAATCAATTCCATGATGATAACGGTTTTGCCGACACCCGCACCGCCGAACAAACCGGTCTTGCCACCTTTGATATAAGGCGCAATGAGATCGATCACTTTGATCCCGGTTTCAAACAATTCGTTGTCGACTTGGATAACCTCAAAAGGCGGGGCATCCTTGCGGATGGGTTGGTACTCCACATCCTGGAGATCCCCTTTTTTGTCCATCGGTTCGCCTAATACGCTAAACAATCGGCCTTTGGTCGCCTCGCCGACCGGCACCATCAGCGGCTTTCCGGTGTTGATCACGGCCATATCCCGCTGTAGCCCTTCGGTAGGTGTGATGCCAACGGCACGTACCACGCCACCTTCGAGCTGCATCATGACTTCGGAAATCACCAATATCGGCTCTCCCGATGCCGTTTTTGTATGGACTTCAAGTCGAGTCCCCAATTCGGGGATAGCGTCCAACGGAAACTCCGCATCAATCACTGGACCGATCACTTGGGAAACGCGGCCCGAAGGCATTTGGTTTGACATGCAACTACTCCTATTTCTTCTGCAACGCCTTGAACGTCGCGATAATTTCGGCAATTTCTTGGGTAATGGCTTTTTGACGCTCTTTGTTCATTTCCAAGCTCAATTGATCCATCACATCTTTGGTATTGTCCACCGCACTTTTCATCAATAAAAACCGTTGGCCGAATTCCGAGCTGGCCGAATGCCGAACAGCCAATCGAATTTTGAGTTTGTAATACAAGTCTACCAATTGGGTAAAAGCCGTTTGTGGCGTGGGATCAAAAAAGGCCTCTGGTTCGGGTTGGGCGGTTTCGAAATTCGGGAAATCCACCGCATCCGCAGGGAAAATCGACTTCACGACCACCGTTTGCGCAATAATCGATTTGAATTCAAAATACGCCAATACCACGGGGCGTCCGGAAGCAAACTGGGCCATCATTTTTTCTTCTAGTTGAGTGGCTTCGGACAGGGTCATGGTGTCCTTTTCAGGCTGGAACACCCACTGCACCTTCGGGTCCTGCGCCACTTCTTTTGGCACCTTCTTGCCGATCACGGCTTTTTCCAAGCGTGCCCAATCCCATCCGCGCTGGGCACAAGCCGCCCTCGCCCCCCGCAACAAGTCACCGTTAAAAGATCCACAAAAGCCGCGGTTGGAAAAAATCAGGACCACCAACGGATTATTAGGTTGGGTCAAGGCGGGCGCAAAAAAATGCCCGCGATCCCGGGGATGTTCACCCAAATACCAAGACAATCCGGCCACCAGTTCGCGCAATGCCGACTCCGCCACGGACAGCTGAGCATTGATGCGCTTGAGCCGGCTGATGGTCACGATCTGCATCGCATACGTGATGTTATGGATGCTTTTGACCCCTTCCAGGCGTGTCTTAATCTCATAAATGCCCGGCATGTTATGCGGCCACTCCAGTAATTTGATTCACGATGGGCTGGATAATGGCACGGGCCTTGTCTTGCAATTCCTTGGCGAATTTCTGTTCGTCGCGAATGGTTTTTAGGATATCGGCATGTTTTTCGCGAAATACCCGCAATACTTCAACCTCGATGGGCTTTGCCTTTGTGACATCCACCGATTCCAAAATGCCGGACACGGCCAAGAAAACGCTAATGACTTGTTCCTCGACCGGCATGGGTTGGTTTTTGTCTTGCTTTAGGATCTCGATCAGGATTTGGCCGCGGTGCAGCTGCTTTTGCGTTTCGGCGTCCAGCTCGGATGCAAATGCAGTAAACGATTCTTGTTCGCGGAACCGCGCCAGCTCCAGCCTCAGGGGACCGGATAATTTTCGGATGGCCTCAATTTGGGCCTTACCGCCGACGCGGGACACTGAAATACCGGCGTTAATAGCCGGTTTAAAACCGGAATAAAATAGATCGGCAGACAAGAAAATCTGACCGTCGGTGATGGAAATGACGTTGGTCGGCACATAAGTCGAGATGTCGCCACGCTGTGTTTCGATGATAGGAAGGGCCGTAATCGAGCCGCCTCCCAACTCCGACGACACACGCGCCGCACGCTCGAGCAATCGGGAGTGCAGATAGAAAATATCCCCGGGAAAGGCTTCGCGGCCAGGAGGGCGCTTGAGCAGCAAAGAGATCATCCGATAGGCGTTGGCATGCTTGGTCAAATCGTCGTAGATGACCAACACGTCTTTGCCTTCGTACATAAATTCTTCGGCCATGGCCGTGCCAGAGTACGGTGCCAAATATTGCATCGCCGCCGGGTCATCGGCGGAGGCATCCACCACGATGGTATAGTCCATCGCACCATGCGAGCGCAGCGTTTCGACGACTTCGGCAACAGAAGCGGACTTTTTGTCAACTGCGACATAGACGCAAATCACACCGCTATCTTTTTGATTGATAATGGTATCAATGGCCAAGGTCGTCTTGCCTGTTTTTCGGTCCCCGATGATCAGCTCGCGCTGACCGCGGCCGATAGGGATCAACGCATCAATGACCTTGTAGCCGGTTTGCATCGGGACATCCACGGGGGTCCGATCAATAACACCGGGAACTTTGGTTTCGACAGGTCGGTAGCGGTTGGTTGCCACAGGGCCTTTACCGTCGATGGGCTCTCCCAGGGCATTTACAACCCGTCCCAACAAGGCATTTCCAACGGGAACCTGCATGATCTTGCCCGTTACCTTCACGGAATCTCCGGCCCGAACCGCATTGTTATTTCCCAGAACCACGGCTACCACTTCATCAGCTTCGAGATTAAATACCAGTCCATAAAACTGGTTGGGAAATTCCAGCATTTCGCCCAACATGGCCGTGCGGAGTCCGCCGATGCGTGCCACGCCGTCCGCACTTTCCAATACGATACCGACATCTTCCCCTTTTGGGGCGTAGGTGTATCCCTCCATTCGGTTCTTTAACAGCGTGACTTGGTCTTCCATCAGCGTTTCTCCATCAGAAAATATTTTAAATGTGCAAAAGCCCCTTTAAGCGAATAGTCATAGGTTTTTCCACCGGCAACCTCAATTACCAGACCGGCTACCAATGCCGGATTTACCCGGACATGCAGCCAGACTGTCTTGTGCAAACTCTTGGCCAAACTGTCTGCGATTTCGTTTTCTGTATGGGTCTCCAGCATCACCGGGGATTGAACTGTCACAACCTGAACAGATTCGTGGGCTAAAAGAAAGGTCCAGACTTCCTCCAAAACCGTCCGGGCCGCATCCACTTTTTCGGCGCGGTCCAAGGCTTCAAATACAAAATCAAAGCTCTCGGCTTTTTTAAATGGCGGTTTTTCATAAACCGCTTGCAACTTGGCTGCGGTCGGGGCTTGGCGTGCGCGCAAAAAGCGACGCAGGTCAAACTCCTTACGCATGAACGCCACCAAATGCCACAAATTGCTTTCCAAGTCCCGCAGTTCCCCGCGAGACTTGGCCCATTGACATAGTTTTTCGCTATTGACCGGATGTCGCATAGTTTACCGCATTATCAAATTGAGAAAGATTGTGTTTTACGATGGCCTCGTGGGTGTCTTTGGGAAGCTGTACGCGCAACGCACGTTCTGCCGCTGTAATCACGGCATCCAATGCGGCAGCCTGCACGTCGTCAAACAATTGCTTGCGCTCGAATTCGAATTCCTTTTTGAGATCCGATAACGCCGTTTGGCGTTCCGCATAAATGGATTCGTAAGCCGCCTTTTTGATCTGCTCGGCGTCTGTTTTGGCCGATTCCAAAATGGCCTTGGCCTCACGTTGGATATCCGACAACTTTTCGGTGTAGGTTTTGACCAACGTTTCGGCCTTTTCGTTGTTTTCCTTCAACGCCTCCAAGTAGCGCTGTTTCTCGGCTTCTTGGGCTTCGACCATATTGAAAAGTGGGGGCAAGGCAAACTTGTAAGCCACTCCCAACAAGATCAGGAAGCTAACCGTGGTCCAAAAAAATTGATTGGACGCGAATTCAAACATGTTTTAGTGAACCTGAATAAGCAAGAACGAAATGACCAAGGCATACAAGGCAATGGCTTCAACGAAAGCAAAACCCACAAACATCAAAACCCGAAGGGTTCCCAACAACTCGGGTTGACGGGTGATGCTGTCCAGCGTCTTGTAATAAACGATAGCCAAAGAAAAGCTAACGCCCAACGCCGCCAATCCGATTGCGAGTCCCGAAGCTAAATGTGCACTGTTCATAAAAAATACTCCTCCTAAAAATGGGTTTAATGGTCAGCGTGTACCGCATCCCCGACATATAGGGATGTGAGGTACACAAAAATAAAGGCCTGGATAAAGGACACGAAAACTTCGAATACCGAGATCAGCAACACACCTCCGAAAGGCAAAAATTTGATGAGCGGATGGGCCGAAACCACCAGGCCGGCAAAAATCATCAGCACCGCGTGACCGGCAAACATGTTGGCAAACAACCGAATGGCCAGGGAAAACGGCTTTGCCAACAAGCTGATAATCTCAAGCGGAACCATAAACGGCAAGATCCCAATGGGGATACCGCTGGGAACCAGGTTTTTGAAATGGCGCAGACCGTGGGCCAACAATCCCGAACACTGAGAAATTACCAAGACCATTAAGGCCAATGACCCGGTACCGTTGATATTGCTCATCGGGGATTCGTTGCCGGGTACCAAGCCGGACACATTATTTAAAAAGACAAACAAAAACAAACAGAGCAAAAACGACACCCACAACCGGTTGGAACTACTGATTTTCCCGCCAAAAGTCGCAACAATAAAGTCATAGAGAAACACCAGCAATCCCCGCAATTTGGGGACCCGAACCGCCACCACAAAAAATCCGAGAATCAACGCACCGACGATCCAAAGCGTCAGGATGGGCGCTGTAATCGACAAGTCAATCCCTTTAACAGACAGCGGATACAATACCCGCGCTGCTTCGTGTCCTGCTGACATGCAAAACCTGCTATTCGTGTTGGAGTAACGCTGTTATTTGGACGCTGCATTTGCAGCAAAACAACAGCAGACTTGAGAAGTCTAACAAACAGTCATAGGTGCGGCAAGGGGAGATTCACAATCGATCCGCTCACGCATGAGCCTCTCACTTTGCTTGACTTAGGATTTTGTAGTTACTGAATGCCTACCCATTCTAGGGCGCCATTTGATAGATGCAAGGCATTTTTGGGCGTGGACTATCGTGATCTGAGCCTTTAGGCGTAGCATATAGCATAGTGTATTACCTTGCTTTCTCAAAATACCGAACACCCGAAATGCCTTTGAAATCGGCGTCTTGAGTCCACAATGTCGCTTCATAATGTATGGCGGTTGCCAAAATAATGCTATCCGCCATGGGTAACCTACGATCTATACTCAATTTAGCTGCATCCAACGCACCTGTTAAATCCAGTTCAACCACCCTGCCCTGTTGCATGAGCGCTACCGCCTGAAAGGCATTGTCTTCTCCGCTTTGCACCGCAACGCGTTTAAAGACTTCAAAAATGCTAAGTACGGGCACAATTAAAGTCGACACGTTTTCGATTGCCGACGCAAATTTCCCCGCGTTGGGACCCTCTGCAAAGTACTCAAGCCACCCTGAGGAATCCACAACATTCATAGTCGGTCCGCATCCCGAGGCACATCGGTCCGCATCCCTTTCAAAAACCCACGCATTTTTTTCATGGGTTGCACGGGGATATATTCAATACGATTGTCATATCCAAATACGCATACTCGTTGACCGGGTCGCAAATGCAGCAATTCCCGAATCATTGAAGGTATCACAATTTGAAACTTGGGAGAAATAGTGACAACTGTCATGACAACACCCCTATCGATCAATGATGTATTACAAAACTATTATCGATAAAAAGATCTGCTCTTTCAAGAGGTTTTTTAACTTTTTTTACTTCCAGCGCCATCCTGCTATTCCCTCGCTGATTGACATTTTTTACCTAACAGGTTCATTTTGAGACTCAAAATGAACCTGCTAAGTCGATTTTTCAAAACCACCTGGCTGAACATGTACTTTACCGCGGTACCGAAACGCTATTGATCAACGGGATCCGCTGCCAACCCGTGGGGGAATTTCTTTTGGGCCTACGGCCGGAGTCACAGTCATAATCGGTCCGCATCGCGAGGCACAGTTAATTAATAAACTTAGTATTTGATGTAGTACGCCATCGCGATGTTTTTGGGGCTGGTTTCGGGGTCACCACCGCTTACGGATTGTGTTCTTTCGGCCCAGCCAAAATTATCCCACGGTGCAATAGTAGTATTCCCCTTTCCAATATAAGTACCGCCCAAAAAAGTATAACGATCCGATGTAGTGAAGGCAGTCGTTCTTGGCGCACGAGTAGAGTCATCTTGCGTCGTTCCGGTAAGACGCCCACTAGTCGAGTCTCGACCGGCTGCCCCGGTTCCCATGTTATCCGCACCACGGATAAACTGGCCACGCAGATCGGGAAGTCTGAATTCATCACTTGGCACGTTGCCGGAATTGTATGTACCGCCAATAACATTAAACAACGCTTGGTAATTCGCTATTTTTACCGTTCTTCCATCGCAAAGCAGCCATCCTTGAGATGTCTTGTCACCCGTATAAGCAAACGCCTGAATCGACCCACGAAACATATCGTTCACGTATTGTGCCGTAATGGCGGCGCTGGTTTGGGTGGTACCATCGGGAAATTTAAGACCGCCGCTGGTCGATTCAATGGTGCCAGCCACAGTTAATTTGCTGCCCGGGCTGGTCGTACCGATGCCCACATCTCCATCCGCATCAATCGTCAATCGAGTGGTTTGTGAGAGGCTTCCCCAATTCGCCCCGATTTTGAGTTTCTGCCCGTCTGAGTTGTCGATGCCCATCGCCCATCCATAGACACCCACCACATCCCACGAAATAAAGGGGTTGCCCGCATTCGCACCATTGGTGCGTACTGAAATCACCGCATCTTGCGTGCGGTCTACATCCAGGGGCGCCGTTGGGTTATATACATACAACCCACCTGTGTCAGGGTAGCCACCACTTGCCCGCGCTGTTACATGCAACGGGGCAGATGGAGGCGCATTACCCAAACCGATGCCCACACCCGTCGGTCCGACTATCATCTGAATATCCTCCGACCCTAACCGGTATTTCCCATCTGCACCTTGACTGGCTGCACCTGCGTAAATCGCTACTTGCTGCCCATGATTTGTAATATGAAACGTTCCGATCCCCGATTGATACAGCGGATTCGTGCTGGGAAATCCAATGTAAGGCGTTGTGGCAGTGTCATTGCCTGGAAATGTCAGAAAATATTGGGGATCACCTGTGCCGATGCCCACATAATTATTGACTTGTTTGATCACAGAATTACCCAATGTCGCGTAGTCACTAAAAAGAGGGATATATCCACTGGAGGTGCCCGACGCAAAGACAAAGTCCTTATAGGTGGAAAAGGCCGATGTGCTCCCAAAGTCTTGCTGATACATCCGGGCATTGATACTCCCTTTGCTGAACATCAGCAAATTATCACTCCCACCACTGGAATCTGTATAAGAACGCATTAACAGATAGTCCGCCCAGGCGGGGGGGGATGCGGGGGTATTATTAAAAGCCCCAAACCCGAAAAACAATGTACCAGGACCGGTACTGCTCGGAGAGACCGGTATACGGCCGTTTACTGACCATAGGTCGTGTGGTCGCAAGGTTTCACTTTGGACATTGGTTAACCCAGACCCATTCCCTGAAAAGGTTGTTGCCGTTACCGTGCCATTGACATCCAATTCGGTTGTCGGTGTCCCCGTCCCAATTCCCAATTTACCCGTCGCATCAAACCGCGCAACCTCCGTGGTCCCTTGCTTAAAGGACAGCGACACATTGGGCGACGATATCAAAATCGTATTGTTCGCATCCCGAAACAGCACATTGGACCCTTGCATCGCAATATTGCCGTTCACATCCAATTTGGCCTCCGGCGTGTAGGTCCCCACACCCACATTGCCATTGGGATCAGGGCTTATAATCAGGTCTGACCAGGCCGTTGCCGCACTATTATGCCCGCCAATGACCGCGTATTTTTGATTGTCATAAGTCAACTCCCCGATGGCCACAGCCTGCTCGCTGCCACCCAGTAGCGCAGACCCCACCCAAGCGCTATTAGACAGCACACCAGTCGTCGCTGTATTGATGTTACCTATCGAATTGATTTTGAACCGGTCTTGGCCATTCACCCAAATATAGAAATTGCGATTCGTATCCCCCATACCGATTGCCGCTTGCTGCGTGTTGGCCACTGCGGTTCGGTTAAAATAAAGTTCCGCAGGTTCGGCTGTATTATTCGCATTGGGATTGCCGATGATGACCTGCTTGATTCCGGCAGATTGAAAGGTGTTTTTACCGGTAAAGAGATTGTCCCCCGTCAAACTCGCTACATTCGTCCCAATATGATCCAATATGGCTTTACCCGTCGGCACTGTCGTGTCGTTGTTATCTACCGTCGTCGAGAATTTCGTGATCGTTGCGCTTCCCGCTCCTGACGTGCCCGCATACTCTGTCGCTGTTACCACCCCATTCACATCTAGAGCGGTGGATGGATTGGGTTTACCTATCCCCACACCAGTCGAGGTAAAGGTCGTGCCGATACCAAAAGCCGTTGGATTGCCCACCGTCCCACTCGCTGCATTGTAGATCGTCAATCCCCCAGTTGTAGAATCAAAGCTGATCTTCGCTGCGCCGCCATTCACGATGTACTCATCTCGAGACTGATCCGCATCCCATGTGTTGTTAAATCCAATAAATTTGCTTCCGCCGTTGTGAAATGTCATTTGGTCACCAACCTGCAACAGTTCCTTCGGTGTCCCCGTCCCAATCCCCAATTTACCCGTCGCATCAAACCGCGCAACCTCCGCAGTCCCTTGCTTAAAGGCCAGCGGTATGGACGTCGGCGATACCAAAATCGTATTGCTCGCATCCCGAAACAGCACATTGGACCCTTGCATCGCAATGTTGCCGTTCACATCCAATGGCGCTTGGGGATCAACCGTTCCAATGCCCACATTCCCAGCAGAGGTAATCCGCATCTGCTCTGTCATCGCCGTACCAAAGGTAGAAAACGCCAAATCACCTTTACCCGCACCTCCAGCATTGCGAACACCGCTGATCTTTGCCTGGCCCACTGCCGTTGAATTCTCTGCCGTCCCAAATACCAGCCCCACCGTATTACCCGCTGTATCCACTGCGTTGTTTCTCAGATACATCGGCAGTGACTCTGCTCCCAGCGCCCCAACCGAAAACGTATTTAGCGCACTAAATGTATTCGCTCCCGTCAGACTCGCTACATTCGTCCCAATATGATCCAATATCGCTTTCCCCGTCGGCACCGTCGTGTCGTTGTTATCTACCGTCGTCGAGAATTTCGTGATCGTTGCGCTTCCATCTCCTGTGCCCGCAAATCCACTTGGCGTGATCCGCATCCGCTCTGCACCACCCACACCCAGTACGATGTTCTGATTCATATCCCCCACCGTGGAGTAACCGGATAAGTCGATATAGCTTTTTGTCGTCGCGCCCGTTCCGCCTCCCGCCGACAATCGCAAAAATCCATCATTTGCCTCAGTCCCAAATCCATACCCATGAATCTCTCCCGCCACCACACCGGTCCCTACAGCAGGTCTGGTACTGGCATTGTTCAGTCCGGAGTACAATGACATCGCCCCGCTATTTACCTCCAACTTCGTCCGGGGGGCCGTCGTGCCAATACCCACAAACCCACTATCCTTGACAATCATTTCCGTCCCCACCTGGTTCTGGTGAATGAACAGGTCTCCCCCATCCGCTTGGAGATGCAAGTTTGATTTGGCCCCGTTATTTCGGGCCATGATTTCGTTATCATCAATAACAATGTTGCCAGCCGTTGTAGCCCCCATCACCAAGTACCCGCCGGAACCAAAAGTGGCGTCGGTTCCGCCGGTAATATGCAACTTTGCCCCGGGCTCCGGTGTCCCAATTCCCACATTCCCAGCAGACGTAATATTCAGCCGGTCTTCGTTGTTTACCCAAATATAAAAGTTGCGAGCCGTTCCACCCATTCCCACCGCTGCTTGTTGTTCGTTCCCCAATGCCACTCGGTCAAAATACACTTCCGCAGGTTGGGCCGTATCTGTTTCATCCGGGTTCCCAATCTTCACCTGCCGAACCCCAGGTGCCAAAAAGGCGTTCGTCCCCCTAAAAACGTTGTTCGCCGTTGTGATCGCTACCGCTGTCTTTGTCGGATCAAATAATACGGGGCCTGTGAAGGTCGTGATCCCACTAAAGGTATTGTTTCCTGCCGATGTCGCAAAGTCCGTCGAATCTACCCCATCTAGCATGTCGGCATTGAGTGCCCCATTCGCCGTTCCCACAAATTGCGGTACGATCCCAGTCCCTACAAACACATTCGCCGTCACAGTCCCATTCTGCGTCCCGGTGCCCGCGAATATTGCACTCCCCACTTGCAATTGCGACTGGGGCGAAAGTGTCCCTATCCCAACCTTCCCCGAAGACGTAATCCGCATCTGTTCTGTCATGGCTGTTCCAAATGTCGAAAATGCCAGATCCCCTTTCCCGGCCCCTTCCGAATTCCGAACACCGCTGATTTTCGCTTGGCCTGAAGAATCCCCTGCAGTGCCCAAAACCATGCTCACTGCATTTCCGGCTGCATCCGCTGCACCGTTTCTTAGAAAGACCACTGCCGATTCCCCGGCTGCGGTAGTCGCGATGACTTCCAATTGACTCCCAGGATTCAGTGTCCCTATCCCCACGCTGCTTGAAAAACCGGCACCACCGCCGTTATTAAGCAAAGACTTTATCTGTCCACTTTGCCCCATAGCCAGAGACCCATGCGCATAAATGTCCCACGTCTCCACACCTCCAGCCCATCCTGATGGAAGCTGATTGGGTTGTCCGTAAGTTCGGATCGGTCCTTGGAACAGCGTTTCTTGGTTGTAGTTAAACGATACCGCGCTGTTAAAAGTTACCGAACTGTTAAACGTCGCAATTCCTTCAAATCGATTGGTACCCGTAAATATATTGTTGGCTGCCGCCAGCACAACCTCCGTTGAATCATACCCATCCAATTTGTCCGCATTCACCGCCCCATTCGCCGTCCCCACAAACTGCGGTGCCACTCCCGTCCCTACAAACCGGTTCGCTGATACCGTTGTGTTTACCGTGACACTCTCAAACGTATTCAGTGCCGTGAAAATGTTCCCACTCGTCAATCCCGCTATGTTCGTTGAGTCCACACCATCTATCCTGTCCGCTTCCCACGCAAAGTTCGCCGTCACCGCCCCATTCGCCGTCCCCACAAACTGCGGTGCCACTCCCGTCCCTACAAA
>CAYINU010000016.1:0-8091 GCA_964364855.1 uncultured Candidatus Marinamargulisbacteria bacterium | reverse complement strand
CCGGTTCGCTGATACCGTTGTGTTTACTGTGATCCCATTTTGAACAACCAAGCCATTTTGAAAGGTGTTTTGGGCAATAAAGATGTTAGGACTAGCTAAACCTGCGATTTCGGTTGCGTCCACGCCGTCCAGTGCATCTGCATTGCCCGCCTGAAACGCATACGGCACAGAAGTCAGGTTAATGCGGGGGCTGAGTTCCCCTTGACCATCCACATTGACGCCCAGCCATCGGGAAGGGCTGCCAAACACACTGGCTTCTATTGTAGATCCCGAACCCAGGAGCACGGAAAACAACCCATCCTCCACGGCAACCCCAGTCTGGGTTTCTGCCCACAGCGCAGTACCCCCTACTGCTTGGTCGTAGATGACAAAGGCGAAATTGTGATTGCCCTCCAAAGGCAGCCCCGCATTGTCAAATACACGGCCTTGATAATGGAGGGTACCGGGAATAGCAGCATCAAGGGATAGGGTCAGAGAAAAAATAAAAAGGAAGGCCAAAGCCAAGAGTCCAATGCGGGTCAAAAACAAAGGAAACCGCCGGGAAACCATTAACACTCCTTATAAGTCGGTCTTGAAAAGACAATCGTGTTAATGGTAACACTTCTTGCGCAAAACCGCTTAGTAGGTTGTTGCCCAGAGTCGAAGGTGCCCAAACCTTCAAATTGCCTCATATTTTTTGCGAGTATTTAATGCAGCCGGCCTGCGGCATCAAATACATGGGTTCTCCTCACATTTACGCCCACACCGAAGTCGACGGCCTATGGTAGCATTTTCACAAAAAAAGAAAAGCCAAATTACGCACGAACATCATCTTGTTAAATGGATTATCGACCTCGTATGATGTCTGGCAATCGCCGATTGTCGTAAAGGAGCCTCCCATGAAGCCCACGGAATATATTTGGAAAAACGGTCAGTTCATCCGTTGGGAGGATGCACAAGTCCATGTTATGACCCATGCCTTGCATTACGGAACGGCCGTATTCGAGGGTATTCGTGCGTATGAAACCGCCAAGGGACCGGCCATTTTCCGCGGCCCCGATCATTTTCAGCGGCTGCACGACTCCGGCAAATTTTTTCACATGGCCATCGGCTACTCGGTAGACAACCTCATGGACATCACAAAGGAATTGATTCGCAAGAACCAACTGACAAGCTGTTATATTCGGCCTTTATCCTATTTTGGCTACAAAGAAATGGGGCTGTATCCGCTGAATAATCCCGTCGAAACCTTCATCGCGGCCTGGGAATGGGGAGCCTACCTGGGCGAAGAAGGCCTCAAACGCGGTATTCGCTGCAAAATGAGCAGCTGGAACCGCCTGGACAGCCGCACCATGCCGCCGATGGCCAAAAGCTCTGGGAATTACATTAACTCGGCTCTGGCCAAAATCGAGGCCAAAAAATGCGGATTTGATGAGGCCATTTTGCTCAATACGCAGGGAAAAGTCGCCGAAGGCCCCGGTGAAAATATTTTTGTTATCCGGCATGGCGTTCTCTACACCCCACCTTGCTCGGATGGTGCGCTGCACGGTATCACGTATCAAAGCGTGATCCAGATCGCCAAAGACCTCGGGTTGCAGATCGTACAACGCAGCCTGATTCGGGATGAGCTGATTACCGCAGATGAACTGTTTTTCACGGGCACTGCAGTTGAGGTAACGCCCATCCGCGAAATCGACGGCTATGTCATCGGCAACGGCACACGTGGCCCCATCACCGAGCAAATCCAATCCACATTTTTTGCCGCCATCCGCGGTCAGGACCCGCGCTATGAGGGCTGGCTGAGTTACGTATAAAGGGGTCATTCCCGTGAAGACGGGAATCCAGGGGTGAACGGAACTGGACCCCGTGTACACGGAGATGACGATTTCGGTCTGGTGGGGAGCGAGTGGACGTGATACACTGCCCACGCATTTTGCTTGAAAAATTTCGTTAATAAGGTGGCGCCATGAGTCAATTAGATCTTTCGCAATTCGGCATTACTTCAACCCCTACGATTTATCACAACCTTTCATACGAAGACCTTTTTCAACACGAAACCAACGCCAACAACCCAGGATTTGAACGCGGTATCGTTACCGCTCTGGGCGCCGTTGCGGTAGACACCGGAAAATTCACCGGCCGCTCTCCGAAGGACAAATATATTGTCAAAGATGCCATCAGCAAAGACACCGTCTGGTGGGCCGAAGGCGGATCTGATAATAAGCCGATGACACTTGAAACCTGGAACCATCTAAAAGACTTGGCTGCCAAGCAACTCAATGGGAAGAATTTGTACGTGATAGACGGCTTTTGTGGCGCCAATCCCGAAACCCGATTGTCCGTGCGTCTGATCACCGAAGTGGCATGGATGGCCCACTTTTTCAAAAATATGTTCATTCGCCCGTCTGCCGAAGAACTGAAAAATTTCAAGCCGGACTGGACCGTTATTAATGCCTGCAAGGTTACCGTTGATGACCATGAAAAATGGGGGCTGCGCTCACCGGTAGCGATTGCCTTTAACATGACCGAACGTGCCACGATCATTACCGGAACTTGGTATGCCGGTGAAATCAAGAAAGGCATTTTCTCGATCATGAACTATTTTCTGCCCCTCAAAGGCATCGGCGCACTGCACTGCTCCGCCAACATGGGCGAAAAAGGCGACACCGCCTTATTTTTCGGCCTGTCCGGCACTGGCAAAACCACATTGTCGGCTGACCCGAAACGCCGCCTCATCGGCGATGACGAGCACGGCTGGGACAATGACGGCGTATTCAATTTCGAAGGTGGCTGCTACGCCAAAACCATCAATCTATCTGCCGAAAAAGAACCTGATATTTACGGCGCGATCAAGCGGAATGCCTTGTTGGAAAACGTCGTCATCGATGCCAATGGCAACGTGGATTTTGATTCCAATGCCAAGACGGAAAACACCCGTGTTTCCTACCCCATCGATCACATTCATAACATCGTGAAGCCGGTTTCCAAAGGCGGCCATCCGAAAAAAGTCATTTATTTGACCTGCGATGCTTACGGCGTTTTGCCTCCCGTTTCCATTTTGACCACTGAACAAGCCATGTATCAGTACCTGAGTGGTTACACCGCCAAGGTTGCCGGTACCGAATTGGGAGTCAAAGAACCCACCGCCACTTTTTCAGCCTGTTTTGGTAAGCCATTTTTATCTGTTCACCCGATGCAATACGCCCACATCTTGGGCCAAAAAATGCAAGAACATGGGGCCCAAGCTTATCTGGTCAACACCGGATGGATCGGCGGTGGTTACGGAGTGGGCAATCGCATTTCCCTCAAATACACCCGCGCCATCATTGATGCGATTTTGGATGGCAGTATCGACAACGTGCAAACGGAAATCGTTCCCATTTTCAATTTCAAAATCCCGACCTCTTTGCCTAACGTCGATGCCCATATTCTCAATCCACGCAACGCTTGGGCAGACAAGGCGGCTTATGATGTAGCGGCAGAAAAACTGGCCCATTTATTTGTTGAGAACTTCAAAAAGTTCACGGACTTTGCAGATGCCAAGAAGTTGGTAACCGCCGGTCCCCAAATCCCAGTGCGGGCGTAGTAAAAAGGGGGTTCCTTAATCGAACAAGGGTGAAATGGACTGCTTCTCGTAATTGCGGCGGATGACTTCGCCCAGCAGTGGTGCGGTAGAGATGACGCGCAGTTGAGGGAATCGCTTGCCATCCGGGATGGGAACAGAGTCGGTGACAACGACTTCTTTAAATTCGCCACCGGCCAGGCGCTCGCGAGCCGGACCCGAGAAAACCGCGTGGGTAGCAGCCAAATAGATATCGTCGTTGCATCCCAGTTTGCGAAGCATGGCCAGACCGGATGTCACTGAACCGCCCGTGTCGATCATGTCATCAACCAAAATGACTGTTTTACCTTTGACATCACCGACCAAGTTCATGACTTCAGCGACATTGTGGCTAGGGCGGGTTTTGTGCATGATGGCCAAGTCCCCGTCGATGCGGTCGCTGAGGCGTTTGGCAAACTTTGCCCGGCCTGTATCGGGTGCCACCACCACGACGTCGGTCAATTTTTTATTGCGAAAATAATCCACAAACAATGGCAGGGCTGTAAGATGGTCCACAGGTTGGGCAAAAAAGCCCTGAATTTGATCGGCATGCAGGTCCATTGTGATTAACCGATCAAACCCAATGGCACTTAGAAGGTCTGCGATCAGGCGGGCGGAAATCGGTTCGCGGGGAGCAGACTTTTTGTCCTGACGGGAATAGCCGAAATACGGGATAATGACATTCACGGAAGCCGCAGAGGAGCGCTTTAACGCATCCATAATAATAAACAATTCCATGTAGTCGTCGTTGGGATGATCGGAAATACTTTGCAAGACAAACGTATCATAGCCACGAATGGTTTCTTCGATGCGGGCATAGGTTTCGCCGCAGCTAAACCGTGAAACGTTTATCTTGCCGAGCTCAATGCCAAGCCATTTTGCGATATCTTGTCCGAGTTGGGGGTGCGCATTGCCCGTGAACAGGCGCATGCGGGAGAATTCAGAGCTCATATCGAGCGATTGTAACAACGGCGCTATTCAACCGTCAAACAGCCTGCTACGCTACCGGCAAATGATTAAACACCTTGTTTTTTGGCGACTCAAACCTGAGGCATTGGGCAAATCCAAAGCCGAAAACCTACAGGAAATTAAGACGCGACTTGAGGAATTAGCCGATAAAATCACCGGCATGATCCGCATCGAGGTGGGGATTAATTTCGATACCTCCGAACGGGCTGCCGATGCCGCGCTGTATAGTGTGTTTGAGTCTCAGGAAGCACTGAACGATTACCAAAACTACCCCGATCATGTGGCCATTAAAGATTTCATCGGGCAAGTCGTCACCGAAGCCCGTGTGGTGGACTACGAAGTCTCATGACCCGCTACGTGCTGGCATTGGATGTAGGGACCACCGGTATTCGCGCCATGGCTGTGGACCCGGAGGGCCAAGTAGTAGCGACGGCCTACCAAGAAATTCCCATTTCCTTTCCGAAACCCGCTTGGGTAGAGCAAGACGCCATCGACTTGTGGGAGAAAAGCCGACAGGTCTTGCGAGACGTCACCCAACAAATCGGTGTGGACCGCATCGTCGCGTTGGGCATCACCAACCAACGGGAAACCACCATCGTGTGGGACAAGGCCACCGGAAAACCCGTCCACCCCGCCATCGTGTGGCAGTGCCGACGTACCACGGATTTTTGTCAGGAGAATCAAGCCCAGGCCGGCTGGATTCGGGACAAGACGGGGTTACCGCTGGACCCTTACTTTTCAGCCACCAAACTCCGATGGCTCATCGCAAAGTTCCCTCAGATTGCCCAGGAAGCCGGGACTCGCTACCTATTCGGTACAGTAGACACGTGGATCCTGTGGAATCTGACCGGCGTGCACGCGACGGAACCCTCCAATGCATCTCGAACAATGCTACTGAACCTCCAATCCAAACAATTTGACCCTGAGCTGACCTCGTTTTTTGGTATACCGATGGCTCTTCTCCCCCAGCTCAAGGAGAGTCAAGGTATCTTCGGTAACTGTCACACATCCATTTTGGGAAGGGAAATCCCGGTGACGGGCATTCTGGGTGACCAACAAGCGGCACTGTTTGCCCACCGTTGCTGGGAGGAAGGTGAGGTAAAAAATACATATGGCACCGGCCTTTTTTTGGTCGCCAACACCAAAACCATGATTGTCAAAGACCCACGCCTGGTGGCAACCCTGGCCTGGACACGGAATGGGCAAACGGATTACGCGGTGGAAGGGAGTGTTTTTACCGGCGGATCGCTCATCCAATGGTTGCGAGACAGTCTCCATTTTTTTGAAAACGCCAAAGACTCCGAAGCCCTAGCGCGGTCGGTAGAGAGTTCCGACGGCGTTGTTCTAGTGCCAGCATTCAATGGCCTGGGGGCACCCTACTGGGACAGTCAGGCACGCGGACTGATGATTGGTCTGACGCGGGGTACCCAGCCCGCTCACATGACCCGCGCGGCACTGGAGGCCATTGCCTACCAGACCACAGACGTCGTCGACACCTTGCGTGACACGATGCGCCCGAGGCGTCTGCTGGCAGATGGCGGTGCTACCGCCAATGGGCTGCTGATGCAATTCCAGGCCGACATGCTAGACATGCCGGTCTTGGTCGCCACGGCTGGGGAGATGACGGGTCTCGGGGCTGCCGGAATAGCTGGCATCGGCGCCGGATTTTGGTCGGATAAACAGTTTCTTGACCTGCCTATTGCCTACAAAACCTACCGACCGAACACGAATAGTGCTGAACGCGAAGCCAGGTTGACCCGTTGGCGGGACGCCGTCAGTCGTTGCCGGAACTGGTCAGGCCTGTAAGGCCGGCCATCGGGTCGGGATGTAAAAACGTGTAGTGTAGTTTTTCTTTTACTTTGTGATTGCTCACGACTTTTCCCCATGGATGTCCGATCGAATCCGGCTCAAAAACGGGCTCCGAAAAGCCTCCCTCTCGGGCAGCCGCCTTGTACAAGATTTCCCGTACGGGATGGGTGTCGGATACAGCGTTAAATACATCTCCCACGGCGTGTTGCTCGAGGATCGCAATCATAATCCCTACCGCATCATCCTTGTGGATGAGGTTCACGCGTTGCTCTGGATTGCGGATGATCGATCGTTGGCCCAAAGGCCGGCCCGGACCATACAGGCCCGCGAGGCGAACCACGGTGGCATTGAATCCGGAGTGATATAGCAAGGCATTTTCTGCCTCGTGAAGGGCGGCACTCCGCGGAGAATCGGGAATCAGCAACATCTCTTCGGTAGCCGATGCCGTGGCTTCAGGGTAAATACTGGTCGAGGAGGCCATAATAACCCAAGAAATAGGCGATTCTTCGATCCGTTCAGCCATGCATTCAATTTGATGTCGATAGGTCACGGGGTCAGGTAGGCCGCGGCGAAATGGCAACAAGACGATGAGAACATCCACTTCCCAAAAGACAGGGTCTCCGGTGATCCGATCCGTCTCCACGATAACCTGAAAACCGGTTGCCCCGGCAATCGGTGACCCTTCACCACTGGCCCGTGAAAAATGGACCGTGTGACCACGACGGACCAACTGCTGCACCAGCGCCGTCCCTAGCCATCCTGTGCCCAGTACACCCACACGCTGCGTAATCATCATCGCATTGTAGCCGAGGTTATCTTGATAAAACAGGGTGGTCTATGGCATTGTTCCCCAGTGATTACAGACAAGACCACGCTTCTTTTTTTGCTGATCGGATTGGCGATGGTAACCCCAGCCGCTCAGGCCTCCGATGATGCGATCCTCATTACCCGCTCCGATGTATTGCAATACGAATCCATCAATCCAAGCGCCTATCTCAAGCACATGAAAATCATCTCTCCCACAATACCTCGCAACCCGGCGTCGCTGGCCCCAAACCCAGTCTGGCCCTCCGATATAATCATTGAAGAAGGCCGTCTTTCAAATGGCTACTTTCCCACGCTCACTTTCCGCCATGCCTCCAATGACGCCGATGATATCGAACCCATGGTTTTACTCGACGGCAGCGACCATTTCACACCCCTTGAAACGCCCTTCAAATTCCGCAAAACGGATACGAATTAACTAGAGCCCATCTCATAAATCCCAAAGGCCGTCTCAGAATGGCGTCAGGGAGTTCTGTGTGAGCACAAAACGCGGAGCATAGCAGCGCTATGTGTGAGGAGCATAGCGACGGAACCGTAGACTCGAGGTGCCCAATGGCACGTCGGGTCAAGGCTGCCCGGCTGGGCGGAGCCCATGAAGGGCATTTTGAGCGGAGCAGAGGGCGCCATGGCGGTATTATGAGATGGCCTCTAAACACATATGAAACCTACAATGCCGTTACCGCCTGACTTGGGCTGAAAATCCATTTAAGAAAAAAATGTCTGCTATCCAAAGACCACTTCCTCTGCTCCAAGAGCAACCAATTTTTCAATAAGGCCATTTCTCACATAGGGAGCATAGCCCAAGCTATGTGACCGAAGTGAAAATGGCGTTAGTGGAAAATTGGCTCCCCCGGTAGGGATCGAACCTACGACCCAGCGGTTAACAGCCGCTTGCTCTGCCACTGAGC
>CAYINU010000015.1:23252-28476 GCA_964364855.1 uncultured Candidatus Marinamargulisbacteria bacterium | reverse complement strand
GGACTGGGAGACGATGTACGCGCGCTCCTCCGAGCGGCCGCCGTAGCCCTTCTGCACCAGGAGCCCGAGAACGAGCCGGTCGAGCCGGTACAGGTAGAACCCGCCCGCCAGGGTCTCCCCGGCCCGGATCCAGGTGGGCCAGGAGCTTTAAGATGCGCATCCATCCCTCTATTTCATGCTTTGCGATATGCATCCGCACCGATAGCTGCCCATTTTGCCGAAAGCGTACGACGCCGCCGGACGGCGTCCACAAGACATGAACGTCTGAAGCCCCACCGACAATGGCCTCATAGATGACCTTATGGACCGCATCTTGGGATTCGTCCGGCGCATATAACGCAGCCGTAAGGTCCATCTGCGACCACAACACCCGGCGCACCGGCTCATTAATATGAGGTTCCCATTTTTGATTGAAGGGATTGTCAACGGCAATAACGATCTCGGCCGCTGTGCGATACAACGGCAACCAACGGCCTGATCGCATGGCCGTTTCCTCAAACGCCATTCGGGTCCCTGGATCGGAAAACCCAGCCGCAGAAACCGGCAAACCCAACGTTTGCTGCACCACGTCTAACAACATGAATTCGGGCATCCCGCAGCGTGCACGCAGCATGTCAAATGCATCTGCGGGGGGCAGGCCCAACACACGACTCATCGCAGTCTGGCACTCGGCTGAAACGCAACTCAAAGCATCACTGAACCGGACAAATGCCTCCGTGTCTGCCAAGTCCATCATAATCATGACCCGTTAGTCAGCAATAAGGACTTTTTTTAGGATGTCGATTTCCTCGAGCGCCTTACCCGTACCCAGTGCGACGCACTTAAGCGGGTCATCTGCGATCGAGACCGAGATCCCTGTCTCAGCGGTAATGTGCTTGTCCAAGCCACGCAACAATGCGCCACCGCCGGCCAAGGTAATACCGGTATCCATAATGTCAGATGACAATTCTGGCGGTGTCTTTTCCAAGGTCGTACGAATGCCCTCCACAATCATGTTGATCGTGTCTTTTAAGGCTGCTCGGACTTCGATACTGGTCAGGGTAAAGGTCTTCGGCAGTCCGGAAACCAAGTCGCGCCCCCGCACTTCCATGGTGCGCTCTTCGTCCATTTCAAACGCAGAGCCCAGCTGGAATTTGATTTCCTCGGCCGTGCGCTCACCAATCAGCAAGCGATAACTTTCACGGCAATGGTTGATAATGGCTTCGTCCATCTCATCCCCCGCTACCCGTACGGAACGGGATACCACAATGCCACCCAGAGAAATAACCGCTACTTCGGTAGTACCCCCACCAATATCAACAACCATGCTTCCGGTCGGTTCGGAAACAGGCAAATTGGCACCGATTGCCGCCGCCATAGGTTCTTCGATCAGATAGGCTTCTTTGGCACCGGCATGATACACCGCATCCAAAACCGCTCGTTTTTCGACTCCGGTAATGCCGGAGGGTACACCCACGATAATCCGCGGCTTAAACAGGTAAAACTGGTGGGACAATGCTTTTTTGATAAAGTGCTTGAGCATGGTTTCGGTAATATCAAAGTCGGCAATAACGCCATCCCGCAGCGGACGCACGGCCACGACATTTCCTGGCGTACGGCCAATCATGCGCTTGGCATCATCACCGACTGCCAAAACCAGATTTTTCTGGTTATCCAAGGCCACAACGGACGGTTCTTGAATAATAACGCCCCGTCCTTGTGCGAACACTAAGGTATTCGCCGTACCGAGATCAATTCCCAAATCACAAGAAAACCGGGCCACGAGATTCGAAAAAAATTCCATGAAACGACCTCACTCTTTAGAAGCGTACATCCAACGCAGACAAAAAAAATCGAAGTTTCATTATAGTCCCCACCCACAGCGGCGTCCAGGCTGGGCTTTAGGCCCCCGCATCCAAGTACCGGTTAACCAACAAGTAGTCTCGGACATAGTCGTATACGGATTGCTCCAAGGGAGTAAAAGGGTGGGTGTACCCCGCATTTCGAAGCTTTGCCATGGGCGCTTGGGTAAAATATTGGTATTGATTTCGGATGTCAGCCGGCATATCCACATACGTCAGCCGGGCCGGTAGCGCCATGGCTGCAAATACCGCCGCTGCCAAGTCGTTCCATGTCCGGGCTTGACCACTCCCCAGATTGAAAATCCCGTTCACTTCATGATGCTCCAACAACCAAATCAGCACCGCAACGCAGTCTTTGATATAGATGAAATCCCGCATTTGCATTCCATCCCCAAACTCTGGCCGATGGGATTTAAAGAGTGTCAGGGTACCTTTTTCGCGGATTTGATTCACTGCTTTGCATACCATGCTTCGCATGTCTGCTTTGTGGTATTCGTTAGGTCCAAAGACATTAAAAAACTTAATGCCAGCCATTTTATCCAGAAGCCCTGAAGCCTGTGCCCACCGATCAAATTGGTGCTTGAAATAGCCATAGCGATTGAGGGGGCGCAGTTGCGGCAGGGTCGATTCGTCATCGTCAAAACCCTGTGCCCCATCCCCATAGGTGGCGGCGCTGCTGGCATAGACCATACGCGCCTGTGGACAAACGGATTGCCACCACTGCACGAGTTCCTGGCTAAACCGGTAATTGTTCTCCACCAGGAATGTACTATCTGTTTCGGTGGTAGATGAACAAGCGCCCAAGTGAAATAGGGCATCTATTTCTCCCGGAAACCGACGCGACACGATGGCGTCCAAAAAAACGGTCTTGTCCACGTAATCGTAATAATGCAGGCCAATCAAGTTTCGCCAGGCCTCGGAGTTGCCCAGATCATCAACAATAATGATGTCGCGATGCCCCTGCCGATTAAGTGCCCAAACGAGTGCGCTGCCGATAAACCCGGCACCACCCGTGACCAGAATCATTACGCAGCGGCGTTAAAACGCGCCATCAGCCGGGATTTTTTGCGAGCAGCAGAGGCCTTTTTGATTACCCCTTTAGAAACAGTCTTGTCAATAATGCGCAATGCATCCCGAACAGACTGTTCGCGGTCCGCCGCCTTGGCTTCAATAGCGGTCAATGCCTTTTTCACCGCACTGCGAAGGCGGGAGCGGAAATGCAGATTCCGGGCGCGGTTCCGTGCCGTGCTCAAAATGTCTTTTTTTGCAGATTTAATATTGGCCATAGTCCTACTCTTTCGTGACTAAATCTCGCCTGGTCCAAAGCCGAGGCGGAGCGACGCGTGTTTGACACCCATTTGGCGTCTAGTCTATGATGTGCGGGCTAAATTCTAGCCAAAGTGAACAACTTATGTCAATAATGGATTGGTTTGCTAACAAGCAGAAGCCGACGCGCCGCCGCGCTTCTACGAAACTCGATATTCCCGGAGATTTGTGGGTCAAATGCTACCAGTGTGGAGATACGCTCTACCTAAAGGAGCTCAACCAAAATCAAAAGGTTTGTATCAAGTGCAATTACCATTTCCGCATAACAAGCGACGAACGTATTCACCTTCTCTTTGACGAGGACACCTTTCAAGAAATCGACGCAGACCTAGCCTCCGTCGATTTTTTGCATTTTATGGACACCGAGTCCTATGCAGACCGGATCAAAAAAACAACAACCAAGACCCAAAAAAAAGACGCCATCGTCATTGGCACGGCCGCTCTGGAGGGCCAACTGGTCAATGCTGCCATCATGGAATTTGCCTTTATGGGCGGATCGATGGGGTCCGTGGTCGGTGAAAAAATTGTCCGCATTACCGAATTGGCGCTGGAAAACAAGGCCCCGCTGATCATCTTTTCATCGTCGGGCGGCGCTCGCATGCAAGAAGGCATCCTGTCCCTGATGCAGCTGGCCAAGACCAGCGCAGGCCTGTCCCGCCTATCCGAGGCGGGCATTCCTTACATCTCGATACTGTGTGACCCCACCACAGGTGGGGTTTCGGCGAGCTTTGCTATGCTGGGCGATCTGATCTTTGCAGAGCCCGGAGCCTTGGTCTGTTTTGCAGGTCCTCGTGTTATCGAGCAAACCATTCGACAAAAACTACCCGAGGGGTTTCAACGTGCTGAGTTCTTGCTCGAGCACGGTATGATTGACCGCGTCGTTGACCGAAGGGAACTCCGTGGTACATTGTCCACAGCTCTTCGTTTGATGAGCAACACCGTCAGCAAGCGCTAATCCCTGGAAAAAATGGTATGGCCAAATTACTGGATTTCGAAAAACCCATTAGTGAATTGTACGACAAAATCGATGCACTTCGCCGTCTCTCGCACAAAGGGGATGTAGACTTGTCCGACGAAATAAAAAAAATTGAGAAGCGTGCACAAAAATTGCGGGAAGACATTTACAAAAACTTATCTTCTAGCCAAATTGTGCAAATTGCCCGCCATGTGGATAGGCCCGACACGTTGAGCCTATGCGCCCTAATCTGTGACGAATGGCTGGAATTGCACGGAGACCGGGCATTTCGGGATGACCCCTCCATCGTGGGTGGATTAGCCCAAATCGGCGATTCCCACGTCGTCATCATCGGCCACCAAAAAGGCCACGACACGAAAGAAAATATTTACCGCAATTTTGGTATGCCCTATCCGGAAGGCTATCGCAAGGCGCTCAGGCTGATGAAGCTCGCCGAAAAATTCAAGCTGCCCCTCGTTACGTTTATCGACACACCCGGCGCTTACCCCGGCATGCAGGCAGAGGAACGGGGGCAAGCCGAAGCCATCGCGAGAAATCTCAAAGAAATGGCGTTGTTAGGCATTCCTATCATCACGTTTATTTTGGGCGAAGGTGGGTCCGGAGGCGCGTTAGCCCTAGGGGTTTCCAACAAAGTCTACATGCTCGAGTACGCCATCTACTCCGTTATTTCGCCGGAAGGATGTGCCTCGATCTTGTTTCATGATGCCAGTAAAGCTTCGTTTGCTGCCGAAAACCTCAAGCTAACCGCAAAAGACATCGTCAATCTAAATGTGGCAGACGGTATTATTACTGAGCCACTGGGTGGCGCCCACCAGGACTGGGAAGCTATCGCCAAAAACATCAAAGCACAAATTTTAGTCGATTTGGGTGCCTATAAAAAAGTGTCCGCCAGCAAAATACGGGATGAACGGTACACGAAGTTTCGTCAGATGGGACGTTTCCATGGCACCCACGCTCCTATTTGACGAATATGAGCTCAAATCCCTCACCACCAGCCAGATTTTCCGCGCAGCAAAAAAACTCCTGAAAAGCGGCGCTATTACGGCGTTTTCTGCCAAAGATGACCAGTTGGCCGGCACCT
>CAYINU010000015.1:0-23152 GCA_964364855.1 uncultured Candidatus Marinamargulisbacteria bacterium | reverse complement strand
GATAGTGAATCCAAAACGGTATTGAACGCGTCGTTTTTTACCTTATTTCACTTTGAGACCCTGCTATCTCGCTTACCCGAAGGACCCAAAAAGACCATGTTGGGTTTTTACTATAAAAAATTCGGCGACACATTCTTTTATCCGGAGAAGTATTACTCGATTTCTCAGGAGTTGGTGCTAACGCCGGAGTTGCTCAATGGCTTTGCGATTTATACGCCTCAAAAAGTGCCTTACATCATTGAGCCGGACAAGCTGGATTGGGTATTCCGTTTCATGCCCCAAACCGACTTTGTCCACCTCACCATCGCAGCCGAAGTCCGCGGGGCGTTCTGGCCAATCACCACCGCGAACTATGTCGATGCCTTACCTCCTTTTATATTAAAGGGGGAAAGCATGTACTTTTTCCGCTACCCCACGCTGTCACTGATTATCCGGAAATTGCACAAACCCAAGCCATTGTTGTTAGACATTTACAAATATCTGGTATTTAAAACCGAAAAACTACCTGTCCTGTCAGAAAAAGGACTTAAAGTCGTCATGGGTAGTCCGCTGGACCGCCTACAGGAGCAAAAAAAGCCATGTGCGGTAAGGTGGCGTCTTCGGCTTTTCCGGCAAAAACTCTATGCCAAGCCTTATTTTATTTACGGAGAACGCACCATCGCGGCCCGCCACAAAGCCGAGTACCTGCTGCTCAATACCAAAGGCCACTATTGCCGGCGTGACCTGGCCTGCGAACGGGACTCTATCGCCAAATTCACAGATGCGGGGTTTATTGAGCGGGGGAATCTATATGAACTCCGCGCAGACCGTATGTATTTGTGGCTTCGTGACATTGCCCCGACATGGCCTTCACAGCAAATCGTTTCCAAAAAAGACCTGTCATTACTTCAATTCTCCGACCATGCCCTGGTACCGCAGTTTCAGCTAATCCAGTCTACCGACCCGTTTTTTGTGCGCGTGCATGTGAAATTGTATTTTGATGGCAAGCCACAGTCCTTAACTACTTACTGGGCAGAGCTCGAGCAAGGCCGCCGGTTTTACCAAGCCAAATCGGGCGACATTGTCGAACTTCAGGCGCATGAGCACGTCTATTACCTGCTACAACAAGCCGACGTGCGGGTTCCAGACCACTTCGAAAGCAACGTCCACCTCGGAGCCGCTATCGAGCTATATGAGAACCTCAAGGGGCTATGCGTATCCGACCATAATGTGGATTCACTACTAACCTCGAAGTCGGGTGAAGATTCTGCCCTCGCCCGCATGCCTGCCGAAGTCATGGCAACTTTGCATCCCTACCAAAAAGCCGGTGTGTACTGGATGCTCAAACTCAACGAGAATCACCTGAATGGTGTACTGGCTGACGATATGGGGCTGGGCAAGACGCTTCAAACCCTTACTCTGCTGGCCGGTCTGCATCATGAAAAACGTGCAGCCACATTGGTCGTGGTACCTACCACGCTCTTATTTAACTGGGAAGCGGAAATCCAGAAATATACGCCCATTCTGAAGGTATTGCGCTACGAAGGACGCAGCCGGGAAAACCTGGCAAAAAAAATGGATGAGGCCGACATCGTGTTGATCTCCTATACGGTGCTGCGTCGTGACATTCGCAAGCTGGCCAACAAACGGTTTTATTATGTGGTGCTAGACGAAGCCCAAACTATCAAAAACCCCCAATCCAAAACCACCCAAGCCGTCATGGAGCTCAAAAGCGAACATCGACTGGCCCTCACCGGCACGCCCATAGAAAATCGGATTACCGAGATTTGGTCGATTTTTCATTTCCTATTGCCAGCGTATTTTAAGGACATCAACGCGTTCAAGGCCGAGTTCATCGGTGCCCCCAGCGCAGTGCCGGATCCCCAAAAAATTGCCGAGCTCCAAACCCGCATCCGTCCTTTCATTTTGCGCCGGATGAAAGAAAACATTGCTCTGGAACTGCCGCCAAAAACCGAAAGCTATGTATATTGCGATCTTGGTGAGCATCAAGCCAAGCTCTACCAGGACGTTCTGGACAAACATAAATCGGTGATCCGGGAAAAAATCGAAACGGAGGGATTCCGAAAAGCCCAAGTGCACATCTTCTCGCTACTCACGCAATTGCGCCAGATTTGCTGCCACCCCAATTTGGTGGACAGTACAACGCCCGAGGCCGAATCGCATAAGTTTGAATTGCTCAAAGACCGTATCGAACAATTGCTGCCGGGCCGGCATAAAATCGTGATTTTTAGTCAGTTCGTGAGAATGCTCACCATTATGCAGACCTGGCTGGACGACATGGAAGTTCCTTACGAAATCCTGACCGGACAGACCAAGGATAGGCAGGGGGTGGTTAACCGGTTTAATGAAGACGCCAGCGTTCGGATCATCTTGGTCAGCCTAAAAGCAGGCGGCACGGGGATCAATCTAACCGCTGCCGACTACGTATTCCACTACGACCCGTGGTGGAATCCGGCCGTCGAAAACCAGGCCTCCGACCGCGTTCATCGTATCGGCCAAAACAAACCGGTGTTTGTTTACAAAATGTTGACCAAAAATACAGTGGAAGACAAGATTTATCAAATCCAATTCCAAAAAAAAGCCGTCTACCAGCAGCTACTCAACGAATCTGCTGGATTCTCGCCCATTTTGAAGGCCGAAGACGTGGATTATCTGTTGCAAGATTACACGGACTAGCCTAAGATCTACGGATTATGGACCTAAAAGAAATCCGAAAAGTTGTCCAATTGGTCGAAACTGCCGGAATTTCCTCGTTATCCATTGAACAAGATGGCTTTAAAATCGAAGTCAAAAAAGAATTAGGCTTCGCCGTTCCTCAGCCAACCTTGGCCGTTGTAAGCCCACCCGCCCATCACCCCCCCGTGATCAGCGCAGGACCTGTTGCAGCCAAAAACACAGAGGCCCCCAGTGCCACTGATACCGACTTGGTTACAGTCAAGTCCCCCATGGTCGGCACGTTTTACGAGACCCCCAACCCGGATGCCAGCCCATACGTAAAGGTGGGCGATCGAATCCAGGCTGGGCAAGTGATATGCATCGTTGAAGCAATGAAGCTCTTTAATGAGATCGAGTCGGAACACTCCGGCATTATTGAAAAACGGCTGGTAGAAAACGGCACCCCAGTCGAATACGGCCAAGAGTTATATCTCGTCCGTAAGGAATGAGCCCCACCTATCGTTGGCAGATATTCCCCGCCAACCCGACTTTGAGTGAGCGATTGGCCACCGAACTGGGCATTTCTGCGATTACCGCGCAAATTCTGCTTAACCGCAATATTCGGTCCCTACGCCAAGCTCAGGAATTCCTAAATCCCGATCTGCTGTG
Organism: uncultured Candidatus Marinamargulisbacteria bacterium; assembly: GCA_964364855.1. Classification (GTDB taxonomy): domain Bacteria; phylum Margulisbacteria; class Marinamargulisbacteria; order CAYINU01; family CAYINU01; genus CAYINU01. The sequence continues at coordinate 19,828 of CAYINU010000015.1, read as the reverse complement.
GGAAACCTCCAAAACCTTGGATTGGCCCGCTATGGCCGAGGCCGTCGTCACCATACAGGCCATTGTCGATGCCAAGGCCCCCGTTTTTTTATATGCGGATTATGATGTTGACGGCGCCACGTCATTGGCCATGATGCTGTCTTTTTTTAAGGCCAATAGCGTTCCCGTGGGATATCGCATTCCCCACCGCCAACGTGACGGGTATGGCGTCCACGCCCCCTATATGGATGAGATCGCCCAGGCCCAGCCAACTCTGCTCATTACCCTCGATTGCGGGATCACAAACGGTCCGGAACTTCTGCATTTCCGGTCGGCTTGTCCCCATGCCAAAGTGATGATTTTTGATCATCACCTGTTGCCTGAAACCTTGCCTCCGGCTGACATCATTGTGAATCCCAAATGTCTCCCTCCCGACCATCCGGCCTATGGCCTGTGCACAGCGGGCTTAATTCATACCTTTTTAACGGTTTACCACCACCGCATGGGCATATCGTGGGACGACTCCCAAACCGTGGACCTTGCGGCCCTGGGCACCATTGCGGATGTCGCACCCCTCACTCACTTTAACCGGAGCCTCACCCAACGCGGTCTGCTCTCGCTCTCTCAGCGGAAACGCCCCGGCATTCGTCACCTGCTCAATGCAGCAGATTTGACGCACCATCAGCTGACGGTCCGCGATGTGGGATTTAGCTTGGCTCCCCGGCTCAACGCGGCCGGCCGGCTGTCCCATGCCAAATGGGCTGTGGAAACCCTTGTGGCCGAAGAAGACCATGCAGCTCAGTCGCTTGCGCTGCGATTAAACCGTTTAAATGAGGACCGCCGTACCCTGTGTCAGCACCATTTGGATGAAGCGGTAGCTTGGCTAAAGGCCCATCCTGAGGCTTTGGACGCACCGGCAATTGCCGTTCCGGGTGCCGGGTGGCACGCCGGTGTCGTCGGTATTGTGGCCTCGCAGTTGTGTCAGCAGTACCAAAAACCGGCCGTGGTGATTGCCCATGACGCCGAGACGGGCCGTGCCTCTGCCCGTACTTTTGGCACCGTCGATATTCACGCAGTCTTGGCGCAATGCGATTCGCACTTTCTGCATTTCGGCGGTCACCGTCAGGCGGCCGGATTTGCCATCCAAACAGACCGTATTCCACTGTTTTTGACCGCATTTCGGGAAGCCGCTTCCGCCGCCATCCATCCCGATGACCTAACCCATACGTTGGACATCGACGCATCGGTAAGTCCCGACATCTTGACGGAACAGCTGGCTGCAGAAATGACTACTCTCGGGCCCTTTGGACAAGGAAATCCAATGCCGGTGCTGATGACAGAGGGCCTGCGCGTCATCGAGAGCCGGACTGTGGGCCAAGGACGTCACCTAAAGGCGCGATTCACAGACGCCAGTGGCCGTATTATTGTAGACGGCATCGGATTTGGATTGGCAGATAAAATTAACGCATTGTATGCCGCACAACCCAAATTGGCCTTTGGGTTGGAGATGAATCATTGGAACGGCCAAAAGACTCTGCAACTGCAACTTCTAGATATCCTATGAGCAAACACAAAACCTCCGAAGACCTTTTTGAACGCATCCGTCAGTACTTGCCTGCCAGTGGCGTGGATCGCGTCATCCGGGCGTACGAGTTTGCCAAGCGGGCCCACGAAGGCCAGCTCCGCAAATCCGGTGATGATTACATCACGCATCCCCTGCAAGTGGCCTATATCTTGGCCGACTTAGAGCAAGACGCCGCGACCATCAGTGCCGCACTACTTCATGACACGATCGAAGACAGCGATGTGAATAAACAAGATATCGTCGATGCCTTTGGTGCCGACGTCTATACCCTGGTCGAAGGCGTAACCAAACTCGGTCAGATTCATTTTGAATCCAAAGAAGAAAAACAAGCCGAAAACTTCCGCAAAATGTTTCTGGCCATGGCTAAGGACTTGCGTGTCGTGCTGATCAAATTAGCAGACCGTCTGCACAATATGCGCACATTGCGTCATCTGCCTGAAGCCAAGCAAAAAGAAATTGCCCTGGAGACCCGAGAAATCTTTTCTCCGTTAGCTCACCGGCTAGGGATGTGGTCTCTCAAATGGGAGTTGGAGGACCTGGCTTTTTACTATCTGCAATACGACGAATTCCAAAAAATAAAGGCGATGGTAGCGTCTCGCCGTGACGAACGTGAAGCGTATGTGAATTCCTTTTTGTCTATTGTGCAAAAGCTGTTAGCCGATGTCGGGATCCAAGCCATTGTCACCGGCCGGCCCAAGCATTTTTACAGCATTTACAAAAAGCTCCGCTCTCAAGGCCTCAGCTATGACGAGCTGTATGACGTTCTTGGCTCCCGCGTTATCCTGAACTCTGTCCGGGACTGCTACGAGGCCCTGGGCGTTATCCATGCCGCCTTCAAGCCGGTGACGGGCCGCTTCAAAGACTATATCGCCATGCCCAAATCCAATATGTACCAGTCCTTGCACACCACCGTGATCGGCCCTCAGGGCAAAATGGTCGAAATTCAGTTGCGCACCAAAGACATGCATCAGGTCGCAGAGTTCGGGATTGCCGCACATTGGCGGTACAAAGAAGGCAAAATTCATACACGTTTTGATGCCGATTTCTCCTGGCTGCGCCAGATTATCGAATCCCAAAAAGACGAGGTCGAGCCCAGTTCTTTTTTACAAACCCTCAAAGTTGACTTATTCATTGACGAAGTATTCGTCTTTACGCCGAAAGGCGAGGTCCAAATGTTGCCCAAAGGCGCAACCCCCATTGACTTTGCCTACAAAATCCACACCGAAATCGGCCATACTTGCATGGGAGCCAAAGTCAATGGCCACATCGTCCCCCTGCATCACGCCCTGCAAAACAGCGACCAAGTAGAAATTTTGACGGCCAAACGGCAAACCCCGAAACTAGACTGGCTCAATTTTGTGCAAACGGGCTATGCCAAGTCCAAAATAAAACACTGGTTCCGCAAACAACGCCAGCAGCAAAACATTGAAGAAGGCCGGGCCGCTATCGAGAAAACCTTCGCCCTTTCCGGCTACGTCGCCAAAGAAGTCCTCACCGATGCGAACATCCGTCTCTTACTGGACAAATTTAAGGCCGGCCGTTGGGAGGAGCTTTGTCTAATGGTGGCCCATGGAGAAATCACTGCCAAAGCCGTGGTTCACCAGGTGGATCTGGTGTTGCGACCTCCGATGGCGGCCATGGAAGAACCGCCGAAAAAACGCGTTGACCCATCGACTGCCGCCGATGGGGTCCGTGTGCTGGGCGAAGACAATATTTTGGTTCATTTTGCCCGGTGTTGCGCCCCGGTGCCGGGCGAACCGATCGTCGGTGTGATCACCCAAGGTCATGGCGTGTCGATTCACCGCCGCGACTGTACCCATATTGTCCATATGCCCGAGGTCGACCGCATCCGTCTCATTGATGTGGAATGGACAATAGACGGGCCGATGACCCAGCGCAGGTTTGCTATCAAGTTGCAAATCGACGGTTTTGATCGGGTGGGCTTGCTCAAAGACATCGTCAACCAAATTTCGAATATTCACACCAATATCAAAGACATCAAAAGCCGCATCCAAAAAGATGGCACTGTTCGCTTGACACTAAGCGTGGAGGTCCATGACCACGACCATCTGAACAAAATTCGTAACGCCATTACCCAAGTCCCCGATGTCATCGACGTGTACAGACCCCAACGCTGATGCAACTGGTGATTGCCTCCAACAATCAACACAAGATCGACGAAATCTCGGCCATCTACGCCGGTTTGCCGTTGACTATTTTGTCTGCCCAACGTGCAGGGCTCACCCTGGAGGTGGCCGAGACCGGCACGACTTTTTTGGAGAATGCCATACTCAAAGTTTCTGCTTTTCCGGATTTACCACAGACCATGTATCTGGCCGATGATTCGGGTCTGGAAGTCATGGCTCTGGCGGGACGGCCTGGCGTTCATTCTGCCCGATATGGGGGACTAGGTTTAAGTGACGCGGCCCGCTCGGCCGCTTTGTTAGCCGAACTGGGCAACACTGCTGACCGCCGCGCGCAGTTTGTCGCCGTGTGTGTATTGCGCCTTCCGAACGGTAGCCTACATCACGCTCGCGGCACCGTGACCGGCACCCTTTTGCACAGTCCATCGGGCAGTGGGGGATTTGGCTATGACCCTCTTTTTATTCCGGATGGTTATACCGAGAGTTTCGCCGCACTGTCCCCGGCCGTCAAAAACCAGCTCAGCCATCGGGGACGGGCCTTGGCGGCATTACGACCCGCGCTAGGCGAATACCTGCAAACGGGCTATACTTTTTAACGATTGCGGGGCGTAGCGCAGTCCGGTAGCGCACCAGTTTTGGGAACTGGGGGTCGCTGGTTCGAATCCAGTCGCCCCGAAGGTTCTTTTGACACAGGGCGAATTTTCGCTTTGGTCACATATACCCTAATATGCTCCCTACGCGATAAATTCGACCTGTGTCAAAAGAACCGTCCATGCAGAATTCCATGCTCCCTATGCGAGAAAACCCTGCCTGAGCAAAAAGAACCTTCCATATATGGACTCACATCAATTTATGATCTATTCGATATTGAAGTTAGGCAGATGGGTGGTTTTTTGCGGGATGGGCTTGGTGCTCAGCCTATGTTTTGCCGCATGCTCGCCACAAAGCAGCACCAATACGACTGAAAAAATGGCCACATGTACGTCAGATTTTCCTATACTAGACGCAGAAACGCCCTTTCCCCCTGCCGGCTACACAGGCCCATTCTATACAGGGCCGCTTTTCGACTCCGATATGCAATTGGGGGATAGCGGATCAAATGGGCATGATTTGGATCAACTTATTTCGAATATGGACCGGAATAATGTCGTGCGCGGACTCATGATGTTTGGCATTAATGCCTCCGATGAGTTCGACCTTCAGGCGGGGAGTAACGAAGGGATTGATCATATGCGCAATGCCATCGTCAAAGCGCCTTGCCGGATTATCCCCTATTTTGTTCGGGGAACAGGAAATCCAGATTCTTTGGAAATCGCCTACATGACCACCGTCCTGGATACTGTGCAATCCCGGTATAGTGGGCAGCTGTTACGCGGGATAGGGGAGTTGGAAATTTACAAGCCCTCTTGGGGGAAACTGGACGCGGACGATCCCCAACTCCTGGCCATTTACGATCTGGCCAATACGCGGGGCCTTCATATCATGGCCCATTGGGCCGGCGGACCTGATAGTGTGGGCCCCCTCACATCAGAAGAAGCACGCACGACCAGTGAAAAAAATCATCTGGCCACTATTTTTGAGCAGTACCCCAATATCAAGTTTCTTTTCCATCTTTTTCCCACGCACATCGAAACGTCTATTTTTGATCTCATGGATACCTACACAAATTTTTATTTTAGTGTGGACGTGGACCACATCATGCAGCGGATTCCTTGGGAATGCGGTCTGTTGGATTGCTACGAAAACGATTCGGATGCCATTGCCAAATTCAAAGCCTATTTTGACAGCAATTTCCAAGCCATGGTGGATCAAGCAGTAGCGCGCTATAAACCACTGATCGAAGCCCACCCCAATCAGTTTATGTGGGGAAGCGAGAATGTGGGCGCATATAGTTTTCATCCGGATGTGTATGACCGTTCCATTGCCTTTTCCCGCGCGTTTATTGCACAGCTCAACGCGGATGTACGCGAAAAATTCGCGTATCAAAACGCGGAGCGGGTTTTTGGCAGCGGCGTGAAAATTCAGTAGTGCTATGAAAACCAGCGTTTGGGTCGGAATGGTTGTTTTCGCCTGGATAGCTGCTCTTCCCATCCATGCCGTCACCACATGGAAATTGCAGACAACAGAGCCGGTGGTGGCACTGACCTTTGATGATGGGCCAAAGCCCGACTATGTGGTCCGACTGCTGGAAATCCTGGACCATTATCAGGTCAAAGCCACTTTTTTTGTGGTTGGCGAGTCGGTGTTGGCCCATCCCGATCTCATTTTACGCATGGCCCAAAGCGGCCATACCTTGGCCAATCATTCCTTTAGCCACACCAACCTGGCACTCCTCTCCACAGCTGATGTGCTGGCGCAATTGGAAAAAACAAATTTCGCCCTTTCCTTATCTGTACCTGGCCCCGTGCGCTTTTTTCGTCCCCCCGGCGGCAATCATACCCACGCCACCGTTTCGCTGGCCGAGCAATTGGGGATGGTCACCGTCATGTGGGATGTGAATGCCCAAGATTATACACTCAAAAGTCAGCGACTCCGCCTCGACGATGAACCGATTCCCTCCGAAGTGGTGATGCGCATCCTTCAGCCTGTTCAAAATGGCAGTATTATCTTGTGCCATAGTGGATCCGAAACCACATTGGCCATCTTGCCACAGGTCATTCGCACCTTAAAAAAACGCGGATACCGTTTTGTGACCCTGAACGAGGCCGCCGCTTACCAATGGATACCGTAACCACATTTTCGACGGTGATGGCACAGACCGATCCGCAGGCTGTCCTGGTGGATGCGTCTGGCGTCCTTTATAACGATGATGGCATGATACCGGGTGCGGTGGTCGCTTTAAATGAAGTGCAACGGCAGGGCAGTGCGGTCTTTGTCGTGACCAATAACACCAGCGCATCGGTATCGGAGATCCACTCCTTTTTACACCAACAAGGATTGGTGTTACCGGTATCCCATATTATCTCCTCGGGGTTGGGATTGTCTTTGGATCCCGTCTTTTGCGATCTGATGCATGACCGCAACGTCTTTGTCGTCGGGGAGACTGGCTCCATGGATTACGTGACTCGTTGTGAGCACACGCGGGTCGTATCCGATCCTCAGCAAGCCGACGTTATCGTATTGGCTGCCTCATCCGGTGATGATTTTAACCTTCACTTGGACCGGGTTACCGCCACGGTAAACTCCCGTCCGGATCTCCCTGTCATTTGTATCAATCCGGATCACTATGTACAAACGCGCGAGACACAGTTCCCCGTTATCGGCTACTTTGCAGCAAAATTGGCTCAGCAAACCGGCGTCAAGATCCTGTGGATGGGAAAACCCCATGCCTCCTTTTCCCCCGTAGTGGCCACGGTATTACGCCACCATGACATAGACCCCCGTCGAACTGTTTTTTTGGATGACAACTACCGCAATGTCCTACAACTGCAATCCGATCTCGGCTTGGCAGGTGTGTTGGTATGGAAGACAGGATTGGCCTACTCACTGTCCCCCGCAGATCTCCACCACTCCCCCGTCAACCAAGTGCGATATATCATCGAACAGTTAAGATAAAAACCCGATAATTAAAGTCTCAACTCGTTCTGGATCCAGTCTCGCAGGGCAAATTTTTGGCTGACATCGTTTAAGGGGTTTTGCTTCTGATCCAGTTGGAAAATCTGCGATACCCGACGCTCGGACATCGCCTTCATAAACCGATCCAAACCATAGGCCACCAACGCTTTCACCGGCATTTTAAAGTGGTCATAGACATCCGGAAATGCCGTCACATCCAGGACTTCATAGTCCGGCACAAACAAAAACAGGTCGCGTAGCGTAGCGGACTCGCCCGCCTCGGCCCGAATGTCGCAATAGGTTCTGAGCATGGCCATCCGCTTGTCATGAGACAAGGTGGCTTGTTCCAATTGATCAACCATATGGGGAAGCGCGATCTTGAAAAAGCGCAAATCTGCTGCTGCCTTGGCCTGGGCCAGCAAATCCTGGCGGCTCATCGGCTTGCTCAAAAACTGATAGGCCCCGAAGCGCAGCGTGCGTACCACAAACTCCCGCTCTTTGTACCCGGTTAGCATGATGACCTCTGTGTGACGCTGATGGCGGTGGATCACGCCCAACAAATCGATACCGGACAATTCGGGCAACATGATGTCGAGAACCGCGACATTCACATCTGGCAGGGACTCCAGCAGCGCCTTGCCTTTGAGGCCCGTATCGGCGACATGAACTTCGTAATGCGGGCTATACACCATGGTCAGCAATTGAAGGGTCTCTGGCTCGTCCTCCACCAACACGATTTTGCGCGGACCATCTACCGGAACCGGTTCCCCCAGCTCTTCGGCCAACGTTTCCAAAAGGGCCTGGAAATCGTAGGGACGCCCTTTTCCCACCTGTGTGAGGTGCTCCTTGAGGGCCATGAGTTTGGGATAGAGCAGATTGAGGACCGGATCCATAGGGTTGATCTTCTGGCGAAGGGCAATGACTTCGGTGAGGATATCGTGGCGGCGTTTTTGGATGGAAAAATAAAACCGCACCGGATCGAAGCGAAAGCTGGACGCCGCGTCCTTCATGCCCAACATTTCCTCGATTTTTCCATATACGACGGGCCCTTCGAGCGGCTTGGAAAAGACATCAAACAGGCCCATCAACACCGCATGTTTGACCAGGTCAAATGTTTCGTTGTCCGTCATACCCACCACTTTTGCCAATGGGACGGTCTCACTGACGATTTGATTAAAGGTGGTCAGCTCCATGTCCGGCAGGGACAAGTCCGTCAGGATGATGATGTGTGAAAAATCAGTGAAGCCTTCGAGTACCGATGATCGGCAAACAGCCAGGGCCTCCTCGGCATTGCGAACAGACATGACATCGTATCGGTCTTTGAATAGATGGGTCAGGTAATGGGCAGTCCGCTCATCGTTGATGACGATGATTTTGGCACGGTTTTCCTCTGGCGATAGCTGTGGGACGGACTCAGTGGATTGCAAAACGGCCTCGCTCAAAAAGGATACGAGAATGGGTACCCCTCAAGTATAGGCGAACCCAACTCAAAAAGACAAATCCCAAAATCCTCACATCGCGCAGCTATGCTCTCGGTTAATCTGCCCAGAATCTCCAAATCTTGCATCCAAAATTTTCGATTTATAGAAATTCCGTACGTACGTGAGCGATATAATTTAAGCTGTCTTTAAAAGAGATCCGCGAATTGATTCTTGAGTATTTACGATGCCAATGAAAAAACGATTTCCGATTCCGATATCCCAGCAGTCTAGAAGCATCCTCCCTTTTGGAGAGGCGGTCAGATTGCAGCGCGATCCAAGGGCCTTTTTGAATTTCCTTCTCCATGCAAAAGCGGATTCCACCACCTTGCCAGCTTCCCCGCGTCAAGCTCCTCAAGCTATTGCGGCTACGCTCGCCTTATACGGTGTTGGTGCTCCGAGGCGGAGCCAAACGGTGTCATCCTAATGCCCTACTTTAAAACGGTCTCAGCAACGGATAAACAGGCAGCATTACTGTGTTTAATCTCCACGAGATTAAAAATAGCGGTAGATGATATTGACGGTTTAAAACAGGAGCAAGCACAACAAGTCCTGATACTACAATTCGAACAGCTATTTTCCCACTATTTCTTGCCCGCACTTACTAGTATCATGTCCCAAGCAGACTCCTTTGATGAGGTCATAACAGCTGGCACTTTTAAAAATACGAGAGAGAGTTTTACAGAACCTTTTTCAGTAGAAGATATCCTGAGAAGAGCTGAGAATTTGGAGCTTATCTTTATTTCCTACGGACGTATGCGGCTTGGACTCGATGCTCAAGAACGCATTTCTGACCCACCAACAGAACAGTTCGTTTCAGATCTTGCCATGGCTTTCAAATGTGCCTTTTTGGGCTTTGTTTATTTAAATTATCTCCGCATTCAAAGCAGTCCAAAAGCGGAACTCACTACTGCCGCAGAAGGAACAGTAAAGGCAATTGGAGAAACCTTTTTCGACCAAATTCCCCCTGATGCTTGCCTAAAGGCTCCTATTTCCGAACAACCTCCAAGCGCTAGCAAACAAAGTTTGGCTGAAGGCATGGTTGCTATTGCAGAAACCAGCTCTTCGCTTCGGCGCTTTTGGAATAGCCTTACCAGTGCCCTGAGAGGCTTAGCGTTGGTAGGTAGTGCTAAGGATTCGAATGTGTAAAAAAACGGTTGCCGTATCTGATTTTACGGATGCACGTATCGCACAATTGGCAGATGTTGCCTCCTCCGCCATTGAGTCATGGCAAAAAGCGCAGAATGCATTTGGCATTTCTGATGAACTAAAACCTTTTCGGGAAGCTGCGGAAGCGGCTACCGCCAATTATTTTTTTGCTTTTGCCGAAAATCGATTGGCCAAGGAGCCAGATGCCAAAGAGCTTCTTGCCTATTTAGAAGCAGCAAGGGCTTCTACAGAATCCCCCAGTAACAGCCGAGGCCGCTTTTTAGGGTATGCTAAAACATGTTTGCGGTTAATCACGATGTGGGTAGTTCAAGCGTCAAGTCGAAACACCGATGCCAGCCAAAACCCTACCATCCGTCTCATCACCGAACAGTTCCAAAAAATGATCTCTGCTTTACAAGACTCAACAAATGAAGCCAACATCTTGTGGGATGTTGTGAAAAGTACGTTACAACATATGCGTTCCAAAGAAAGCCCTGCCTTTCGGTCTGTTCCTCTCGATAAAAGACATCCCGAAGCTGAGCAAAGATTAGAGAAGGCTCAGGGGAGGATTTCTCGATGTGTGTCTTGGTTAGCCAGCCTAATTCCCTATCCAGGAAAATCTGCCGAACACCATTATTCTGGCTTGCCTCAAGTGCATCTTCGAAGCGCATTGGGACTGACCTGGCGAGATGCAGCAAGGTTACTTACCGGATATTCTTCTGATGCCTTGGAACAGAAAGTATCTGTATCTGCCATTATAAACCAATTGCAACCGGTTGCAGCCGCAGGTGACGGGACGTCGATCGGGTTGACTTCGGGACCCGCCATTGTTTTTACCCAAGATTCGCAAGTTGCTGGTGCCCTTTTTAGAGCCAATACGTCTCGGGTATCTACCGATGGCAAGGAAACGGGACCCTTTGGATGGACAAAACAAGTGTTAGGGAACATGGTTTTTACAGCCAATGGGCCGCTTCATGCCGAACTTCTGAGAACACTCAAAAATACGGTGCGTGATGATGCTGCTTTAGAAGCGCTATGGCCTGCGTTTCAACAGTATGCTGAAGAGTTTGTTGCACAACATCACCCTTCTGAGCGTATCGATGATTTTCCTAAAACGTTGGGATTATATTCCATGCGCGGCTTTGGAATGGTTGCCGGTTTTCCTTTAAACGACGACACTTTTAACGAAGCGATTAAGATCATTTCAGAAATGATGTCCGATATTGTTAAGGCTTCAAGAATTATATCTTATGAAATTTTTGGACGTGTTCGGGGCGCTTCGGATAATTTAAGAAAGCTTTCCGATCTTTTGTTAGGAAGTCCAGATCAAATTCGACCTATTTTAGAAAATCCCAACCCTCGATTGTACGGGAAATCCTTCTTGATTCGAGATGCCGTTTCTTTATTAAACGCTAAAGCGCTTCCCAATGATGTCGCAGGCGCTATTGATAAACAATCCGGCCTGGAAGCTTACTTAAACCGACTCTTCAATACACCTAATGACCAATTGCCCCAAGAAGAGGCGCAAAACAAGCAAATTCTTATTCTGTGGTTAAGTGAAATGTTACCCACTAATATTTCCCAATTTACCCGCGAAAACCTTCCGGGTATCTTGATTGCCGGTTTCGAAACAACGTCTCTTGCCATGTTCTGGTTAACGATTGCCTTTCAACAACTATCTTCTCAAGATCAACACACCATCCTGCTTGAGCTTAGGGAGAATAAGGTTGCTCCAGGGGAATCCCTTTTTACTATGCGACTTGAAAACGCTTTCCCCACTTTTTTCCGATTTTTTTATGAGACAATGCGATTGTATACGGTTGTTCCTAACCTGTCTCGGATAGCCAATGAGGACATCGACATAACCGTTAGGAATCCGCACTTCACCGTTCGAAAGGGGGACTTTATTATATTTTCATCTGACGCTATGCATCATGACTCGGGACAATTTTCGAGTCCAGATGAATTAAATATTCATCGAGATGCGTCTGAGAATCAGCGGATTATACCGTTTGGGTTTATGGGGGCAGGGAATTGTCCGGGCTTCCGATTTTCCCTAGTAGAGATCGTAGCTTATTTTTCAGCTTGGGCACGACGCGGACAGTGGCCCACTATCCAAGGTATGCCAAAGGCTGACCTTAATACTTCGCGTCGACCTATCGGCGTAATAAGCGCCATCCCCAAACCAGTTCCAGTAACCGCTTAGGCCTTTGACTGAGAACACTGCTTTCCTGATTGGTCGCGAAGTAGAGATTGAAGGTCTTTCCTTTGCCCACCAAAATATTCTGCAAAAACCTCATATCATTGTTTTTTCTGGACCATCCGGAATAGGAAAGTCCACGTTACTTTCTCACTTTGTCTCGACAATCAGACAAGACGCAACCATTAGCGTTATGATGCCTTGCGAAAAAGGGGCGCGTTCCTTGGCCCCTATACTAGCGATTTTTGAAGAGATCATTTCCCAAATCTTACTTCTCAGTCCAACTCAGATTCAAAAATGGCAGAATATATTAAAAGAATCCACAAGCAATTATGCAGCCCTTTTGAATGAGTACATCCCCAATTTTTCGAACCTAGTAAAGCCGAACAAGGCACAAGAAACGTTCTTGGATACCTTGCGATCTTCCCGCTCATTATTCTTTTTGCTCAGCGAGCTTCTTAAAACCCTATCAGAAAATATTACGCTTGTTTTGGCCCTGGATAATATCCAATGGGGTGATGAACAGACCCTTCTTTTCATCCGATATCTTATCGAGAATAAAAGAATTGAAAACAATCTCATGCTCATCCTAAGCATCCAGGAACCCTTCCCAACAGATACACCCGTTGTCGACTTAATTACATGGTTAAAAAATGAAACGGGGTTAACTTGGTATACCCTTTCTCCTTTAAGTGTTGAGAATATTCAAACTCTAATCTCTAATCGATTTCCTCAAATCTCTGATTCCCAAAAGCAAGAAATCCAAGACATCCTCCAAGAAAATTCCAATGGAAATCCACTACTTATTTCCTTCTTTTTAAGATCCTTGGAAAATCCGGAAGACATAACACTGCTTACACAGACTTCCGTATCGGATTTTATTTCTCGGACACTGGATACATTACCACAAAAATTTAAATTCATGATTTTTTATTTCTCTCAGCTCGGGTTCTTTTTTGATCCAAACTGGTTGACAAAATCCGGCCTTGCTACAGATACAGATATTCAAACTGGCACGCTCATTCTTCAAAAGAAAGGCCTTCTAATAAAAGAAGCCAATGGACACTATCACTTCCTCCACGAAGAAATTGTATCCATAGCGCAAACCCTATTCTCAAAAGAAGAAACGCTAAGAGTACGACATGCTTTGTTAAATACATTCTTATCAAGCAAGCTGACTACCGAAACTGCACCTCTAATCGTGTCATTCTTTAAAGATATCCCAGTTGAAATTTTGAACTCCGAGCAGCGGTTTTCCGTGGTTTTAGCATTGTCTTTTTCTGCGAAAAAAGCGCTTCAAGTTAATGCTTATACCGCTGCCCGAAATTATTTGACGCAAGCTCTTTCGTTGCTTCCTGTCAGTTCAGGAATGGGCAAGGAAGGATTGAGATTTGATATTCAATTTGAGTTAGCAGTTACCCATTTTTTATCAGGCGAATATACTTATCTGGATGAACATTATGAGGCGTTATTAACATTAGCACCCCACACAAATTCGGCTATTCAAGTTTTGATTTTAGCGACAAGGCAGCACTTATTCTTATACGAATACGAGGCTGCTTTCAAGCAAATGCAAAAAGCACTTGCTCTTCTTAAAGAACCGGTCCCCTCTTCAAAATTGGCACTTTATTTTTCACTTATAAAAAACAGCATATTGTACAATCAACTTTCCAAAAAACTATTCCGGAAAACAACTCCTCCTACCTTTGAAATCGCACTTCTTGAAAAAACAGAACTCATGTCGGTGTGGTTTCATGCAGCAGAATCGGTCAACGGACGCAATCCCCTTTTGTTTGGATATTTCCTATTGAAAATGGCCATTTTTTCTATCCAAATAGGATATTCAAAATACTCTGCACTGGGATTTGTTGCGGGAGGGTTTTTATATTTAAGACAAGCCAAATTAAACCTGGCTTTAAAATCTGCTGATCTGGCATTATCCATTTCGCAAAAACATTTTGATCCTGTCTTGCATGCGCGTGTTTTGAGCATTTGCAATGGCATTTTTGATCCTATAAAGTTTAGTTGGCCGGAAATTCAATCCCGGCTTTCACAGTCTTATCAATATTGTAAAGATATAGGTGAATTCCGACATGCTTCTGCGTCTGTTTACATGGGGCTCATCTCATCATGGGTAAGAGGTGCTCCTTTACCCCAGATTTTACGTTGGCTTGGTAAATTTGAGTCTCACTTTAGAATGCTTGCCTATAGTGATCATGACCTTTTCTTTGAGTACTCTCAGATGTTACAGACTGCCTGTACCGCAAAAACATTGCCAGATAATTTTGCAGATCCAAAGCCTTACCACCGTTTTTCAGAGGATGCCAACACTTATAATTGTATATCTATTTTTTTATTGGCTTTTGCGGTTTTAGGAGAAAATTTCTCTTTGGCTTGCCGCATTGGATTTGAATTGAAACCTCATGCGGATAACCTTTCGGTAGGTTTATTTTTCACGGAATATCACTTCTTTCACTCTATTGCATTGTTTGCACAAATGCCACATATGACTTTGAAGGAACGATTCATCGCACTTCGTACCTTGCAAAAAAACCGACGATTAATTAATCGTTTAGCTAAAGAATGTCCGAGTATTTTTGAGTCTAAAAAGTATCTTCTGGATGCTTTGGCTGCTGGCTACACAAGTGACGCAACTGCACCCCCACTATTTTGCAAAGCCATTTCTCAAGCGCAGCTCCATGAATTACCTCAGGTAGAAGCGTTAGCCCATGAATACTTGGCAGATTTTTATGTTCGCAACAATCAATGGTCCAGTGCAGAATTACATTATCGAGAAGCCAAAGTAAAGTATGCTGAATGGGGTTTTGTAACTAAACTTTCTGCCATCAGCCGAAAAATGAAACAAAGACCAAAAGAAATTTCTCACGGTCTTCAGCCTTACGAGTTTTCCAGTGAGTCAAGTGCTACTTTTGTACTGGAAATAGTCCGCACTCTATCGAACAGACCAGATAAAAAAACCTTAATTGAAGCCCTATTCCGTTTAGGCTGCCTTGATATAAAGGCAACGCGTGCAATATGTTTTCTGGGAAAAAATGACTTTGAAAAGAGCATCTTATGGGAGCATCAAAAAATCATTTCCTCAGCTGAATTTTTACCATCTCATGCCAAAAATGTCTTGAATCATTGTCTTGTCATGGGTAAATCAATTGTCCAAAACAACCCTTCTACTTCGTTACTTTTCCAAAACGACCCTTATTTTAACAGTACCCAACCTTCTGTCATTACATGCATTCCTATTTTATGGAACAATAACATTGAGGGTATCCTTTATTTTGAAGATACGAATTTAGGTTCAGTTCAAATTCTTCGCCTTGAAATTCTGGGTTCTCTAATTGCAGCTACTAATGAAGGGGCTTTAGACGCTGTAACCCCTGAAGAAAAAGCGCATGCGGAAATGCCCCTGCCAACTAATAACACGTCGATTCAAACAGCCAACCAAGACCTTTCTTTGGATCGAGATTTTCTGTCCTTCCTTTCAAAAGGAATTGGTCATGAAATTCGAAATCCTTTTTTCATTATCCGCTTAAGAGCCGAAGAGATTATAGCCAACTCCCAATACTCAACAGATGTCATCACATTTGCGGATTCAGTCATTCGCAACGTAGATCGGGTACTAGAAATTACAGACATCCTTCTTAAATATGCAAATCAAGAGGCAACTTCTGAAGGAAAAGTTATCCTGTCTGAGCTGTTTTTTGATGTCCAGGTTACTGCAACTAAAATTTCTCCCAATGGAACTCAGATATCCTGGGATATTAATATACCTCCTACTCTGGCTGTCCGCGGAAATAAGAATCGTTTATACCAAGCATTTAATAAAATTGTAATGAACGCAATGGAAGCAATGGACAAGCCCACTTCAAAAATTTCGATTCATGCTAAGGGTTGGAATACCCATCAAATCGAAATAAAAATTATGGACAATGGTCCAGGTATTGTTTCGCAAGATTTGAGCAAGGTTTTCAATCTCTTCTTCACCACAAAATACGGCCACCACGGTGCCGGCTTGACCATTGCTAAGGAAGTCATTACGGCGTTGGGGGGGAGTATTGATATTGCATCGGTGCCGGATCAGGGCACCACGGTCACGATTCGGCTGCCCAAGTATTGATTTGTCTTGCGAAACCACGCTCCTCCAAGCTATAGTTTTACTATCTAACGTTCCACTAACCTTACTTCTGATCTGCTGATGTGCATGGGTGTCTGGGGGGCATAGCATTCCCATGGTGATGATTTTCCTAGTGGTAGCCCTCGCGATTGTCGCGGTGGTATGGTTTCGACAGCGATCCGATTTTTCTCGTCCGGCATCGTTGGACGCGTTGTTTGCCGAGCTGGCCCAGCGTACTGGTGATGCCGCCATGACGCCCGAGCGGTGGGCGCATTTTGTCTCTCACCGGCTGTTGGCCCACCTTCGACCCGCGTACGTCCAGACTTACCTGGCCGGGGAACATGGTATGGCACTGCAGTGTGTCCTGCGTAAGCCCGGCGATATCTCTCCGTTGCCAGGTGCGCCACCGCCGATACCGTCCGGCCAATCGGTGGTACTGCGAGACTACCAATGGGCCATCGGACTACGCAATGGTCGGCGGTTGGACAGTATTATCGTCTTGGGCTGGTCTACTCCCCAGGTACCACCGCCGAAATCCACACGCCACGCACTTACCAGTGTGTTGCAAGCGGGCTTGTGCAGCGCCAGTCACCATGCGCGCCAGTTCGAGCAACAGGCGATTTCCTATCAGTTAACCGAATTCATTCGCCTCGCCAACGGTTCCACCCATGGCCGTCGTTTGGATGTGACGCTGGCTCGTATCCTCAAGCGGCTGGTTGGGTTTGATGATATCGTCATCTTTGCAAGCGATCCTGGCAGCGGTAACCTCGTTCTGCGGTATGCCACTCCGCAATTATTGGTCCAGCTGCCCGCACAAGACGTTCTTGCCGCTGCGGAGGGGCTGCGCCCCGACTACCCCGGAGATCTGGCAGACTGGCTGCTGAGTCGCAGCGGACAATTGCGTGCCGAATGGGTCGATTGGCTGACCGGTCATAGCGGGATGGTGATTCCGCTCATCCGAAATGAGGGGTGTGCAGGCGTCATCGTAGGCCTTAAGTCAGGCGACATACGTCCAGCCGATGTCGGATATTTGCGAACTATTCAAAAAGAAGCCGCAGCCGCGTTTCATCGCCTGTATACCCAACAGTCCTTGAAAGCCACGATTTCTCAACTCCAGCACCAGCTCTATCGGCTACCGGTAGGCATTTTACGCTTGACGCCCCGATACGACATCGTCTTTGCCAATGAAATTGCTGTCCGATACTTGGGGCTATCTACCCTCTCCGAGGCCCATACCCCACTCGAGTCCTCGTTTGCAGCCTGTCCCGATCTGCGTCAAGTTCTGGACCTAAGGCCTGGCAGTAAACCGCTGCGCCTCGAAACCACCGTGCAGGTAGGCCAGGACCCCCAAGCCATTATTGTCGAAGCTCACTACATCCAACCCCACTTGGCGCTTGAGCCCTATATCATGATTTGCCTGCAAGACAATACAATGGTGGACACGCTCAAATCACAAGTCGCACAGCTCAATCAATTGTCTACACTGGGTATGATGTCTGCCGGCATTGCCCACGAGATCAAAAATCCCCTGGTTGCCATCAAAGCCTTTGCGCAGATGCTAACCAATCAATGGAATGAGCAGAAATTCCGCGAAAAATTTTCGCAGATTGTGATTCACCAAGTCGACCGCATCGATGAGCTTTGTCAAGCCATGCTGCGCGGCGGTCGGCCCAATACCAAAAAAGAGTTGATCGCCGCTCAGTCTGTGCTCAAAGACGTGTTTTCCCTGCTAGAAGGCGAACGCAAGCACCATTCCGCAACAGCAGAAATAAACCTCGACGAGGCTGGCCTGATGTTTGCCAATTACAATCAGATGATCCAAGTTTTTTTGAATCTTGGCATGAACGCCTTGCATGCATTGCCAAAAAGCAATGGCGAGATCCGCGTCGAGGCCAGCGATGCCCATGGGTATGTCTCGGTGTCCATCGCAGACAATGGGTGCGGCATGTCCGAAGCAGAACAAGCCAACCTGTTCAAGCCATTTTATACCACCAAAAAAAGCGGTACCGGATTGGGGCTAAGTGTCGTCGCCCAGATTATCCGGGACCATCGCGGTGCCCTGCATGTCCAAAGCGAATCAGGGCAGGGCACCGTGTTTACCGTGTTTATCCCAGGTGAGTCTCCACAGCCGGAGCTACTAAAGGCAACCTATCCTACTCTGACGTGGTAGTCTCCTCGACATCCAGCTCCCTCTCCTCGCCAAAGGAAGCGGCGGCCCCACGGCCCGATGGATCCATCACTTGAAAATTGTGAACCAAAACCTCGGTCATCCAGCGTTTATTCCCTTCTCGTAAAAACGAGCGGACCTGGATACGGCCTTCGATGAGAATGGCGTCTCCTTTTTTGAGCATTTTTTGGGCCCATTCGGCTGCCCGCCCCCATGCGATGGCCGGAATAAAGTCTACGGCCAGATTTTTCTGGTCCAGCCCACGGTAAGGTCGCTGTATGGCCAGGGTAAATGACACCTTGATGCGGTCATTATCAAACCGTTTGACCTCCGGATCCTTGGTTAACCGTCCCACCAAAATGGTCAGGTTGTAGTTGTAACTCATATTTCACCTCTTCTTAAGTAATGTCTTTCAGGACCTGAATGCCAGTACTATAGAAAGAGTTTTCTAATTACGTCAATAATATATTTTATCAATTTCTATATTACGACCATGGAACCTCGGTGGACTGCTATTTTCGAACTTTTCCCGTTTGTATTTCCACGAAGAGGATGCCGGCGCGGGCCCCTTCCGTCTCGGCAGGAATCAGCACCAGTTGATCGCCATCCCTTTCCAGCAACACAATGTGATCCTCTAAGGGCAATTGCCACCGTAACGCACCCGTCTCTAAGTCAACCGCGATCAGAATTTCCTGCCGATCCGACTGTGTCAGTACAAACGCTATTTTGCCATCCGTGTCCCATTGCAAGGGGGTATCTGCCGTGGGCAACGCCACCGTTGCGACGACATCGCCACTGTCCGGAGCTCGCCTCACGATTGTGCTCCCTTCGATGGTGAATAGTCCCCCTTCCACGGCTACTGGCATGCCTTGCAGGGGTCCCATCAGAGACACATCAAACAGCGGACGGCCCGAATCCGCCCATAGACCGTACAGAATGGGGGTTGGTTCTTCCACAACCACATAAACGATGCCTTGATAGAGCATCGGTTGCCCGGCCATCGAACCGGACAGTTCCATTGCCCACTTTTCGTTTTGTGACCTGGCGTCTGTCGCCTTCAATCGGCCGCCCGATGCCGTCACCCGCAGCTCGGCAGGCCCTGCTGTGGGCGCTTGGTCACCGACCCAAAAGCTATCCAGAACGGTTTTTACACTGTTTTGTACCGTGGACCACTGGCTTTCCACCGTATGGATCGACAGCACCACACCATGCGTGCGGGTCGCGTCCAAATAGTAGGTTTCGGCTGCGATATATTTTCCCTCCGTTAACTGTGCCGTTAAATAAGGACGGGCATAAATGGCCACTTGGCTGGCTGCCAGATTGGCGCGCGCGCTTTCTCCTTCGCTACGCTCCCGTTCTCCCAACAGCTGCCACCCGTCGTAATACAAATTGATCTGCGCTTGGGCAAACGATTTCAGGGTTACCGGCTCGTCAAACGCATA